>NZ_FYDI01000006.1:0-432014 GCF_900187465.1 Pseudomonas sp. Irchel 3A18
CTTGCAGGGTGCCGTGTTTCTTAGTCATGGGACGCACCGTTGCGTGCGTCTTCAGCGGATACCTGGAGGTGAAGAGTGATGAGGCGGCTGGCCTGGTAAACGAGCATGAACATCCCTTGTTCCCTGATGGTTGCCGAGCGACTTCGCTCGGACGTGGGAACGGTCTGTATCAAGAGTCATGCCTGTTAATTTTTCTACATATAAATCAACAGCTTGAATTTAAATCTCATAAAAACAGGTTGTTTTTCATACCAAAACCCCGAAAAAGTGCGCAAGCCTGTGCGCACCTGCGCAACATCGTGCGCAGACGGTCGAGAAGCCCTGTTCATAAGGGTTGTCGAGGGTTTCAGGGGTGTTTTATCAAGGATGGGGTGCGCAGGTATTTGCGCATCAAGGCCTAATGCCTTCGCTCATCAAAAAGCCCGGTGCCTGGAGCACCGGGCTTTTTGATCGAGCTGACGCTTACTCCTGAACCACACGCACCATACGTTGTGGCGAAGGGATATCGATACCAGCAGCTTTCAGGCGATCACGGGCCTCGATATTGAAGAGCGAACTCACATCGCCCATATCGCCGGTCTTGGTCCATACCCTCAACGACAGGGTAATCGCGTTTTCGCCCAGCGCCGCGACGACAGCCTGCGGTGCCGGATCCTGAAGGACACGCGGGTCCTGAGCCATCTCCAGCAGAACCTCGAGCGCTTTACGCAGGTCGGCATCGGGGCTCACACCGATATCGAACACAATCTTGCGGGTCGGCTGACGGTTGGTATTGGTGATGATGCCGTTGGACAGATTGCCGTTGGGCATGATCACCGTGCGGTTGTCGCCAGTGCGCAGCACGGTATGGAAAATCTGGATACTGTCGACAGTACCCGCCACACCCTGAGCTTCGATCCAGTCACCGATACGGAACGGGCGAAACAGCAGAATCAACACGCCACCCGCGAAATTCGCCAGACTGCCCTGCAAGGCCAGACCAATGGCCAGACCCGCTGCACCGATGGCTGCGACGAACGATGTGGTTTCCACACCTATCATCGACGCAACGCTCACCACCAGCAGAATCTTGAGGATGATGTTCGCCAGGCTGCTGACAAAACCCTGCAATGCCAGGTCGGCATTACGCAGTGCCAGCAATGCACCCAGCTTGCCGGTCAATCGGTTGATCAACCACCAGCCAATACACAGTGTTACCAGCGCAAGCAGCACACGGCTGCCGTATTGCATGATCATCGGAATCCAGCTTTGTGAAACCTTCCACAGCTGATCGACTTCTGCGCTCAAATCCATCTTGTTTCTCCTGCCTGTCACTAACCAATCTTGAAAGGACTGCCGGAAACAATCATTTCAGCGTCTACTACAGGGGTGTTCGGACATGTCCGGGAATAAAGGGTTCCCGGACAACCAGAATCACCTAGTCACGGAAGTTGTTGAATTGCAGCGGCATCCCCGAGTCGTAGGTACGCAGTAAAGCAATGGCTTCTTGCAGGTCATCGCGCTTTTTACCCGTGACGCGCACTTGTTCACCCTGAATGGCGGCCTGCACTTTCAGTTTAGCGTCCTTGATATGGGCGACAATTTTCTTGGCCAGCTCCTTGTCGATACCTTCCCTGAGTACCGCTTCCTGCTTCATCACCTTGCCCGAAGCATACGCCTCCTTGACCTCAAGGCATTTCACGTCGATCTTGCGCTTGACCAGGGCAAGCTTGAGGATTTCGATCATCGCTTCAAGCTGGAACTCTGCCTCGGCGGTGAGCGTGACGGTCAGCTCCTTGAACTCGAAAGTGCCTTTGCCTTTGAGGTCATAGCGACGGTCCAGCTCTTTGATGGCGTTATCGACGGCATTAGTGACTTCGTGTTTATCCAATTCGGACACTACGTCGAACGATGGCATGTAATTTCTCCAGATAAACGGCGCGCCCGAAAAAAGCGAACGCGCGTGACTTGACGGTATGAAAGAACGCTCATTATAACGAGACTTTCCAGGCGTTCACTGCGAGCCTTTCATGTCGACTTTCGATTTCATCGCTGCAAGGCCGTTCAATCTTGCGGACATGCACCTCTGATGGCCGCCCTCTGGCACATACTCGGCGCAGGCAGCCTTGGCAGTCTGTGGGCAGCACGGCTGGCCCGTGCAGGCGTGCCGGTGCGCCTGGTCCTGCGCAATAAAGCGCGGCTGCAAGCCTATCAGGCCAATGGCGGCTGTCTGACGCTGGTGGAAAACGGCGTTGCCAAGCCGGTCTTCATTCAGGCCCAGAACCTCGACAGCAACGAGCCCATCGAACGTCTGCTGGTAGCCTGCAAGGCCTATGATGCCGAACAGGCCGTGGCGCAGGTAGCTGCGCGCCTGCATCCAGACGCAAACGTCGTCCTGCTGCAGAACGGCCTGGGCAGCCAGGATGCGGTGGCGGCACGCATTCCACATGCCCGGTGCATTTTTGCATCGAGCACCGAAGGCGCCTTTCGCGAATCGGACTGGCGCGTGGTATTCGCGGGCCACGGCTACACATGGCTGGGCGATGCCCGTGAACCGACGCCGCCTGCCCTTCTGCAAGACTTGCATGACAGCGGTATTGCCCACGAATGGACACCCGATATCCTGACGCGCCTGTGGCGCAAGCTGGCCTTGAATTGCGCGATCAATCCTCTGACCGTTCTCCATGATTGTCGCAATGGCGGCCTGCTGGAGCATCACTGCGAAGTGGCGACGCTGTGCGTCGAACTCACGGACCTGCTGGAGCGTTGTGGCCAGCCCGTGGCGGCCCAGGACCTGCACACTGAAGTGCAACGGGTGATCAAGGCCACGGCGGCCAATTACTCGTCGATGTATCAGGACGTGGCCAATGGCCGACGTACAGAAATCAGCTACCTGCTCGGCTACGCTTGCGCAACGGCCCTTCGTCATCAATGTGCCGTGCCTCACCTGCAGCAACTACAGACGCGACTGACCACTCATCTCGCAAGCAAGGGTTTGCGTACCGACTAGCGCACGCTACCCTGCTGGTTCATCCTTCGCGTGTGATTCGCCCCATGCCATTGCGCCAGCGCCTAGAAAACCTGCCTGTGGGCCAGAAACTGCTGGCAGCCCTGCTGGTCCTGCTGACCACAGTGCTGCTGGTCGCCAACCTGACCTTTATCAGCGCCGCTTACTACATCTCTCAGGAAGCCATGGCACCGCAGGCCCTGCAGACCATCGGACGCCTGATCAGCAGCCCCAATCTCAACGAACAGGCCTTGAACTCACCGATCAATGCCAACGCCTTGCTCAAGGAACTCAAGAGCTACGGGCCATTGCGTGCCGCAGCGCTCTACGACAACGACGGCAATCGTCTGGCGCAGATGCAACAGGGCGAAGGGCTTCACCTTCCCGCCCATTACGGCGATATCGAAGGCTGGCGTCTGACCGAGTTTCGCAATACGCAAATCATCACAGTGCCCAAAGGTGATCAGGCTCCGGGGCATTTGCTGCTGGTCGCCAGCAGCGAACTGCCGACGGCGTTCTATACCGGCACGCTGACTGCAAGCCTGGGCATTCTGATATTCAGCGTTCTGCTGTGGCTGGTCGTGGCCAGACAGATCCGGCGCCTGATTACCGAGCCCATCTATCAGCTCGAAGAGCTGTCGCGCCAGGTCACCCGCGAAGAAAACTATGCCCTGCGCGCTGGCCCCGGCAACGAAGACGAAATCGGTAATCTGGCCGAAGCCTTCAACACCATGTTGTCGCGCATCGAGGCACGTGAGCAGCAACTCAAACGGGCACGTGACGACTCGCAGGAAGCCTACGCCCAGGCTCAGGGCCTTGCCGAAGAAACCCGTCACACCAACCGCAAGCTGGAACTGGAAGTGAAAGTTCGCAGCAAGATCGAGAAAAAACTCACCGGCTTTCAGAACTACCTCAACAGCATTATCGACTCGATGCCTTCGGCGATGATCGCTCTGGACGAGCAGCTGTATGTCACCCAATGGAATCAGGAAGCGACCGCCCTTTCCGGCACGACACTGGACGAAGCCCTCAACCAGCCGATTTTCATTGCCTTCGAGCCCATGAGAGCGTTTCTGCCCGAGATCAAGCAGACGGTTGAGCAACACAGCGTCACCAAGATCGAACGTGTGACGTGGATCAAGAACGACGAACCTCGCAGCTATGCGCTGACCTTCTACCCGCTGACAGGCGATGCAGGCCGTGGCGTGGTGATACGTATCGATGACATCACCCAGCGCATTTCCCTGGAAGAAATGATGGTGCAGTCGGAAAAGATGCTCTCCGTTGGCGGACTGGCAGCCGGCATGGCCCACGAGATCAATAACCCGCTGGGCGCGATCCTGCATAACGTGCAGAACATCCGCCGTCGCCTCTCGCCGGAACTGCCGAAGAACATTGAGCAGGCCGAGTCGGACGGCATCGATCTCAATACCGTCAATCACTACCTGACCAGCCGCGGCGTCCCGCAACTGCTGGACGGCATTCAGCAGGCAGGCGCACGGGCAGCAAAGATCGTCAGCCACATGCTCAACTTCAGCCGCCTGAGCAACCGTCAGCTGACACCTTGCGAACTGCCTGCGCTGATCGATCAAGCGCTGGAAATCGCTGGCAACGACTTTGATCTGGCCATCGGTTTCGACTTCAAGGGCCAGCACATCATCCGGCAGTTCGACCCGGAACTGGGGCCTGTGCCTTGTATCCCCAACGAGCTGGAACAGGTGCTGCTCAACCTGCTGAAAAACGCCGCGCAGGCCATTCACCAGCGAGCGGAAAACGAAGCAGAACCGGGGCGCATCACCTTGCGCACCCGGCTCAATCCGCCATGGGCCGAGATTCAGGTCGAAGACAACGGCATCGGCATGGCGGAGAGCGTGCGCAAGCGTACCTTCGAGCCTTTTTTCACCACCAAGGAAATCGGCCAGGGCACTGGCTTGGGTCTGTCGGTGTCGTACTTCATCATCACCAGCAACCACAAAGGCCAGATGGAAGTGCAATCGGCCATCGGCATGGGAACCTGCTTTACCCTGCGCCTGCCGCTGGTGGGCAATCAGGTGAATGTGCAGCAACAGGTCATTTCAAAGTTGTAATCAGGAGCCATACAGATGGGCTTTCGTTTGTCGAAGATTTACACACGCACCGGCGATGCCGGGGAAACCGGGCTGGGCGACGGTCGTCGAGTGTCCAAGGATCATCCGCGTGTCGAGGCCATCGGTGAAGTCGATACCCTCAACAGTCAGTTGGGGCTGCTACTGGCTGGGCTGAACGAGCAAGCGCAGCACACTCCTGCGCTCAGAGAAGTGATCGAGGTGCTGGGCCCTTGCCAGCATCGTCTGTTCGATCTGGGCGGTGAACTGGCCATGCCGGCCTATCAGGCGCTGAACGCGGCTGAGGTCGAGCGACTGGAAGCCGCAATCGATGTGTGGAACGAGGAAGTCGGCCCGCTGGAAAACTTCATACTGCCTGGTGGCTCGGCACTGATCGCCCAGGCCCACGTCTGCCGCAGCCTCGCTCGCAGCGCCGAGCGACGCTGCCAGCACCTCAATGCACAGGAACCGTTGGCGGGTGTCGGGTTGGCGTATATCAATCGGCTGTCGGACTTACTGTTCGTTGCCGCCCGCATCATTGCCAAACGGCAAGGGATCTCGGAAATCCTCTGGCAACCTGCGCCCAAGCCCAATACCCCGTAGGAGCAATCGGCCGGCGTTCCGCTTATTCGCGGCCCCCCATCCAACGGGGGAGTCCGTTACGCGCCTGGCCAGAAGGCGCGGATTCCGGCTACGCCTTGTGCGCCGCTTTCCCAGGCGCGCTGGCGCTCGTCCGGACCAACACCGCCCAGCAGGAATACCGGTTTGGTGAAGCCAGCGATGAGGCGGGAGGCTTCTTCCCAGCCAAGCGGCTGAGCGTCTGGATGCGTCTGGGTCTGCTGGACCGGTGACAGGGTGACGAAATCCACGCCCATCTGCTCGGCCAGTGCCAGCTCTTCCGCGTTATGGCAGGAAGCTGCCAGCCAGCGATCTTCGGGGAATGGACGACCACGGCTGGCGTACTTGCGCAGCTGTTCTGCCGTCAGGTGCCATCCGGCGGACGGGAAGTCACCCAGCCATTCCAGAGGTCCCTTGAGCATCAGTTGAGCCTTGCCGGCGCACAGGCCCACGGCATCCACGGCCAGGTCGCGATATTGCGGGTCATAGCCACTCGGCGCACGCAACTGGACCAGCTTGATGCCGCCCGCGATGGCTTTCTGCATACCGCGCAGCAGCTCGGGGGTTTCCAGGCCGTCGGGGGTAATCAGGTAATCACTGGGCAAACGAGCCGCCGCGACAATCGGTTTGTTGGCTGCCGGAAATTCGTAACCGGCCAGTTCGCGCTGGCTGGCCCAGACCAGTGGCTGGCCTTCGGCACCATGGGGCTCGCCGGTAAAGGCCGAGACTTCCCAGACATCCAGCAAGACCTGTTTGTCCGGGTAATCGTGCTGGATCTTGATCAGCGGACGCGCCGCTGTAACACCAATGCCCAACTCTTCTTGCAGCTCACGGCTCAATGCGGCCTGGACAGCCTCCCCCGCTTCAACCTTGCCGCCGGGAAACTCCCACAAACCGCCCTGATGCTGGTTATCTGCACGCTTGGCGATAAGAATCCTGCCGTCAGCGCCACGAATGACAGCGGCGGCCACATGAACACGTTTCACTCATCGGTCTCCTGCAAGGCAGCCTGTTGCCAGCTCTGGAAGGCAGGCCACTGGTAAAGGGTTTCAATATAGGCCAGCGCTTCGGCAGGCAAGGCTACGCGGTAGCCACGCAGGCGGATGGCCACTGGCGCAAAGAAGGCATCGGCAATGCTCGGCTGGCCGAACAGGAACGGACCGCTCTCGGCCGACGCTGCACGGCACTCGCTCCACAGGGCAACGATGCGGTCGATGTCCTGCTGCGTATCGACCGGAATGACTTCCAGCGCCTGATCGCGATGCAGGTCCATCGGCATGTTGGAGCGCAGGCTCAAAAAGGCGCTGTGCATTTGCGCACAGGCCGAACGGGCCTGGGCACGGGCGGCGGTATCACGTGGCCAGAGGTTGGCTTCGGGAAAACGTTCGTGCAGGTATTCGCAGATGGCCAGGGAATCGATGATGGTCCCGTGCTCGCATTGCAACGCAGGAACCTTGCCGGTTGGCGAGTACTGGAGAATCTGCTCGCGGGTGTCCGGCTTGTTCAGGCGAATCACCTGATCGGTGTAAGGCGCGCCGGTCATTGCCAGCACCAGCCAGGGGCGCAGCGACCAGGAGGAATAACGTTTGTCGCCGATGATGAGGTGCAGAGACATGTCCTTGGCTCCAGAGTCAGACAATGTAATGCCGATCAGTTAAGGCACAAACAAAACGTGTGGGAGGCAGCTTGCTGGCGAAAAGGCCTGAAAACCGGCAGATATTCTGCGTCTGTACGCTACAGTCGCCAGCAAGCGGCCTCCCACAAAGTGATTGATGACCTGAACTGATTGGGGATCAGGTGCGGTATTCAGCGTTGATCTTCACGTACTCGTGGGACAGGTCGGTGGTCCAGATCGTTTCGCTGCAATCGCCGCGGCCCAGCTCGATACGGATGGTGATTTCTTCCTGAGCCATGACTGCCGAACCCTGTTCCTCAGTGTAGGTCGTGGCGCGGCAGCCTTTACTGGCGATGCACACGTTGCCCAGGAACACATCGATCTTGCTCACGTCCAGATCCGGTACGCCTGCACGACCCACTGCCGCCAGGATACGGCCCCAGTTAGGGTCGGAAGCGAACAGCGCGGTCTTGATCAGAGGCGAGTGAGCCACGGCATAGCCGACATCCAGGCATTCCTGGTGGTTACCGCCGCCATTGACTTCAACAGTCACGAACTTGGTCGCGCCTTCGCCGTCACGCACGATGGCCTGGGCCACTTCCATGCAGACGTCAAAGACCGCCTTCTTCAAAGCTTCAAACAGCGGGCCCTTGGCTTCAGTCACTGCCGGTACGTCAGCCTGACCGGTGGCGATCAGCATGCAGCAGTCGTTGGTCGAAGTATCGCCATCGATGGTGATGCGGTTGAACGACTTGTTCGCGCCGTCGCGGATCAGGTCCTGCAATACGCTCTGGGACACCTTGGCGTCGGTCGCAATGTAACCGAGCATGGTCGCCATGTTCGGACGGATCATGCCCGCGCCCTTGCTGATGCCGGTCACGGTGACGGTGACGCCCTCGTACTGGAACTGACGGCTCGCGCCTTTTGGCAAGGTGTCGGTGGTCATGATGCCAGTCGCGGCAGCAGCCCAGTTATCCACAGACAAATCATCAAGAGCGGCCTGCAAGGCGCCTTCGATCTTTTCAACAGGCAACGGCTCGCCGATGACGCCGGTGGAATAAGGCAGCACAGCGCTGGCATCGACGCCTGTCAGTTCTGCAAGACGGGCACAGGTGCGGGTCGCAGCCGCCAGGCCTGGCTCACCGGTACCGGCGTTGGCGTTTCCGGTGTTGGTCAGCAGGTAACGCACAGGGCCTTGTACACGCTGTTTGGCCAGGATGACTGGCGCGGCGCAGAACGCGTTCAGGGTGAACACGCCGGCAACACTGGAACCTTCGGCACATCGCATGACTACAACGTCCTTGCGACCCGGGCGTTTGATGCCGGCAGATGCAATACCCAGTTCAAAACCGGGAACCGGGTGCAATGTAGGCAAAGGACCAAGACCAACAGCCATGAGTGCGCTCCTTGAGCAGTATCTGCGCCGTCCGCATCGGTACGGCAATCTAATGAAAAAACGCCGCGACGGGTAAGCCGGTCGCGGCGCGGGTATTACAGCGTCAGAGCCTTAACCGATCTGGCCGTGACAGTGCTTGAACTTCTTGCCTGAACCACACCAGCACAGCTCGTTGCGACCCAGTTTCATGTCGTTGCGAACCGGCGCGGTAGCAGCGGCAACAGCTACATCACCACCCTCTTCAGCCAGTGCAGGCTGATCGAGACCTGGCGCTTCGGCATGCTCGAACTGCATGCGCTTGGCGAGTTCTTCGGATTCGCGACGCAGACGCGCCTCTTCTTCCTCTGGGTCTTCACGACGCACCTGGACATGGGACAGCACGCGAATGGTGTCGCGCTTGATGGAATCCAGCAGCTCCTGGAACAGGGTGAAGGACTCGCGCTTGTATTCCTGTTTCGGGTTCTTCTGGGCGTATCCGCGCAGGTGAATACCGTGACGCAGGTGGTCCATGGTCGACAGGTGGTCTTTCCACAGGTCGTCCAGCACGCGCAGCAGAATCTGTTTCTCGAAAGTGCGCAGGGCATCGGCACTGGCCTGATCTTCTTTCTCGGTGTAGGCCACCATCAGCTCTGCCAGAATCTTCTCGCGCAGGGTTTCTTCGTGCAGGTTATCGTCTTCGTCGAGCCACTGCTGGATCGGCAGTTTCACGGCGAAATCGCTGTTCAGCGAAGCTTCCAGACCGGCCACATCCCACTGCTCTGGCAGCGATTGTGGCGGAATGTGCTGGCTGATCAGACCACTGAGCACCTCTTCACGGAAGTCGCTGATGGTGTCACCGATATTGGTGGCCGCCAGCAGGCTGTTACGCATGTGGTAGATCACTTTACGCTGCTCGTTGGCAACGTCGTCGAACTCGAGCAATTGCTTGCGGATATCGAAGTTGCGACCTTCTACCTTGCGCTGGGCCTTTTCGATAGCGTTGGTCACCATGCGGTGCTCGATCGCTTCGCCGGACTGCATGCCCAGGGCTTTCATGAAGTTCTTCACCCGGTCAGAGGCAAAGATGCGCATCAGGCTGTCTTCAAGCGACAGATAGAAACGGCTGGAACCGGTATCGCCCTGACGACCGGCACGACCGCGCAACTGGTTGTCGATACGACGCGACTCATGGCGCTCGGAGGCGATGACGTGCAAGCCACCCGCCTCGATCACCTGCTGATGGCGTTTCTGCCAGTCGGCCTTGATCTGGGCGATCTGCTCGGGGGTCGGGTTCTCAAGGTTGGCAACTTCGACTTCCCAGTTACCGCCCAACAGGATGTCGGTACCGCGACCGGCCATGTTGGTGGCGATGGTCAGCGCGCCCGGACGACCGGCCTGGGCGATGATTTCCGCTTCCTTCTCGTGGAACTTGGCGTTCAGGACCTTGTGGTCAATACCTTCCTTCTTGAGCAGGTTGGACATGTGCTCGGAGGTTTCGATGGTCGCTGTACCCACCAGTACCGGACGGTTCTCGGCCAGACAGGCCTTGATGTCGGTGACGATTGCCGCGTACTTCTCTTCCGCCGTCAGGTAGACGAGGTCGTTGAAGTCCTTGCGCGCCAGGGCCTTGTTCGGCGGGATGACCGTCACCGACAGGTTGTAGATCTGATGGAACTCGAACGCTTCGGTGTCGGCTGTACCGGTCATGCCGGACAGTTTGTTGTACAGACGGAAGTAGTTCTGGAACGTGGTCGACGCCAGGGTCTGGCTTTCGGCCTGAATGTTCAGGTTTTCCTTGGCTTCGATGGCCTGATGCAGGCCTTCGGACAGACGACGACCCGGCATGGTACGACCGGTGTGCTCGTCGACCAGCAGGATCTGACCGTCCTGAACGATGTATTCGACGTTGCGGTTGAACAGCGTGTGAGCGCGCAGGCCGGCATAGACGTGGGTCAGCAGGCCCAGGTTATGAGCCGAGTACAGGCTCTCGCCTTCAGCCAGCAGACCGACTTCGGTCAACAACTCTTCGATGAACTGGTGACCGGCTTCGTTCAGCTCGACCTGACGGCTCTTCTCGTCAATGGTGTAGTGGCCCGGCTTGGTAACCTCGCCTTCCACTTCTTCGATGTGACGCTCAAGACGCGGAATCAGGCGGTTGATTTCGGTGTACAGACGGGAGCTGTCTTCAGCCTGACCGGAAATGATCAGCGGCGTACGGGCTTCGTCGATGAGAATCGAGTCGACTTCGTCGATCACACAGAAGTTGAGTTCGCGCTGGAACTTGTCTTCCATGCTGAACGCCATGTTGTCGCGCAGGTAATCGAAACCGAATTCGTTGTTGGTGCCGTAAGTGATGTCGGCAGCGTAGGCGGCGCGCTTCTCTTCCGGTGGCTGGAAGGGCGTGACGATCCCGACGCTCAGGCCGAGGAATTCGTACAACGGACGCATCCAGTTGGCGTCACGACGAGCCAGGTAGTCGTTCACGGTAACAACGTGTACGCCCTTGCCGGCCAATGCGTTCAGGTAAACCGCCAGCGTACCTACCAGGGTTTTACCTTCACCGGTACGCATTTCAGCGATCTGACCTTCGTGCAGGGTCATGCCGCCGATCAACTGGACGTCGAAGTGGCGCATGCCCATGACACGCTTGCCCGCTTCACGCGCAACCGCGAAAGCTTCTGGAAGGAGCTTATCGAGGGTCTCGCCTTTGGCTATGCGGGCCTTGAACTCTTCGGTCTTGGCACGCAGTTGCTCGTCCGAAAGGGCCACCATTTGCTCTTCGAAGGCATTGACGACTTGTACCGTCTTGAGCATGCGCTTGACTTCACGCTCGTTCTTGCTTCCAAAAAGTTTTTTTAACAAAGGCGCAAACATATCGACAGGATCTTCCACACATAGGAATGGAGGGCGGCCCCGTGAGTCGCCCGTGCAGCCTAATGGCCGCATGCGAACGAGCATTCTACCCGGAAACGGTGGTGAGGAAAGTGGCGTTATTCCACGATGCTGGCACAGCGCTGTTACGGGGCAGTCTTACAATGGGGCCATTATTCAGCACTTCAACCCGTCAAGGGCCGAAGTTACTCGTTGATTTGCATATAAAAGCACGGAAAGCCCTCTGAACGAAGCTGCAAGAACGCTTTCTGTTAACATGAAGACTTTGTCATACCCGGCAACGCACCCATGGCCTTTCGTCCCCTCACTGCCAGAGCCCCCGCCGTCCTGCTGCGCGACGCCAAGCCGCTCAAGGCAATTTTTCGCCATGCCGAGCGTCTGAGCCACCTTCAGCGCCTGCTCGAAAGCCAGTTGCAGCCTGCCGCACGGGAACACTGCCATGTAGCTTCGTGGCGCGAAGGTACCCTGTTGCTGATCGTGACTGACGGTCACTGGGCCACGCGCCTGCGCTATCAGCAAAAGCGTCTGCAGCGGCAATTGGTCGCTTTCGACGAGTTCGCCAGCCTGATGCGGATTATCTTCAAGGTACAGCCTCCCACCGTGGCCAGGGGTGCCGTCGGTCACACCATCGACCTGTCGCCTGCCGCAGCGGAAAGTATCCAGGCCACCGCCGAAGGCATCAGCGACCCGAAATTGCGCGCCGCGCTGGAGCGTCTGGCCAGTCACGCCAAGGACAAGAAGTAAACGTCAGCGCTTGCCCAAAACCGTTTCAAATTGCGACGAGCCCGCCTTGAGCATCCCGGCCTGAATCAGCAGCGGTGTCACCATCGCCGTCGGTTCGACCTGACCGCTCACCCTCATCCGACGGGTTACAGGTTCCAGACCGATCTCGAAACGATGCTCCCCCTCGCGCCGGATATCGGCCAACAGTTTCAATCCATCCCGACACTCAAGCCTGAGATGAGCGTTGCCCAGCACCACCATCCAGGGCGACAGCACGGCAAGATTCTGCCCCTCAAGACTCCCTTCACCAGACGTACATTTCGCGCCACGGCCCTGCATCAGCAAACGCCCTTGCCAGCGACCATCCACGACGTAGGCCATGGCCGGGGTAACAAGACTGCCAGCGGGCGCAAGCTCGGCAGTCCACGCCCAAGGCCAGCCTTGCAACTTGAGTTCCCAGACTTGCTGCTGAAATCCGGCGCTCACCAGGCCTTGTCCCATCCAGGGCCGAAGGTTCCAGCTCACAGGCCCGACGCTCCCCAGTCGCTCGGCTCGTCCGTACCACAGGGTCCCGGCAACGCCCTGCGGCTGCCAGCCAGGCGTCCACTGGACGAAACGGACCAGAAAGGCGGCGGGCATATTCAGCACAAGCGTCAGGACAAACACCAGAGCGCCGAGCATCCATAACGTACGGCTCATGGAAGCCTCCCCGCACGCCCGACATCCAGGCTGAACACCAGACTCTGATGACCTTGTTCGAGGCTCCAGCGCAGCGGTCGCCCGCCTTGCTCCTGAATGCTGCGCATCAGTTGCGCCAGAGGTTCGGCGCGGCTCAACTCACCTTGCAACTGCCAGATATCGCCTCGCTGCTCGACCCGTGTCAGTACCAGCCCTCGGGCACCGGCCAGCGCCTGCCAGTATTCGGCGGTAAACGCCGGGCCGGGGCTCAGCGCCTGGGCCTGCTGCGCCAGAAGCGGCCACTGACGCAGGTCCTTGCCCCAGGCCAGCAAGGGACGACCGATCAGCACCAGCAATAACGTCAGCACAACGACCCAACCCGCCAACAGAGCGTAACGCCGGGCAGGCGGCAAGGCGGCGAAAGCGTTTGAAGCACTCAGAATCAATGCATTCATGGCTGCCCATCCAGATTGAAATTGAGCGTCAGCAGGGAAGTTTTTTCATTTGCTTCAACGCTGACCTTCGCACCCGCCGCCTTGGCCATGGCCTGCCAATGAGTCGTGTCTGGAGGTGAAGCATTGCCGCTCAGCACCAGTCGCAGGGTTCGCCCATCGAAGTAAGTGCCGGACACGCCCCAGTCCTTTTGGCTGTCGAGCCACAGCGTCATGGCCTGTTCCAGCTCGACGATCTGCTGCTGGCGGCTTTGCCAGTCGGTCTGCTCGGACTGCAGACGAGACAACACCCGCGCTGCCTGTTGAGCGCTGCCGACCGGCCCGGTCAAGGCTTCGACCTGAGACTTCCAGACCGGCACCTGCTGCCAGAACTGCCCAAGAGTCAGCACGCCCCAACAGAGCGCCAGCACGCCACAGACACCCGCCAGACGAGGCAGACTTCTGCCAAATGGCGACGCCCGACGCCGAGCTTTTGGACGACGAGTGCCTGAGCGCACCAACAGATTGGGCAAACGACTCAACGCGGCCCAACGGGAAGGCCATGGCCCGGTCATTTCCTCGCTCGGCTGTCGCCAGTTCTCGGGCGGCTCACCCAGCACATCCGGCCACACCAGCCAGTGCTGCAAATCGTTGTCAGCGCCGCGGATCAGGCAACGGCCTTCGGGACGCGACCAGTTCAGAGTCTGACCAGCAGCCTGCGTCGGCAGCAATTGCAACTCGGCCCACAGATAATCGGGTGATACGCCCAGTGCTTCGCACTCGCTCAACCAGCGCTGAAGCTGTGTGCGCTCGACTACCAGCAATTCCAGATGCCCGGCGAGCCGCGACAGGCAACTGACCTGCACCGCTTCGGCAGGCTGTTGCAACAGGTCCTCCAGCAACATCGGCCATTCATGAGGCTTGAGCCCCGGTGGCGCGGGCACCTGAAAATGGCTGCACTGCGCGGCGGGCATGATCAACGCGAGGGTGTCCTGCAGAAAGTGCGCAGGCGGCGGCCAGTCGCCCTGCTCGTCTCCCGGCAGGCGACGCCATTGCCATGCACCCGTGGCGGCAGGACGCAGCAGCAACCAATGACGCTGCGCACGGCGTTTGAGACTCCAGCGTTCAAAGATCATGGGCGGCTATCGGGCAAGCTGAAGGTGCAGACATAAGGCGCTCCATGACGCTCGAATTCGAGTCGCACACCCCGGTCGGGCTGAAGTGCGACAGTGGAAGGGAACGCCAGCCAGCGGGTCCCCTGATAAAAACTGAAACTGACCTTGTCGACCTCATCCAGATGTTCACGACGATCCCAACGAGGCGCGCCGACCGCATAGAGATCAGCCGAAGTCCACAGGCTCAAACGCCGCTCCCGCGAGTTGAACTCCAGCCGTTGTCGCTGCGATCTCGACTGGCCTTCAGCTTCGGGAAAGGCGGTCAAGGCGACCCAACCCAGTTGATTCGTGGCCGGGTCCCAGTCGAGCCAGTTCACCGGCAACGGCAGGCGCTTTTCATACAAACGGCGCAGCACCAGAGAATCCAGACGACGCTCCAGCGCCAGACAGAACTCCAGCACCACCGGCTCATTGCCCGGCTCGGACAGGCGCTCGCGAACCTTGATCCAGCCATTCACCAGCGCAGCCAGCACCACACCGACCACCGCCGTCAGCGCCAGCGCCACCAGCAATTCGATCAGGGTCAGCCCGCGCTGGCCACGACTCACGGCCGCACCAGAAAGACGGTGTAATTGCCCAGCGGCTCGCGCTCGTCACGGGCGGCGAACAGCGCCAGTTCACCACGGCGCAAATGCTGAACACCGGTCATGCCCAGGCTCATGCGCCAGTAACAAATCCTGTCGCCCTGCTGCAACTCGCCACTGACCTTGTTGATCTGCGGCCAGTAGCGCTCGACACCGAAACGCGCCTCCAGCTCACGGGCACACAGGGCACCGAGTCGATGCTGCTGAACGGCCTGATGCACGGTGATGCGCTGGCGCAGCATCTGGCTGACCATCATGGTCATGACCGCCGCGATACCCAGCGCCACCATCACTTCCAACAGGGTGAAACCGCGCTGGCGCTTCATGGCAGCTTTACCTGCGTCAGGCTGTTATCGGTGCGCCACTCCCAGCGTTGCTGCCCTCCGGGCCATCGCCAGTTAAGGTTCACCGCCGCACTTACACCCGATGGCGTGAATATCACGCGAGGCTCGTCAGACACCGGCCAGTCCGCCTGCAACCCTTCAGGCCAGGACTTCATGGGCGACGTATCCACGACCCAGCGGGTCTGGTCCTTGCGGACGAACTCCGGCTGACGACCATTCCAGCGCATTCCCGACACCTGCCCGCTGTGCCTGGCTTGGGCCGCTTGAGTGCGGGCCTCGGCTGCCAGTTTTTCCAGGGCCTGCTGCATCGGTGCATGACCTGAATCCAGCCAGGCCACGCTCAGGGCACTGAACAACCCGATGATCAGCAACACCACCAGAATCTCCAGCAGTGAAAAGCCCCGTGAAACCTTCACGCCTAGAGGTTCCAGTTCCCGATATCGCCATCGGTGCCTTCCCCGCCCAGTGCTCCATCGGCCCCTAGCGAGTAGATATCGATGCGTCCATGTTCGCCGGGCGCACGATAGTGATACGGGTTGCCCCACGGGTCCGCCGGCAGGCGACGGATATAGCCGTCGGCTCGCCATGAGCGAGCCAGTGGCTCCACCGAGGGCGCGCTGGTCAAGGCCGCAAGACCTTGCTCGGTGCTGGGATAGCGCAGATTGTCGAGGCGATACATGTCCAGCGCCTGCTCAAGCGTGGACAGGTCGGCCAGGACTTTCTGCCGCATGGCCTTGTCCTGGTTGCCCAGGACGCTGGGGGCAACCACGGCGATCAACAGGCCGATGATGAAAATCACCACCATGATCTCCATCAGCGTGAAGCCACGCTGACGACGTGAGGCAGGCTTGGACATAAGACGGTTCTCCATGAGTCAGAAAGTGAGTCCCTGGTTGAGCTGCATGATCGGCAACAGCACGGCCAGGACGATGAACAGCACCACACCGCCCATCACCAGAATCATCAGGGGCTCGAACAAGGCCATGAGCATGTCAACATGACGGGTGAAGCTGCGCTCCTGGTTGTCCGCCACCCGTTCGAGCATGTCCGGCAAGGTCCCGCTGGCCTCGCCGCTGGCGACCATGTTGAGCAGCAGCGGCGGAAAATGACCTGCAGCGTTGAGAGCACGATGCAGGCTGACGCCGCCCTCGACCTGTTCACGAACGGTTTCCAGCGCCCGATGCACTTCGCGGTTGCTCACGGTGGCAGTGGCCACGTGCAGGGCTTCGAGCAGCGGCACGCCGCTGCCCACCAGAATCGCCAGACTGCGAGCCAGCCGTGCGCTTTCCAGCACGGTCAGCAACGGACCGACCTTGGGCAAACGCAGCAAACTGCGGTCCAGGCGCAATCGCCAATGGGCCTTGCGCAGCAGGAAACCCGCACCAATGGAGGCCAGCAGCCCCAGTACCAGCAACCACGGGCCGACATGCACCAGCCCTTCGCTGATGCCGATCAGCAATTGAGTAATCAGCGGCAGGCTCTGCCCGGTATGGCTGAATTGCTCGGTGAGCTTGGGGACCACGAAAGTCATCAGGCCAACGACCACGGCCAGAGAAACCAGCATCAGCACCGCCGGATAGATCATGGCGGTACGGGCCTTGTGGCGCTGACGCTGGACCTGCTCAAGGTGCTCGGCCAGACGCTCCAGCACCGGTGCCAGCTTGCCGGAACGCTCGCCCGCCTCCACCAGCGCGCAATACAGCCCCGTGAACAGGCCACCTTGTCGGCGCAGGCTTTGCGCCAGGCTGTGCCCTTCCCCGAGCGCACCGCGTACGGCCACCAACAGGTTGCGAATCGCAGGTTCGGCAAGTTGCCGTTCGAGTGTCGCCAGGGCATCCACCAACGCAATTCCGGCACTGAGCAGCGTCGCCAACTGGCGTGTCAGTTCACATAACTGGGTGTGATTGAGGCGCTGGCCGCGAGGGCTGCGCGAGGCTGAATCCTGAATCTGCAAGTCCCGGGCGAACAGTCCTTGTTCACGCAAAAGCTGCCGGGCGTGACGCTCGCTTTCTGCCTGAAGGCTGGCTTTGCGCGTACGGCCTGCCGGGTCGAGGGCCTGATAGCGATAAGTCGGCATCGGTCAGCCCCGCACGGCGCGCAAGACCTGCGCAAGACTGGTTTCGCCACGCCGCAGGCATTCGGTGGCCATGGCCACAAGACTCTGTCGCTTGTCGGCCAGATAATCATGCATCGCGACTTCGCTGGCCCCGTCGTACAGCAAGGCAATCAGGCCGGCGTCCAGCTCGATGAATTCATACAAGCCCATACGTCCGTCATAGCCGCTGCCCTGGCAAGAGTCGCAGCCTTGAGGGTGAAAGCTTTCGGTGAGCCCGGCCAGTTCCGGCCACAGCATCCGCTCGGCGTCCTGCAAGGGTTGCGCAACGGCGCAATGACACAAGCGGCGTACCAGTCGCTGGGCCAGCACGCCCTTGAGGGTCGAAGCGATGAGGAAGGGTTCGATGCCCATGTCACGCAGGCGGGTCACCGCGCCCACCGCGCTGTTGGTGTGCAGGGTAGAAAGCACCAGATGCCCGGTCAGACTGGCCTGCACAGCGATCTGCGCCGTTTCGCGGTCACGGATTTCGCCGAGCATGATGACGTCCGGGTCCTGACGCAGAATGGCCCGCAAGCCATTGGCAAAGGTCATGCCGGCCTTGGGATTGATCGCGGTCTGGCCGATGCCGGTAATGGCGTATTCGACCGGGTCTTCGACGGTAAGAATGTTGCAGGAACCATCGTTGAGGCTATTCAGGCTGGCGTAGAGCGTGGTGGTCTTGCCCGAGCCGGTCGGGCCGGTGCTGAGCACAATGCCGTTGGGACGTTGCAGACAGGCTCGCAGCCCCTGCTCCACTTCAAACGGCATGCCGAGGTTACCCAGGTCCAGCAGGCTCGCCTGCTTGTCCAGCACCCGCATCACCACGCGCTCACCGTGAATGCCTGGCAAGGTCGAGACGCGAATATCCACTTCACGCCCGGCAGAACGCAAGGTAATCCGGCCATCCTGAGGCTGGCGTTTTTCGGCGATATCCAGCCGGGCCATGACCTTGATCCGCGACACCAGCATCGTCGACAACGCACGCGGCGGACGCAGCACTTCACGCATGTGCCCGTCGATGCGCAGGCGAATCACCAGACTCGCTTCGAAGGTTTCCACATGAATGTCCGAGGCCCGCAAACGCAACGCTTCGCCGAACAGGCCGTTGATCAGGCGAATCACCGGCGCGTCGTTATCGTTCTCCAGCAGGTCTTCGATCTTGGGCAGTTCGCTCATCAGGCTGTCGAGGTCGACCTGCTCGCCAATCCCGTCGATCAGCGCAGCGGTGGCCGACTCGCCGGCCTGGTACAGTTCCCCGAGCCGGGCTTCATAATCCTGGGTCGAAAGGTGCTCCACCACGTTTGGCAAACCATGCACCCGCATCACTTCCTGCAAGGTGTCGGTGTCACTGCCGACGCGCAGCCATAGCAGCCAGCCCGCATCGGTCGGCACCCTGGCGACGCCGCTCTGGCGTGCTATGCGATAAGGCAGCAACGCGTTCACCATGCGCCCTGATCCAGACGTTCGCGGCTCGCCGGGAACAATTGCAGCAGCGGATCGCCCTCGCTTGCACCCGGCAGCGCCAACGAAGTGCTTGCCTTGAGGTTGCGGTATTTCTCGCTGCTGAGCTGAGCCAGCGTCTCACCGTCGCGCACGATGCGCGGGCGAATGAAGACCATCAGGTTCTGTTTGACCCGCTGGGTCGCATCGGAACGAAACAGTCGGCCCAGCACCGGAATGTCACCCAGCAACGGCACCCGTTGATCGCTGGTGGTGGACTCGTCACCGATCAGGCCGCCCAGCACCACAAGGCCGTTATCTTCGACCATGACCTTGGTCTTGATCTCGCGCTTGTTGGTGATGACATCGCTGGCGCTGGTGCTGTCGGCAATCGACGAAACTTCCTGCACGATATCAAGGCGCACAGTGTTGTCGATGTTGATCTGCGGCTTGATGCGCAGCTTCACACCCACTTCCTTGCGCTCGATGGTCTGGTAGGGGTTGGTGTTGTCCTGGGTCACCGAGCCGGTCACGAAAGGCACTTCCTGTCCCACCAGAATCGACGCTTCGGCGTTATCCAGCGTAAGCAAGGTCGGCGTCGACAAAAGGTTGAAACCGCTCTGGCTTTTCAGGGCATTGAGCAAGGCCAGAAAATTCAGCCCGCCACCGCTCAGGTTGCCGACCCCGGCTGTCACACCCTGAACCCCGGCCAGCAATTGCCCCAGGCCGGCCGTGTCCCCGGACTGTGCCAACGCGCCCACGCTGGTGACGCTCGGCGCATTATTGCCACTGAAATTGATTGCGCCGCCCCCGAAATTGTTGCCCTGAAACAGCCATTGCACGCCCAGTTCCTGAGCGCGGGTGTCCGAGACTTCGGCGATGATGGCCTCGACCACCACCTGAGCACGGCGGATATCCAGTTGCTCGACAATGCTGCGATAGGCCGTCAGTTCGCTGTCCGGCCCGACCATCACCACGGCATTGGTGCCTTCCTCGTATTCCATACGAATGCCCGAAGTGCTTACCGGCACGGATTTCTCGCTGCCCTGAGCGGAGGATGTCGGCGCTGCGATGTCCTGACTGAGGCCGCGCAGGACCTTGACCACTTCTGCCGCATTGGCATGGCGCAGGTAGATCACCACGGTGTTGGCGTTATGCAGCGGGTCGTAAGGCTTATCCAGTTGCTTGAGCAAGGCCCGCACACGGGCGCGGCTGTCGGTGCTCCCGCGCACCAGCAGGGCATTGCTGCGCGGGTCGGCCACCACTTGCGCGCTGTCGGCGCCCTGCTCGCGAGCCAGCAGGCGCGTGACCAGTTGCGCGGTGTCGTTGGCATTGGCATTTTTCAGCGGCAGCACTTCCAGGGGTTCCTGGCTGACCTGATCGAGCTGCACCAGGAGGCTGTCGATACGATCCAGGTTGCTGCGCCAGTCGGTAATCACCAACAGGTTGGCCGAAGGGTACGGCGTGATAACCCCCACTCGCGGGTCGATCAGCGGCTTGAGGATATTGAGCATCTGTTCGCTGGCAGCGTTGCGCACATTGAACACGCGGGTCGCCATGCCATCGTTGGCCTGCGCTGCATTGCGCCCCGACTCCACCGGCACGGGCTCCAGGCGAGCGGCCTGATCCGGGACAATCTTCACACTGCCGTTTGGCAGGTCAACCGCCGCGAAACCCTGGGCGCGCAATTGAGCCAGGAAAATATCGTAGATCTCTTCACTGCCCAGCATCTCGCTGCTGCGCACCGTGACCTTGCCCTTGACCCGTGGATCAATGATGAACGTGGTGTGGGTGATGCGCGAAACGCTGTCGATGAACTCGCTGAGTTCGGTATCGACAAAGTTGACCTCATACAGCGGCTCTTCTTCGGCACTCACACCGGTCAGGGTCAGAGCGCACAGCAGAAGGGCAAGACGCAGCGGTTGCTTGAGACGAATGAAGGTCATTGCTTATCCCTGTTGCTTGAAGCCGAAGAAGGGCCGTTGCGCAGGCCATGGCAAACGTTCGAGCTTGCCGTTGTTGTCGAACACCATGCCCAGCTCATCGATGTCCTGCAGAGAAACGCCGGGGGCCAGTTTCTGGCCGCGAGCAAGGGTGCGTTGGCGTTGCTCGAAACGCAGCACCACCACCGTGGCGCTCAGGGGAATGGCCTTGAAGCTGCCCAGGTATTCGATACCCAGCGTGGTCAGGGGCAATTCATTGCTGAGGACGGGACCGGCTCGCCAGTGACTGCTCAACAGACCGGCCACTGGAGCCGGGGCCACGCTACCGGTGACGGGTCGCGCCAGACCATGCCAGGCCTGTAACACACACTGTGCCGCCAGCCAGCCGACCAGCATCACCAGAAGCACATGGCTCGTCCAGACCAGACGAGTCATGCGGCAGACTCTCGTGGATGCCAGCCGGGATGACCTTGGACGTAACGCATTCCGGGCAATTGCAAAGGTGCGATGCGCCAGTCGGCAGGACGCTCACGCAGCCAGGCTTCAAGGTGCTGCCAAAGCGGCTGACCGGCCTGGGCGTCGAAACCCAGGCCAAAGGTGCGGCACTGCCCGGCGGGTTCGCCCACGCCATTGATCCGCTTGCCACCCGCGCTGTAAGTGACCTCCCATGACTGGCTCATCCAGCGCGGCAGGTCCTGGCTGTTGTCCAGCAGCAACATATCGCCAAACATTTGCTCGGCGACGTTTTCCAGCACTCTGGGGACCTGCTTCGCGGGCACATTCACCACCGGAGCCGGATAGCTGCCGGTCAGGCTGATCAGGTGTTCGCGGGTAATCATCTGCCCTTGCGCCAGCGGACTGTCGTAACGCAGGCCAGGCAGCAGCACGGAACTGTCAGGACGCTCGGCCAACGCCTCATGCAGCAAGCGGTCCCAACTGCCGCCGCGCACATCCCGACGCCATAGATTTTCCGGCGCACGGGCCAACGGTTCGTCAAGCCAGCCAGCGTGGGCGGCGCGCTGCTGTTGGGTGAGCTGTCGAATGCGCTGGGCCTGGACCTGATCAGCCGCAGTCAGGGTGCTTTCCAGCGCCGGTTGAAAGCGCGCCGTGAACTGCCATTGCCCAGCGGCCTGCTGACAACGAATACGAAAGGCTCCGCTGGCACGGGTCCCGCCCAATATCACAGGCACCCGCTTGCCTGAGGCTTGCATAATTTCTAGCGGCTGCGGCCAGAGATCCTGACCACGAGCGCACAACACCATGTCGATATGAGACAGACGTTCAGCAAGCCAGATCCCCGGCCCGGTGCCGACATCCGCCAGAGCGATCACCAGATCGGCATCGGCACGGGCACGCTCAAGTGCCGGTTGCAGGCTGTCGTGCCATTGTTTGAGGGACAGTTTCTGATCCCGTGCGTAGGGGTCGGTAATGCCGACGACCGCAATGCGAACTCCGCCGCGACGAAAGAACGCCACGGCTTCGGTGCCCAGGCGCTGGCCGGCATCCGCAGCCAGGTCTGCGCCCAGAACCGGATGTCCGAACTGGCGATACAGACCGGCACATTGTTGCGGCCAGAGCAGACGCTCATCGCTGCTGACCCGCACTTCAGTGCCCAGCAATGCGCTGCCTTGAACCCCGGACTTGCCCTGAGTCAGATAAGCCAGGCCACTGCCATTCCAGCATTGGCCGTTCTCCAGCGTAAGGCTGTTGCCATCACCCGCTTCGCTGCGAAAACGCTGCAGCAACGCGCCCAGCACCGGGTAACCACCGGTTTCGACGTGCTGGCTCAGGCTGGCGTCGAGCAGGCTGTTGATCTGGAGTTGATCGGGGACATGGACACGGGCATTGGCCCCCGTGATCCAGGGTGCCTGGCCGATACGGGTCGCAGGCCCCAGATGCGTGGCGGGAACCACCGGCTTGCCAGGCTGGCGAGCATCCAGGGTGTCGGCCACATACAGCAGATCGACGTAGCTGCCGCTGGCCACAGAACCTCTGTACTGAAGGCTTGAGCAGGCCGACAGCAACGGCGCCATGGCACCTGCCGTCATCCATCCCAACACATCGCGCCGTGCCATTGAAGCCATCGTTCTTATGTCCTGAGGCGAACCCTTCACAGGGGCGGCATATTGGCGATGGAAAATGACAGTTTGATGGCATTTTTTTAACCCGGACCTTCACGGCCCTCTCTGTAACAAAATGAAATAACTACGACGGCTTTCAGACGCTTTCTTAATAAAACTGCCAATGAATCATCACACTCGGCTTCTACAGTCCCGGTTCCTTTTCCAAACCTATTTCATAAAAAGGACCTGATGAATGAGTCGTAATACCGGCGATAACCAGAACCGCAACCTGAGTACCAACGAACCGCTGTCATCCGTGCTGGACACCTATCTGAGCCGTCGCAGCGTGGTACGTGGCGGGCTGGGTGCTGCCATTGCCATGATTGCGGGCGCCGGGCTGACCGGTTGCTTCGACAGTGGCAGCGATTCAAATGACGACCCGGCACCGACACCCGCGACACCTGCGGGCCTGAAACTGGGTTTCACCTCGATCCCCGGCTCGCGCACCGACGCCGTTACCGTGGCCGCCGGTTATACCGCTCATGTTCTCGCCCCATGGGGCACGCCGCTCAGCAATCTGGCCAACCCCTGGAAAAGCGACGGCAGCAACACCTCTACCGATCAGGCCAACGCCATGGGCATGCACCATGACGGCATGCATTACTTCCCTATCAACGGCAGCTCCACTGATGGCCTGCTGGCGATCAACTTTGAATACATCGACCAGAACGCCCTGCACCCGTCCGGCCCAACCCTGGTGGGCGGCGTTCGCCCGGCTGAAGAAGTGCGCAAGGAAATCAACGCCCATGGCGCTGGCGTCGTGCGCATCAGCAAGGTCGGCAGCCGCTGGCAGGTAGTGGAAAACGACCCGTTGAACCGCCGCTTCACCACGGCCTCGGTGATGAACCTGTCCGGCCCGCTCAAAGGCACCGATCACGTCAAGACCGTGTTCTCCACCGACGGCAGCCAGACTCGCGGCACCAACAACAACTGCGGTAACGGCTACACGCCATGGGGCACTTACCTGACCTGTGAAGAGAACTGGCCGGGGATTTTCGTCAACCGAGGCACCCGCCCAGCCGACCAGGTGCGTATCGGCATCGCCACCTCGAACGGCAACTATCGCTGGGAAACTGCCGCTGGCGATGCTTCCGAGGTCAACGGCGAATTCACCCGTTTCAACATCACCCCATCCGGTGCCACGGCCACGGACGATTACCGCAACGAAGCCAGCACCTATGGCTATATCGTTGAAATCGATCCGTACAGCGCAAGCACCCTGCCAGTGAAACGCACCGCACTCGGCCGCTTCCGTCACGAAGGCTGCTGGCCGGGCCTGACCACTCCCGGCAAGCCGGTGGTGTTCTACATGGGCGACGACTCGCAGAACGAATACCTCTACAAGTTCGTCTCCACCGCCTTGTGGGATGCGGCGGATGCCAACCCGAGCGATCGCCTGGCCACCGGCGCCAAGTACATGGACAGTGGCAAACTGTATGTCGCCCGCTTCAACGCTGACGGCAGTGGCAACTGGCTGTTGCTCGACGTAGCCACAGCGACGACCGATAGCAGCACCCTGGGTGCCAAGTTCACCGACCTGCCAGGCATCATCCTCAACACCCGTGGTGCTGCGGATGCCGTGGGCGCAACCCCGATGGACCGCCCGGAATGGACGGCCGTCAACCCGCTCAATGGCGACGTCTATCTGACCCTGACCAACAACACCAGCCGCACCACGGCGAACGCCGCCAACCCGCGGGTCAATAACAGACACGGGCACATCATCCGCTGGCATGATGCTGACGATCTGGTGTCGTTCACCTGGGACATCTTCGTCTTTGGAGCCAACGCTTCCGGCACAGCAGACATCAACCGCTCCGGCCTGACCGAACTTAACCAGTTCGCTAGCCCGGACGGCATGAGCTTCGATAGCCGTGGCGTGTTGTGGGTCCAGACCGACAACGGCGAATCCACCATTACCAGCTACACCAACGACCAGATGCTGGCGGTGATCCCGACCAATATGCTCGATGCACAAGGCAAGCAGATTCCGGTCAATGCCCAGAACCAGGGTGACCTGCGTCGTTTCTTCGTTGGCCCCAATGGCAGCGAAGTCACCGGCCTGGCCTTTACGCCGGACAACAAGACCATGTTCGTCAACATCCAGCATCCCGATAACTGGCCATCGACCGATGTGGCAACCGACGTGACCGTCGGCACCGTGCGACCACGCGCTTCAACGGTAGTGATCCAGCGGGCTGATGGTGGGGATCTGGCGGTGTAGTTGGGAAACGAGCGGCAGCGTCAAGTTAGAAGCTGCAAGTGCAAGTCTGGCTTGCAGCTTGCGGCTTGTAGCTAACGACCTACTTTTCGTTCACGAATCACCATGTCCTGGGCTGGCACACGGCTGTGCCATTTCACGATGCCCAGGGCTTCGGCGCGGTATTGGCTGTGAAACTTCTGGCCATCCAGTTCCACTTCGATCTGCACCAGGAAGTGATCGCCGTTGAGCTGCAAGCCTTCGCTCAATCGGGCGAAGGCTTCATCGTCCATGGCGCCCATGGCCTGGCGCAAGGCGCTAGCATCCAGATAACCTCCAGCCGGTCTGCCGCTGATCAGGCGGGTCAGTTGCGAGCGTTCGACTTTCCCCTCGTACAAAGCTTCCAGCAAAGGCAATTCATTGAGGTTGAGGGCATTGGCATTCAACCGCCAGCCCGTGGTTTCCGGTAAGGCGCACAGTTGTGGATAACGTTGTTCGCGCTGGCTGTCGGCGGGTAGCAGCAGGTTCAATTCGCTGATATCGACCATCGACTGATTGGCCGCCAGATGCGGTGGCGACGAGCGCAGGTATTCGTTGTTTTCGGCACCGTGCAGGCTGCTTTGATGATCGGCGTCGATCCAGTCGGTCAGGCTTTGGGCCAGACGTTCAGCCTGCATATCCGCACCCAACAGATAGACCAGTTGCTTTTGCGCACGCTCGGCCTCAGGCCCGATCAGGCTGTTGACGTTGAAGCAGCGATGCAAATCGAAAATCCGGATACTCGCCTTGCCACCCTTGAAGTCATAACTCAAAGGCTGTCCGCGCAAGGCCTGCCAGAACAAAGGGCTGGCGCGCCACACCGGGTCCTTGAGCGCCTGCCCGGCAAACGCCAGCGCCGCCTTTTCAATGGATCGCGCCTGCACTCGCTGCTGAAGCAAGCGCACGCTGTCCACCTCCTGCCGCCCCTGCTCAACCATCCAGGCCAGCCCGGCGGCCAGCATGGCGAGGGCAACCAGCACCATCAGCAGTGCCGCGCCTTGTTGTCGGTTTTTGGTCATCGTCCAACCTTGGGTTTCGTGGGCAGCCCTCTAGTCAACAGCGGCAATGTTTCAGGCCGGTGGCAGATTTATGAAAAGGTCTTGATCGCGATTTCCTACAAGCGCCTGTGAATTCCCCGCTCCCTGTTTAAGTACAAATGGCGCAGTCGCTTTATTCTGTCTGCCACCGCGTTATGGCAAGTGGCAAAAGCAATTGATGGCCAGCGAGTCAGGCAGCCACGTATTATTCCTCACCCGACCAATACCAGAACGTATCGCCCCATTTCGAGTCGCTGAAGCTCGGCATTATTTCGCCTTGCTGGAAGTGGCGTCTTGAGTTGGCTTGAGCCGGGGTGAACCAGTAGCCTGTTTTGCTGCAATGTTGTCCGGCATCAAGGCGGGCGACTTGAGGTCCATTGGCGGATTGAGAGCTTCTTGCGTACTCGACCAAATGCTTTGGATAAACCATGTGATTTATTTTGCTGTCGTCGATACCATATAAAAAAGCAATGGCTCCGGCCTCGAAAGCCCAATATCCGACGTAACTTCCTTCATCTCCATCCAAATGCGAATCGTGCCAAGGCGCTTGCTTGAATGCGGGATACCACTGCTTGCAATACGTATCAAGCAGGTGCGATGCCTCCTCTTTTTCATCGGCATATATAGCGTGAATCAAAGGCGTATAAACATCATGATACCACTCATCTATATCTTCACGCCCCGGCAAGAGCTTGCGGAGTAAATCTTCATAAAGAGTGTCTTCCCCATTATAGCCTGCATCATCCAATAGCTTGACAAATCTTTTTAGAAGATCCGTTCTGTGAAGCAATATGCAGAGACTGAAAACCTGAACGCACTCTTCAAATTGATGAGGCCAATCATCAATGGCAAGTGGAGAAATATTGTTAACTCCTTCAAGCGTTGAAAGCTTACTTTGACGTTCTTCATACTTTGACACAAGCTCTTCAAGCAAAGGTATTAGCGTAGAGATATCTACCCCTGCTGTGTAAGATATCAACAGCTTCTTTAGCGCCAGATCTTGAAAGTGGCTAGCCCTCAGTGACTCTTCTTGTTCGGGAGAATCAGACTCAAATTTGTTATGCTCAAAAAAGACCTTAGTCTCTTCTACATACTCAAAGAATTCTGCATACATATTATCACTAAGAAATTTCTGTCTCTTATTCATGTCTATTGCTCAATAGTCAGCGAAGTCGATTCTTTATATTTCAATGCAAGACGTCTTTTTCGCTTATTGACAAACTGCTTGACT
The DNA here is from genome assembly GCF_900187465.1 of Pseudomonas sp. Irchel 3A18. Lineage (NCBI taxonomy): Bacteria > Pseudomonadati > Pseudomonadota > Gammaproteobacteria > Pseudomonadales > Pseudomonadaceae > Pseudomonas > Pseudomonas sp. Irchel 3A18. The sequence goes on from NZ_FYDI01000006.1 coordinate 27,614, forward strand.
TCATCGTCAGGATAGTGAAAGGCAGAATGATTAGCATGAGTTGCCTCATCACCATTATTTAGTCGAGCGTCTGCATGCTCTTTCGGGCTTTTTTTAGGATGATACAACGGAGCGTAAAACAAATGCCGACTGTACGATCCTAAAATCTGATAGACCATTTTCTTAGGGACTGCACTTTCAATATTAGCCCTAATCCACTCCTTGCTCATTTGAACAAGAATATCCTTTGGCTGCTTTGCCGGTTTGTCTTTTTTATCAGCCGCAGTTGGAGAGCTTTTTGAGCGAGAGAGTTTGCCTTTTTTCTTCCCGGCAGGCGCACCTTGGTCAAGGTCTAACGGCTCAAGTAACTCGCTTGGATCCGTAAGTCCCGAAACGCCCAGTGTTGACGCGACACTGGGCTTGCGGGTGTTATTGGGTTTTCGCATAAACTTCGGTCCGTCTTCATCGCGACTCGCTTTAGCCTCAACAATCGCGAATTTTTTTCCGTTGTTTGTAGCTGGATCGGCGCGCCAAACAGAATCGATACCGGTTCCATTCGCTCCATCTGTCAGCCTATATAGAACATGACGAGACTTAGGACTACCACCTTTTGAGAGCTTCCCCAACTTACTCGCACTCGGCACCCCCTCCAGCCACTTCCCATCAGCGCCCTTGTCATGCCCGTCCCAATCCTTGCCCCAACCGAACTCCACCGCGCAGATGTAGTCAGCAATATGTTCTCCACTGACTCCCAATCCTTCATTGCTAATGTCATAGAGTGAGCTGCGACCTAACGTTGTTTGATCACTTTTCTGCGACGCAGTACCGCTTGCCCCGTCTTTGCCTTGAGTGGCCACGGTAGAATCTTTTGCCGCAGGCTTTTTACCCTGCGCGGGTTGACGGGTGCCTGATGCCATCCCAGAACTATTGCGCTGCACCCCCTTCCACTTCACCAGCCGCTTTTCAACAATCCCCACCATCGCTGGCATGTTGTCGCGAGATGCCGCCAGGACGGTCACGACTGCGGTTTTTGCCCAGTTGGGCAGGCTCTGGAATGCCGAGGAGCCTTTTACGCCGGTGATGATGTCGTCGAGTTCGGTGCGCAGTTTGCCTGCATCGAAAACCTGTTTGAGCAGTTCTTCTGGGCTGGTTTTGATGCCGCACTCTTGCAGCACGAAGCGCAGCAGGTCGAACAGCACGGGGGCGTAGCGTTGTGGGTCTTTGTTGACGATTCGCAGGCTTTTCTTCAGGCCGTCGCCCGGCCCTGGAATCCAGCCGATGACCGCCATCAACAGATCGAATTGCGCGTCTTCCTTGCCGTCGGTTGTCTCTGCGTTGTAGAGGACGATGGAAGATTCGATGGTGTCGTAGGCATCGATGGCCTGTCCCAGAAACGGCACTGCGCCGAGTGCGATGCCTTTGGCCAGTTCAACGGCGGCTTCCTGATACGCGGCGCTACGGTCTTCGCCACCTTTGTTTGCGCCTGCGGCGACTTTCTGACTCATGCCAGCCTCCCTGCGGCTTTTTCCACCAATGCCTGTAAATCAACCTGATCCGGGTCCAGGCCGAGTTTGCGTAAATCTTCGTTCACCTTTTCATCCGTGCTCTGAACGACCGCTACGCTTTCGCGACTGAACGGTCGGGGATCTTCACCGTAATACACCTTGGCAGGGCCTTTGGGGACATCCTCCAGCCGGGCAAAACCATCGTCGTCCAGTACGCCTTCGCGGGTCGAGCCATCGGCAAACTCAACGCGATAGGAGGCGCCGGGCACGGGCTCAAGGTTGTCGTAATGCAGGTTCAGTTCCAGCCAGGTCGGGTTGGCCTTGGCAGTCCTCATCAAGTGACCGGCCCTGCCGGCAGCCGCAAGGCCTGGAACCAGCGGCGCAAGAATCCCGATCCCCGTCCCGGCCCCCGGCGCACCACCCGAGTTGGTCCTCACCTGCGCCCCGCTGATGGTCACGCCGCCAGCATCGATCTTGATAAAACTCCCGCCAGCCTTGGCGGTGAACTCCATGCCGCCTTCCAGCACCACCTTGTCGCCCGCGTAGTAGTGAATCTCCCTCCCGGCCTCAACAAACTGCGCCGTTCCGACTTTTACATGCTGGGTCGCGCCAACGGTCAGGTGGTCGTCGGCACGGGCTTCGGTCCTGCGGTCCAGATGGGTGATGCGGTGTTCTTCGGCCTTGAACTCGCTGAAAGTATTGGCTTCAACGGTGTCGTGCCGCTCGTTGCCCACGCGGATCTTCTGGTCGTGTTCGATGTTTTCATCCCAGTCGCGCTGGGCATGCAGGTAGATCTGTTCTGCACCTTTCTTGTCTTCGATGCGAAACTCGTTATAGCCCTGGCCGCCCGGCGAGCTGAGGGTCTTGAAGGTGCTGCGGGTCTTGTGGGCTGGCAGGTCGTAAGGAACGACATTTTCCTTGTGGAACAGGCAGCCGGTGATCAGCGGTTGGTCAGGGTCGTTTTCGAGAAAGGTGACCAGCACTTCCATGCCGACTCGCGGGATGGCAATGCCGCCATAAGCGCTGCCCGCCCAACCGGTGGCGACGCGCAGCCAGCAGGTGGTTTTATCATTACCCCGGCCCTCGCGGTCCCAGAAAAACTGCACCTTGACCCGACCGTATTCATCACAGTGAATCTCTTCGCCTTTTGGCCCGGTGACGATAGCGGTCTGGCTACCGATGGTCAGGGGTTTGAGGTGGGCCAATGGCGGGCGGTAATGGGCATCCCACGGGGTTGCGAGGAAGCGATTGCGGTAGCCCTGATGGAAGTCGTCCTTGTTGTCGGTGACGTCGCTGGTGATGTTTTCGCCCAGCACTTGCGGCTGTTTGCCTTCGTGGATGACCTCCAGCAACAGCCACAGGTCGTTCCATTCGGCTCGCGGGTGTTCGCTCAGGGTCATGAAATGGCCGGTGACCAGGGTTGGCTCGTCGCCTTGGCCTTCGGCAAGTTGGTAATCGCTGCGATGGCGTTCAAGGGCGCGGGTCGTCAGTTGCTTGCCCCGTCTGCGGTCGGTGAAACGGCCGGGGTAATCGTAGTCTTCAAGGTCAGGCAAGAAAGGGCTCTTGGCGGTGCTTTCAGGCAGGAGGCCCGGCTTTTCAAAGTCGTAATCGCGGCGGCTGACGCGAGTAGTGCGGGTTTCCAGTCGCAGGTTGAAACGCTTGATCACCGGTTTCTCGGCCGCCATGCCGGAATCCTGCTGATAGCTCACGGGGACGAGTTTGCGGAACACCGTCTGGTCGTCGCCAAACACCAGTTTGTGGCCACTGGCAGAGTGCTGAAAGTGGAAGTGAATACCTTCTTCTTCGCACAGACGCTGGATGAAATGCAGGTCCGATTCGTCGTACTGCACGCAGTAAACGCGCTCGGGGTAGGTCGCACCGAGTTGAAAACTGTAGGCATCGGCCAGAATGCCCCGTGCTTCCAGGACCTGAGCAATGATCTCTGGCACCGTCAGTTGCTGGAAAATCTGCTGGTCATGGTTGTGCCGCAAGTAGGCAAGTTGCGGCACCAGCGTGATGCTGTAGCGGGTCAGTGTCTTGCCTGAATCGCCCTGCTCGATGCCGTAGACCAGGCCATGGATGATGCCTTTGCCCGTGGCACCGAAGGTCAGGTGGGCGCGCGTGTGCAGTAGCTCCTTGAGATTCAGATTGGGACGGCTGCTGACCAGCTCGACGTCGAAACGGTAGGGCTGGTTAAGGGCTTCGCGACCGATGAAGCTGAGGACTTGCAGGTCTGTGGAAACGCCTTCGAGCGTGAGGGAGATATGGGTAGCATTTGCGTCCAGCATGCTTTGAATTTCATCCAATGAAATGACCGAGGGTCGAGATGTTGCTCGAATAAATGCGCTATCTCAGTGCAGAAATTACCATCACAAAAATTCAAGAATCCTTAGAACGCTTTCAGGCTCGAAAATTCCCCTTCCAGCTACCCAAATGCCACTAATTAGCTACCATTACCCCGCCATCACGGCACACCGACTCTTGTTGTCCCTTTGGGATCATGTGTAATCAGGGAGATTTATATGGCCAGACTGGAAGAGTCTTGTATCAAAGGCACGGCCCCGGCAATGAAACGCTACCATCTGCACGCCGCAGTTGCCGCATTGATAGCGGGATGTACGGCATTGCCCGCAATGGCCGAAGAGTCATCACGGCAGTTCATCAATCCGCCCGATCTGCAACAGCAGGCTCCGAGCCAGGCGGTTAGTGGCCAGACTACTTTGCTGATGCGTTCGGGCGTCGAAAAAGCTGCGACCAAGCCGCTTCCCGCGCCGACACCTCGCGCAGGCAAGGAACGGCAATTGGTGCTGAATATCGGCTATACCGTCAGTAGCATCTATAACCCGACAACCAAGAACGACGATGTGGTCAGACTGCGCAGCTACAAAGGCACGGACGTCGATCCGCGCAGGCCTTTTGTTGCCCCTACGATCAATGCCACGCCGGGCGATACCATTCGGGTCACGCTGAACAACAACCTGCCGAAAGACCCAAGCTGCACCGATCCCCATGCGACAACAGACAAACCTCACTGCTTCAATGGCACCAACCTGCACTCCCACGGCCTGTGGGTCAGCCCGACGGGTAACAGCGACAACGTCTTGCTGTCGATCAACCCCGGCGTCAGCTTCCAGTACGAATACAACATCCCCGAAGACCATCCGGCCGGGACTTTCTGGTATCACCCTCATCGTCACGGCTCTACCGCCCTGCAAGTGGGTAGCGGCATGGCGGGCGCTCTGGTGATCCATGGCGATCGCAAACCGACGCATGAAAGCAATGGCGATATCGATACCTTGCTCAAAGGCTCTGATGGCAAGCCATTCACCGAACGCTTGCTGGTCCTGCAACAGATTCCCTATGCCTGCACGGACGATGGCGGCAAGACCTACAACTGGAATTGCGCGAAAGGTCAGATAGGGGTCGTGGAAAGTTATGAGGACCAGTTTGGTCCCAGCGACTGGCAGAACTCGGGGCGTTACACCACGATCAACGGCCAGGTCCAACCGATCTTTTTCGCAAACAGCGGCACTATCGAACGCTGGAGGCTGGTACATGCGGGCATTCGCGACACCATCGTGCCGCAATTTCGCAAAATGGCCGAAACAGGACGCCAGCGTAGCCAGGACGGGATCAGCGCCGCCGACTCTGAAAGCTTCATCGCCAACCAGTGCTTCGGGGAGCCGGTGCCGTTCCAGGTCATCGCTTCAGACGGCCTGACCATGGACAAGGCTCAGCAACTCAGCCAGGTCACCTTGCAGCCAGGTTATCGCAATGACCTGCTGGTGATGTTTCCGGAACCTGGTCGCTATTGCGTAGTAGACAAGCCTGAAACCGAATCAGGAAGCGTCAACCAGACCACTGGCAGCACGCAACTGCTCGGTTTCGTTGAAGTCGGCGCTGGCCCTAAAATCAAAGACATCAAGGCCGCAGTCACCACCGAACTGGTCGCGGCTGCCAAGCGCAACATGCCAGCGGAGGTTCAGAGGCTGGTGGTCAGCGACCTTCAGAAGGACCTCAAACTGACCAAGTTCATTCCACATGCAAGCATCTCCGATGAGGAACTGAAGAAGAGCGGCAATCTTGAGCAGAACCTGGTGTTCATGCTCAACGCTACCGATCCGAACAACGTCAAGTTTGCTGTCGGCACCACCGCAGCGAACGCAGAGCCCTACAAGCCCGATGTCATCAATCGTCAGCTGACACTGGGGACAGCGGAAACCTGGACCCTGCAATCGGCTTACGTCAGCCATCCGTTCCATATCCACGTCAACCCGTTCCAGATCGAGAAGATCATCGGCCCGGATGGCACTGACCTCAGTGAGCCGGGAGCTGTGGATAAAACCGACAACAACGATGCTCAGTATGCAGGCCTCAAAGGCGTCTGGAAGGACACGCTGTTTGTCAAAGGCCCTACCGGAAAGACACCGGGCTTTGATCCGGTGACGAACACCAAAGGCCTCTACAAGATCTACGTCCGCACTCGCTACCAACGCTACATCGGTGAGTTCGTGTTGCACTGCCACATCCTCGATCATGAAGATCAGGGCATGATGCAGAACGTCAACATCAGCATTCCGGATGGCAATGGCGGCAATCTGGGCAGCAGCAGTCATCATTGATGGTTTTCAGCTGAAAAGAGCGGCTCACACTGAGCCGCTTTTTTATCTCTCGAAAAGCCATAAAAAAAGGCCGCCCGAAGGCAGCCTTTAAAGAACAAAAGGAAAGAGAGTAAAGCTTGCTTACACGGCCGCGACAGGACGCATGTAAGAAATAGGTGCCGTACTGGCATCCTCGAAGGTCACGACTTCCCAGGCGTCCGGCTGCTCGATCAACGTGCGCAGCAGACGATTGTTCAGTGCATGCCCCGACTTGAAGCCTCGGAACTCACCAATCAGGCTATTGCCCAGCAGGTAGAGGTCGCCGATGGCATCCAGGATTTTATGTTTGACGAATTCGTCCTCGTAACGCAGGCCGTCTTCGTTCAAGACGCCTTCCTTGTCGACCACGATGGCGTTTTCCACGCTGCCGCCGAGTGCGAGGTTGTGCTTGCGCAGGTACTCGATATCACTCATGAACCCGAAGGTCCGTGCACGGCTGACTTCCTTCACGAAGGAAGTACTGGAAAAGTCCACGCTTGCACTCTGGGTGCGGTCACGGAAGACAGGGTGATCGAAATCGATCTCGAAACTGACCTTGAACCCTTCAAAAGGCACGAAAGTAGCGCGTTTACCGCCCTCTTCCACTGTCACCTCACGCAGGATACGGATGAACTGCTTCGGCTCGTCCTGTTCCTCTAGACCAGCCGATTGAATCAGGAATACGAAAGGGCCTGCGCTGCCGTCCATGATTGGAACTTCGGAGGCAGAGAGCTCGACGTAGGCGTTATCGATGCCAAGGCCAGCCATGGCCGAAAGCAAATGTTCTACCGTGTCTACCTTGACGTCACCGCTGACCAGAGTGGTCGACAGTGTGGTGTCTCCGACATTTTCCGCTCGTGCAGGAATATGCACGACAGGATCCAGGTCGGCTCGGCAAAACACGATGCCGGTATTCACAGGCGCAGGCTTGAGGGTCAGGTAAACCTTTTCCCCGGAATGCAAGCCAACACCTGTGGCACGGATAATATTTTTCAGGGTGCGTTGTTTAATCATGGCATGGCCGCTTCAGCGCAAGTTGCGAACTGGTATCAACAAAGGCTGGCGATGATAGCAGACCATGCCTTTGCTGAACACCAATCACCCTAATACCCCTGATACATTTCATCAATCGGCCTGACGACGCAGGAAAGCCGGGATGTCCAGGTAGTCAAGGTCATCGTTAGGGTTCATCTTGGCCGCTGCAGTGGCGCTTGCATGAGCCTGGTTACGCATTACGGTCGGACGGTCCAGATCACGGTAGTTAACCGATGGAGCTTCCTGACGAGCTGCTGCCGGTTGAGCAGCGGCCTGCTGGACGGTTTGCAGGGTGTTGTCGATAACCTTCACAGGCTTCTCGATTTTCGCACCCAGACCAGTGGCAACCACAGTCACGTGCAACTCGTCACGCATGTCCGGATCGATAACAGTACCGACCTTGACCATTGCGTGCTCGGAAGCGAACGCTTCGATGATGCTACCCACGTCGGAGTACTCACCCAGAGACAGGTCAGGACCGGCGGTGATGTTGACCAGGATGCCACGCGCACCTTGCAGGTTGACGTCTTCGAGCAACGGGTTGCGAATGGCCGCTTCGGTCGCTTCACGCGCACGATTCGGACCGCTGGCGCAGCCGGTACCCATCATTGCCATACCCATTTCGCTCATCACGGTACGGACGTCGGCGAAGTCGACGTTGATCATGCCCGGACGTTTGATGATGTCGGAGATACCGCGAACGGCACCGGCCAGAACATCGTCAGCCTTGGCGAAAGCCGACAGCAGGCTGGCGTCTTTACCCAGGATGGTCAGCAGCTTCTCGTTGGGGATAGTAATCAACGAGTCGACGCTTTCAGACAGCATACGGATGCCTTCATCGGCGATCTGCATGCGCTTGCGGCCTTCAAACGGGAACGGACGAGTCACGACCGCAACAGTGAGAATGCCCAGTTCCTTTGCCACTTCGGCAATGATCGGAGCTGCACCGGTACCGGTACCGCCGCCCATGCCAGTGGTGATGAAGACCATGTTGGTGCCTTGCAGGACTTCTGCAATGCGCTCACGGTCTTCCAGTGCCGCCTGACGACCGACTTCAGGGTTGGCGCCAGCGCCAAGACCTTTGGTTACGCCAGTACCCAATTGCAGGATGGTGCGTGCACCGATGTTTTTCAGTGCCTGAGCATCAGTGTTGGCGCAGATGAATTCCACGCCTTCGATGTTGCTCTTGACCATGTGATTGACAGCGTTGCCACCACCACCACCCACACCGATAACCTTGATTACCGGGCTCTGCGGGACGTTGTCTACGAGTTCGAACATTTTCCCTCTCCTTCAGTTCTCTAGTTTTGTTTCTGCCTACTACCTGCCGCTACCACTTTTGAAGCCTTGAAACTCAGAAATTGCCCTGGAACCAGCGCTTGACGCGCTCAAGCACTGGGGCCTTGGGTTCGTCGCCGTAACTGCTGCTGTTGCCCAGACCGGACAGCGAGATGCCATCCGACTGTTTTTGCAGCCCGTACAACAACAGGCCTACGCCTGTGGAGTAGATCGGGTTGCGCACAACATCAGCGAGCCCTTTGACGCTATGCGGCACGCCGAGGCGTACCGGCATGTGGAAGATTTCTTCGGCCAGTTCGACCGCACCTTCCATTTTCGAGGTACCACCGGTCAGCACGATGCCTGCCGGGATAAGATCTTCATAACCGCTGCGGCGCAGTTCGGCCTGGATCAGGGTGAACAGCTCGTCGTAACGAGGTTCGACCACTTCAGCCAGGGCCTGACGCGACAGCTCGCGAGGTGGACGGTCGCCCACGCTCGGGACCTTGATGGTTTCACCGGCACCGGCCAGTTTGGCCAGGGCGCAGGCGTAGCGAATCTTGATTTCTTCGGCATACTGGGTCGGTGTACGCAGCGCCATGGCGATGTCGTTGGTGACCTGATCGCCGGCAATCGGGATCACGGCGGTGTGACGAATGGCGCCTTCGGTAAAGATCGCGATATCCGTGGTGCCACCACCGATGTCCACCAGGCACACGCCCAGCTCTTTCTCGTCATCGGTCAATACCGAATAGGCCGAAGCCAGTTGCTCGAGAATGATGTCGTCGACTTCTAGGCCACAGCGGCGCACGCACTTCTCGATGTTCTGGGCGGCGTTCACTGCGCAGGTCACCACATGCACCTTGGCTTCCAGGCGCACGCCGGACATGCCCAGCGGCTCGCGCACGCCTTCCTGGTTATCGATCACGTAATCCTGAGGCAAGGTGTGCAGAACGCGCTGGTCGGCAGGAATGGCAACAGCCTGTGCGGCATCGAGCACACGCTCCAGATCCGCAGAACTGACTTCGCGATCACGAATAGCCACGATGCCGTGGGAGTTCAGACTGCGAATATGGTTGCCCGCCACGCCGACGAACGCCGAGTGGATACGGCAGCCCGCCATCAGTTGCGCTTCTTCGACGGCGCGCTGAATCGATTGCACGGTCGATTCGATATTCACCACCACGCCCTTTTTCAGGCCACGGGATGGATGGGTACCGATACCCACGATTTCCAGCGAGCCATCGGCCGCGACTTCGCCTACCAGTGCCACCACCTTGGAGGTACCGATATCCAGCCCGACGATCATTTTGCCGCTTTGCACATTTGCCATGGTCCAGCCTCTTATCAATTCTTCGCGACAGCGGGCTTGTCCGCTGTGGGCGCTACCTGTTCACGCCAACCAACCGCAAGGCCGTTGGAGTAACGCAGGTCGATGCGCGCAATATTCGTGATTTGTTCTTTAAGCGTTTTTTCGTAAATCGCGATGAAGCGGCGCATTTTTTCCACAAGATGATCGCGTCCCAGCAACAACTCGATACCCGGACCGGCATTGCCGGCACCGGTGGTCAGGAACCAACTGCCACGCTCACGTAACTCCAGGCGTGCGATGGAGAACCCCATGGGGCGCAACATCTGACTCAACACCTGGTACTGCTGCATCACCTGTTGCTGAGCCCGCTGCGGGCCGAACAACTGGGGAAGGTGTTCATAGTTGGACAGTTCACGCGGCGTGAAAGCCTGTCCCTGGTTGTTCAACAGCGCTTCGTCTCCCCAACGGGCGACGGGCAGTTGCTCTTCCAGTCGAACCACGACCTGATCCGGCCATACGCGCCGTACTTCGGCATGGGCGATCCAGGGCATCTGCTCCAGTTCGGTACGCATACCGGCCAGATCGATGGTGAAGAAGCTCGCCGCCACATAAGGCGCGATTCGTTGCTGCACCGCCTGCTGACTGATGTAGCCCAGGTCACCCTGCACGTTGATGCGGGTGATCGGACGGTCTACATACGGCAACAGACGCTGCGCACCTTCGTACGTACCGAAACCCAGAACCACCAGCAGCACCGGCCAGAACAGTCCTTTCAGGAAACCGAAGCCCGGCTTGGGCAGTCGCGCCGACAATGGCTCCTTGGCCACCATCCGACTGGCGCCACGCGGCACTGGCTTGCGGCCAGGAGCAGGTGGCTGATGACGTGCCGACGCGCCGTACATGCTTAACCTCTCACCTGAACGCTGTCGGCCAGAATCGCCAACACCAGTTGCTGGAAGTCCAGCCCGGCAGCACGAGCCGCCATGGGGACCAGACTGTGATCGGTCATGCCTGGCACGGTGTTGACTTCCAGCAGCCAGAACTTGCCTTGCGCATCCTGCATGACATCCGTGCGCGCCCAGCCTGCAATGCCGATGGCTTCGCAAGCACGTGCTGTCAGTTGTTTGAGTTCCTGTTCCTTGTCATCACTGAGCCCGCACGGAATCCGGTACTGGGTATCGGAAGCCAGGTACTTGGCGTCGTAATCGTAGAAACTGTGAGGAGTGCCCAGGCCGATGGGCGGCAATATTTCGCCACGCAGGCAGGCGATCGTGAACTCAGGACCCTGAATCCATTGTTCGACCAAAACTTGTGAATCGTAGGTACTGGCGGCTTTCCATGCGGCGATCAATTCGTCGACGCCGGTCACCTTCGCCATACCGATACTTGAACCTTCATGGGCCGGTTTGACGATCAAAGGGAAGCCCAGTTCCGTCGCGGCAGAAATACAGTCGGCCTCACTGCCCAGAACCGCATGCAGCGGAGTGGCCAGCCCAAGACTTTGCCAGACCTGCTTGGTGCGCAACTTGTCCATGGCCAGTGCAGAAGCCAGTACACCGCTACCGGTATAAGGGATTTGCAGGCACTCCAGCAGGCCCTGCATCGTGCCGTCTTCACCGCCACGACCATGCAGGACGATAAAGGCACGGTCGATCCTTTCGCTGACCAGCCGTTGCAGGAAGTCATCGCCCACGTCGATGCCGAACGCATCCACGCCAGCGCTGAGCAATGCATCCAGCACCGCTCGCCCCGACTTCAACGAAACCTCCCGCTCAGCACTCTTGCCACCGAAGAGCACGGCAACGCGGCCGAAGCTTTTCGGTTCAAGGGTCGAGCGCAGGGAAGATTGCGAAGTCACTGTCATTTGAGCTTCCCTTCGGTTGAAGCAATGACGGCACCGGCGAACAGCGGGCTCTTGAGCAATTGCGGAGCCAGGCCACCGATATCACCGGCCCCCTGGCACAGCAGGATGTCACCGGCGCGCAGCAGCGGCTTGACCAGCGGCGCCAGTTCGACACCACGTTCGATGTAGATCGGGTCCAGTTGCCCGCGCTGCCGGATGCTGTGGCACAGGTTGCGGCTGTCGGCACCGGGGATCGGCTCTTCGCCTGCCGGATAGACTTCCATCAGCAACAGCACATTGGCATCGGCCAGCACCTGCACGAAATCGTCGTACAGGTCACGGGTACGGCTGAAACGGTGCGGCTGATAGACCATGACCAGACGACGATCCGGCCAGCCGCCACGCACGGCATTGATGACCGCAGCCACTTCACGCGGGTGGTGACCGTAGTCGTCCACCAGCATCACGTTGCCGCCTTCGACGGGCAGTTCGCCATAGACCTGGAAGCGGCGACCAACGCCCTGGAAGCCCGACAGGCCCTGGACGATGGCTTCGTCGCTGACGCCTTCGTCAGTGGCGATGGCGATGGTTGCCAGGGAGTTGAGCACGTTATGGTTGCCCGGCATGTTCACCGATACGTCCAGCGGCTCACGGTCGCGACGCAGCACGGTGAAGAACGTCAGCATGCCGTCCTGGCGCACGTTGATAGCACGCACATCGGCTTTTTCGCTGAAGCCGTAGGTCAGGGTCGGACGCTTGACCAGCGGCAGGATTTCACGCACCACCGGATCATCGATGCACATCACCGCCAGACCGTAGAACGGCAGGTTGTGCAGGAACTCGACAAAGGTCTTCTTCAGTTTGTTGAAGTCGCCTTCGTAAGTGGCCATGTGATCGGCGTCGATATTGGTAACGACTGCGACCAGCGGCTGCAGATGCAGGAAGCTGGCGTCGCTTTCATCGGCCTCGGCGATCAGGTAACGGCTGGTGCCCAACTGTGCGTTGGTACCGGCAGCGTTGAGACGGCCACCGATCACGAAAGTCGGGTCCAGGCCACCGGCAGCAAACACCGAAGCGATCAGGCTGGTGGTGGTGGTCTTGCCATGAGTACCGGCAACCGCGATGCCATGGCGATAGCGCATCAGCTCGGCCAGCATCTCGGCACGGGGCACCACAGGAATACGACGCTCAAGGGCTGTCGCGACTTCCGGGTTGGAGGTGTTCACGGCGCTGGAAACCACCAGCACGTCGGCACCGACAGCGTTCTCGGCAAGGTGACCGATGAAAATGTGTGCACCGAAGGATTTCAGACGTTCGGTAACGGCCGAGTTCTTCAGGTCAGAGCCCGATACTTCATAGCCGAGGTTCAGCAGTACTTCGGCGATACCGCACATACCCACACCGCCGATACCGACGAAGTGGATGCGGCGAATACGGCGCATTTCCGGCTGAGGCATGGCGCGTTGACTCTCAACCATTGACCACCTCCACACAGACGTCGACAACGGTGTTGGTTGCGTCTGGCCGGGCCAGCCTGCGGGCGGTACGGGCCATGTTGTTCAATTGTTCGGGTTGCATCAAAACCTCTTTCAGGCGCGCAGCCATCTCGGCGGCGCCAGTTGTCGCTTGCGGCATGACAAAGGCTGCGCCTTCGCGAGCCAGATAGTCAGCGTTACGAGACTGGTGGTCGTCGATCGCGTAAGGCAGCGGTATCAGGAACGAAGGCAAGCCTGCGGCTGCCAGTTCACTGATGGTCAACGCACCTGCGCGACAGACGACCAGATCGGCCCAGGCATAGGCCTGTGCCATGTTCTGGATAAACGGCGCGACCTGCGCCTCGACGCCAGCGCTGCGATAGCGCTCGTCGGTGACTTCATCGTGTTTCTTGCCGGCCTGATGGAAGACCTCGGGCCGTATGTCTTCAGACACCAGAGCCAGGGCTTCGGGCAGTAACTTGTTCAGGGGCTCCGCGCCCAGGCTGCCGCCCAGGACCAGCAGACGCGCCTTGCGGCCGGCCAGTGCCTGGCGTGGTGTTTCAAGAAACAGCTCGACCCGTACAGGATTGCCGGTCGTGCGGCGCTTGGCCGTTGCACTGAAGGTGTCCGGGAACGCCTCGCAGATTCGGCTGGCGAAGGACGACAGGCTGCGGTTGGCGGTACCGGCCACAGCGTTCTGCTCATGAATGATCAACGGCACGCCCGCCAGCTTCGCAGCCAGGCCACCAGGACCGGTGACATAACCACCGAAACCCACGACACAGACCGGCTTCAACTCGCGCAAGACCTTGCGTGCCTGACCCAATGCCTTGAGCAGCATGAAAGGTGCCTTGAGCAGCGACAGCTTGCCCTTGCCACGCAACCCGGTGGCATCGATCAGATGCAGGGGCAGCCCGGCCTGTGGCACCAGCTCGTTTTCGATACCACGCGGCGTACCCAGCCAGTGGACCTTGTAGCCACGCGACTGGAATTCGCGGGCACAGGCCAGCGCCGGGAATACATGCCCGCCGGTGCCACCGGCCATGATCAGCACGTTAGCGTCCATGGGGCGGCTCCTCGGCGAAGTCGCTCTCTTTGAATTCGGTTTCTTCGCTGCCCATGTTGTTGCGCGACTCCCACTCGATGCGCAGCAGCAGACCGAGGCTCGCACAGCAGATCACAAGCGAACTGCCGCCGTAGCTGAGGAATGGCAAGGTCAGGCCTTTGGTCGGCAGCAGGCCGACGTTTACCCCGATGTTGATCAGGAACTGACCGATCCACAGGAAAGAAAGACCATAAGCAACGTAAGCACCGAAGAACTGTTTGGCCCTTTCTGCCCACATACCTATGTACATGCCACGAATACTGACGAACAGGAACAAGGCGACTGTGAGCAAAGACCCTATGACACCCAGCTCTTCGGCAAGCACCGAGAACACGAAGTCGGTATGAGCTTCCGGCAGATAGAACTGTTTCTGGACACTGTTGCCCAGACCGACGCCGAACCATTCGCCGCGACCGAATGCGATCAGCGCCTGGGTCAACTGGTAGCCGGAACCGAACTGGTCCGCCCACGGGTCGGTGAAGTTGGTCAGACGCGCCATCCGGTAAGGTTGGGCCTGTACCAGCACCACCACGGAAACCACAGCCAGCACCACCATCAGGGAGAAACGGAACAGCCCGACACCACCGAGAAACAGCATGGCGGCAGCCGAGCCCATCATCACGACCGTGGCCCCGAAGTCAGGCTCCATCAGCAACAGGCCCGCCATCGGCAGCAACACGATGAACGGCTTGAAGAAGCCCATCCAGCTTTCACGGACTTCCTGCTGACGACGAATCAGGTAACCGGCCAGGAAGATCACCACAAAGACCTTGGCGATTTCGGAAGGCTGCACGTTGAACGCGCCGAAGCCAATCCAGCGCATCGAGCCGTTTACCTCGCGGCCGATACCCGGCACCAGCACCAGCAACAGCAGACCGAAGGCACCGATCAGCATCAGCCAGCCCATGCGCTGCCACGTGGCGACAGGCACCATCATGGTTGCGCAGCAGGCCCCCAGGCCGATCAACAGATAGATCAGATGGCGGGTCATCATGTACAGCGTATTGCCCGACTGCACGGCGGCCACTTCCGACGACGCGGAAGTGATCATCACCAGACCAAGACCCAGCAATGCCAGGCAGCCAGCCAGCATCGGGAAGTCGAGGTCTATACCACGGCCACTGATCAGCGGCGACGGATAAGGCTTGATCACGCCAAAGATCATGACAAGCCCTCCACTGCCTGGGCGAACAGGCGTCCGCGCTCTTCGTAATTCTTGAACATGTCGAGGCTCGCGCAGGCAGGCGACAGCAATACCGCATCGCCCTCTTGAGCCAGTTCGGCACTGCGTTGCACGGACTCTTCCAGCGTGGTGACACGCACCAGCGGTACAGCATCGCCCAGCGCCTGAGCGATCAGTTCGGCATCGCGGCCCAGCAGGACGACTGCACGGCAATGAGCTGCAACGGCAGCATGCAGGGCGCTGAAGTCAGCACCCTTGCCATCGCCACCAGCGATCAGCACCAGCTTGCCAGTGATGTCAGCACCCAGGCCTTCGATAGCAGCCAGTGCGGCGCCAACGTTGGTGGCCTTGGAGTCGTTGTAATAGTGAACGCCCTTCAGCTCGCGCACCCACTGGCAGCGATGCTCAAGACCGGTGAAGGTCCGCAGGCTGCTCAGCATGGCATCGAACGGCAGGCCCACGGCATGTCCCAGCGCCAGTGCGGCCAGGGCATTGGCCTGATTGTGCGCGCCACGGACTTTCAGTTCGCGAACCGGCATCAGGTTGTCGAACTGGAAAGCCAGGTATTTTTCGCCGTTCTCTTCACGCAGGCCAAAACCGTTGAAATCCGGCTTGGTCAGGCCGAAGGTCCAGCAAGGCAGGCCTTCACCGATCAGTGGCCGGGACAGTGCGTCCTGGCGATTGACGACCACTTGCCGTGCGCCACGGAAAATCCGGTGCTTGGCCAGGTGATAGGCCGGCAGGCCGCTGTAGCGGTCCATGTGGTCTTCGCTGACGTTCAGCACGGTCGCGACTTCGGCATTGAGTTCATGGGTGGTTTCGAGCTGAAAGCTGGACAGCTCCAGCACGTACAGCTCGACATCGTCACTGAGCAGATCCAGTGCCGGCATGCCGAGGTTGCCGCCGACTGCAACGCGCTTGCCTGCAGCCTGGGCCATCTCGCCCACCAGAGTGGTCACGGTGCTTTTCGCATTGGATCCGGTGATTGCAATGACCGGCGCTTTCGCGTAACGCGCGAACAGGTCGATGTCACCGGACATCTTGACGCCACGGGCATGAGCCTCTTGCAAGGCTGGAGTCGCAAGGGCCAGACCGGGGCTGACATACAGCTCGTCGGCACGGCAGAGAAACTCTACGTCCAGCTCGCCACAACGCACTTCCACCTGCGGGTAATCGCGACGCAAGGTCGCAAGCTCCGGAGGATTCTCCCGAGTATCAGCCACGGCAAAGGCGACGCCCCGGTTCGCCAGGAAGCGAACCAGGGACATGCCACTCTTGCCTAGACCGACAACGATACGGAAGCGGTCGGAAACGATCAAAGACACTCGTTCTACCTCAGTTTCAGCGTTGCAAGGCCAACCAGCACGAGAATCACGGTGATGATCCAGAAACGGACGATCACACGCGGCTCAGGCCAGCCCTTGAGTTCAAAGTGGTGGTGGATGGGCGCCATGCGGAACACGCGGCGACCGGTCAGTTTGAATGACGCAACCTGAATGACCACTGAAAGGGTTTCCATCACGAACACGCCGCCCATGATGAACAGGACGAACTCCTGACGGACGATCACCGCCATGGTGCCCAGTGCGGCGCCCAGCGCCAGCGCACCGACGTCGCCCATGAACACCTGGGCCGGATAAGTGTTGAACCAGAGGAATCCGAGCCCCGCGCCAATCAGCGCGCCGGAGAACACAATCAGCTCACCCGCGCCCGGTACATAGGGAATCAGCAGGTATTCGGCGAACTTCACGTTACCCGACAGGTAGCAGAAGATACCCAGCGCACCACCGACCATCACGGTCGGCATGATTGCCAGGCCGTCCAGACCGTCAGTCAGGTTCACTGCGTTGCTGGAGCCGACGATGACGAAGTAGGTCAATACGATGAAACCGACCATGCCCAACTGGATGCGTACATCCTTGAGCATCGGCACGATCAGGGTTGTCTCGGTTGCCGACGGCGCAGTCGTATAAAGGAAGATCGCTGCACACAGGCCGAACACCGACTGCCAGAAATACTTCCAGCGGCTTGGCAAGCCGCGGGAGTTCTTCTCGATCACCTTGCGATAGTCATCTACCCAGCCGATGCCACCGAACAGCAGCGTGACGAGCAGGACCACCCACACATAACGGTTGCTCAAGTCAGCCCACAGCAAAGTACTGATAGCGATGGACGACAGGATCAAGGCACCGCCCATGGTCGGGGTGCCGGACTTGGAAAGATGCGATTGCGGGCCGTCGTTACGCACGGCCTGGCCGATCTGGCGCATTTGCAGGGTACGAATCATCCACGGCCCCAGCCAAAGCGAAAGGGTCAAGGCTGTTAGCACGCCGAGAATCCCGCGCAGAGTCAGGTATTGGAAGACCGCAAAGCCTTTATGGAACTGTTGTAAAAACTCGGCCAACAGCAGCAGCATCAATGTTTCTCCAGGCTAGAACCGCATAAGGCAGCCACGATGTTTTCCATCGCGGCACTACGCGAACCCTTGATCAGTAAAGTGGTATTGGGGTCTTGCTCGGCGCCCAGCGCCGCAATCAGGTCGGCCTGACTGGCAAAATGTCGCCCATGCTCGCCAAAGGCGTTCACGGCATGAGCCATCAACGGACCCACGGCATAAAGTGCCGAGACCTTGCCGGCGGCATAGGCCCCCACATCGCGGTGACCCTGCTCTGCCCAGTCACCCAGCTCACCGATATCGCCCAGTACCAGGACAGTTCGGCCAGGGAAGTCGCAAAGCAGATCGACGGCGGCGTTTATAGAAGAAGGATTGGCGTTGTAAGAGTCATCGATCACCCGCACGCCATTGCTGGCGATTTGTGCAACGGTGCGACCCTTGACCGGTTGAACGTTGTTCAGGCCAGTGACGATGCCGTCCAGGGTAACGCCCAGCGCAAAGGCGCCAGCCGCTGCCGCCAGGGCATTGGCCACGTTATGTTTGCCCAGCAGGTTCAATTGCACCTGCGCAGTCCCAAGCGGGCTGTGCAGCAGAAAGCTCGGGCAGCCACGTGCATCGCGCCCCAGATCGCTGGCGTACAGATCGGCCTGGCTGTTGCTCAGGGCAAAGCTGACGATCTTTCGTTCGCCGACGCGCAGACGCCAGGTCGGGAAAGCCTTGTCATCCAGGTTCAGGACCGCAATGCCGCTGGCATCGAGCCCTTCGAGGATTTCGCCTTTGGCTTCCACGATACGGTCCGGCCCACCGAACTCACCGACATGGGCAGTCCCGGCATTGGTAATCAAAGCGACATGAGGTTTTGTCAGGCTGACGGTGAAGGCAATTTCGCCGACACGCGAGGCACCCAGCTCGATGACTGCCGAAGAGTATTCCGGGGCCAGTTCAAGCAGAGTCAGAGGCACGCCCAATTCGTTATTCAGGTTGCCACGGGTCGCCAGGACCGGACCGCGAGTACGCATGATGCTTGCCAGCATTTCCTTGACCGTGGTCTTGCCACTGGAGCCGGTAATGGCAGCAACGGGCCTGTCGACAAAGGCATTGCGATTGATCGCGCCCAGTTGCGCCAGTGCCTTGCGGGTATCGAGCACGACCAGTTGCGGCAAGGTCGAGCCTTCCACTTCCCGCTCGACCAGAGCACCTACGGCGCCTTTGGCGGCAACCTGATCCAGATACTCGTGACCATCGAAACGCGGACCGGTCAGAGCCACGAACAACTGGCCCGGCTGAATGGCGCGGCTGTCGGTGCTGACACCGGTAAAACTGCAGTCGCCCACACGACGCGCGTCGAGTGGCGCGACCAGTTCGCTGAAGGTCAATGCTTTAAGCATGCGCAAGCTCCCATGCGGCCAGAGCCTTGGCGGCCTCTTCCAGGTCAGAGAACGCGTGGCGTTGGCCGTCGATTTCCTGATAATCCTCATGGCCCTTGCCGGCCAGAACCACGACATCTGTCGCATCGGCACTGGCAATCAGCTCGGCAATCGCCTGGCCACGGCCTTCAACGAAATGCACCGCAGCGGCGTTCACGAACCCCGGGCGGATATCGTCGAAGATCCGGCCTGGTGCTTCTGTGCGCGGATTGTCATCGGTCACCCAGACGCCATCGGCAAGACGCTCGACCACTTCGGCCATCAGCGGGCGCTTGCCGCTGTCACGATCGCCACCGCAACCGAACAGGCACAACAGGCGACCCTTGGCATGCGGACGCAGTGCATTGAGAACCTGCTCAAGCGCATCGGGGGTGTGAGCGTAATCGACCACGACCAAAGGCTTGTCGCCACCGCCAAGACGCTGCATGCGTCCGACCGGGCCTTCGAGCTTTGGCAGGACCTTGAGAATTTCGTCCAGCGCGTATTCCAGCCCCAGCAAGGCGCCGATAGCCGCCAGCACATTGCTCAGGTTGAAACGGCCCAGCAGACGGCTGCGCAGAAAGTGTTCGCCGTGCGCGGTTACGAGTGTGGCGCGTACGCCATCGTCATCGAACTTCGCATCGCGGCAATAAAGAGAGGCGCTCTTGTCCTGGAGGCTGTAGGTGATGAGTCGTGACTCATGTTCGACCTCGGCCAGTTCACGACCGAACCCGTCATCCAGATTGATCACCCGGCAACGCAGATCCGGCCATGCAAACAGCTTGGCCTTGGCCGCACCGTAGGCCTCCATCGTGCCGTGATAATCCAGATGATCACGGGACAGATTGGTCAGCACGGCAACGTCGAAATCCAGGGCCGTTGCACGTCCCTGATCGAGGCCGTGGGACGACACTTCCATCGCAACGGCGCGAGCGCCGGCCTTTTTCAGGTCAGCGATGGTGGCCTGCACGGAAATCGGGTCAGGGGTCGTGTGGCGACCGCTTTGCAGCGCGCCATAGAAGCCGGTCCCCAGCGTGCCAACGATGCCGCAGTGCTGGCCGAGCAGATCAAGGGCCTGGGCAACCAGTTGCGTGACGCTGGTCTTGCCATTGGTGCCGGTCACGCCCACCAGATTCAGTCCGCGACTCGGCTCGCCATAGAAGCGACCGGCAATGGCCGACAACTGCGCAGCCAGGCCCTTGACCGGAATCAACGGCACATCGGTGATCGGCAATACGGTCGAACCTTCGACCTCATAAGCCACTGCCGCAGCGCCGCGCTGCAAGGCATCGGCAATGTGGGCGCGGCCATCGAGCTTGATGCCGGGCACCGCCAGGAACAGATCGCCCGGCCGCACATTACGGCTATCGAGGGTCAACTCACGAATCAGTGGATCGCGGTCGGTTTGAGCGAAAATCTTGCTCAGATTGAAAGCCATCAGCCACGCCCTCCTTTCACTACAGGGGCAACATTGACCTGCTCTTGGGGTGCGGCGAGGTTGTCGGGGGTCACGTTCATCAGACGCAACGTACCGGACATGACCTTGCTGAATACCGGGGCAGAAACCAGACCACCGAAATAGCCACCCTTGCTCGGTTCATCGATCACAACGACGATCGCGTAGCGTGGGTTGCTCATCGGGCCAAAACCGGCGAACAGGGAACGGTAGGAGTTTTCCGCGTAACCCTTGGTGCCGATGGAAGTCTTGCGCGCCGTACCGCTCTTGCCACCGACGTGATAGGACGGCACACGGGCGCGATAGACGCCACGCGGGTCTTCGATCACTTGCTGCAACATGCCCTGCAGGGTCTTGGCAGTGTTTTCGGGGATGGCCTGCACGGCCGTCGGCGGCGTATCGCTTTTCAGAATGGTCAGCGGCACGATCCGGCCGTTGTTGGCCAGTGCGCCGTAGGCATGCACCAGTTGCAACGCGGTGACCGACAGACCGTAGCCGTAGGACAGGGTCGCGGTTTCAGCCTTGCGCCACTCGCGGTAGTTCGGCAGGTTGCCCACGCGCTCGCCCGGGAAGCCGAGACCGGTGTACTGGCCGAAACCGACGCGCTGCATGGTGCGGAAGATGGCTTCACCGCCCACGTCGAAGGCGATCTTGCTCATGCCCACGTTACTGGAGTTGATGAGGATGCCGGTCAGGTCGAGGATCGGGCCTTCGGTCTTGGTCACGTCACGAATGGTGTACTTGCCGATCTGCAAGGTGCCCGGATAAACCTCGACCTTGTCGGTCGGCTTCCAGCGCCCGCTGTCCAGTGCGGTAGTCATGGAAATCGGCTTCATGGTCGAGCCCGGCTCGAACACGTCGATGATTGCCCGGTTGCGCATTGCAGCAGGCACCATGGTGCGGCGGTTGTTCGGGTTGTAGGTCGGCTGGTTGACCATGGCCAGTACTTCGCCGGTCTTGACGTCCATGATTACCAGGCTACCGGCCTTGGCTTCGTTCTCTACTATGGCGTTACGCAGTTCGCGGGTGGCCAGATATTGCAGACGCAGATCAATAGACAAAGCCAAGGTCTTGCCGGCCTTGGCGTTCTTGGTTACCTGGACGTCCTTGATAAGTCGTCCCCTGCGGTCCTTGATGACCTGTCGCTTGCCAGGCACCCCGGCGAGCCAGTCGTCATAGGCCAGTTCGACCCCCTCGCGACCATGATCGTCGAGGTCGGTGAAGCCGACCATGTGTGCAGTCACGTCACCGGCCGGATAGAAACGCCGGAATTCCTCGATGCCATAGACACCGGGAACCTTGAGGTCCAGCACAGACTGCCCTTGCTCAGGCGTCAGGCCGCGAACCAGATAAATGAATTCCTTGGTGGCCTGAGAATCCAGGCGCTCGGTCATGGCCTTGAGGTCCTGCCCCAGAGCCGTCGCCAGAACCGGCCACTTGGATTTGTCCTGCTGCATTTCACGCGGGTTTGCCCAGAGCGTGGTCACAGGCGTACTGACAGCCAGAGGCTCGCCGTTACGGTCGGTGATCAGACCACGGTGAGCCGGGATTGGAATATGACGGACGCTGCGAGCATCACCCTGTTCCTTGAGGAAGGTGTGATCGATGACCTGCAGATCGACAATCCGCCAGCAGATGGCGAGCACCAGGATGACGAGCAGACCCACCACCACACGGAACCGCCACGGATACAGGGCACCCTCAAGTTTCATCATGGCGCCACCATCCGTACTTCGGCAGCGTTGGGGATGCGCATCTTCAACTGATCGGTGGCCAGGTTCTCGATACGGCTATGGGCCGTCCAGGTGCTCTGCTCGAGAATCAGGCGTCCCCACTCGGCCTGCGCCTTGTCGCGCACGCTCATTTCCGAGTACAGGGAGTTAAGCAACTGCCGGTTCCAGTGGGCGCTGTAGGACACGCCGATTGCCGAAACGAGGACGGCAAGAAACAGCAGCAGCATGATGAAGCTGCCGCCGGGCAATGGCTTGAGGAACAGACGGCTCACCTGAGCTTCTCCGCCACACGCATGACAGCGCTGCGCGAGCGTGGATTGGCTCTGGTTTCTTCGTCCGAAGCGAACTGCGCCTTGCCGATGAGTTTGATCTTCGGCTCGAAGGCCTTGAACTGGATCGGCAGGTTGCGAGGCATGTTGTCAGCTTCACCCTTGACGAGCTTGCGCATGAACAGCTTGACGATGCGGTCTTCAAGAGAGTGGAAGCTGATGACCACCAGACGACCGCCGACCTCAAGGGCGTCCAGCGCCGCTTCAAGACCGGCTTCCAGATCGCCCAGCTCGTTGTTGACGTGAATACGCAGGCCCTGAAAGGCGCGCGTGGCCGGATTCTTGCCCTTTTCCCAGGCAGGGTTGGCAACCTTGAGGACTTCTGCCAGATCGGCAGTGCGCTCGAAAGGCTGGATTTCGCGACGCTGAACCACGGCATTGGCCATGCGCTTGGCGAAACGCTCCTCACCGTATTCCTTGAAGACCCGGGCGATCTCTTCTGCAGGTGCAGTGGCGATGAACTCGGCAGCGCTGATGCCACGAGTCGGGTCCATGCGCATGTCCAGCGGGCCGTCGTTCATGAAACTGAAGCCGCGCTCAGGATCGTCCAGTTGCGGTGAGGAGACGCCAAGGTCCAGCAGAATACCGCTGACCTTGCCTGCCAACCCGCGTTCCTGAGCCTCGGAGCCCAGTTCGGCAAAGCTTCTCTGCACAATGACAAAGCGGCCGTCTTCGGCCGCCAGCGCTTGCCCTGTGGCAATCGCTTGAGGATCCTTGTCGAACCCCAGCAGCCGGCCATCAGGCCCAAGATGCTGAAGTATCAGGCGACTATGTCCGCCACGACCGAATGTGCCGTCCAGATAGCAGCCATCGGCGCGCACAGCGAGAGCCTCGACGGCTTCTTCGAGCAGTACGGTGATGTGGGTAAAACTGCTGTTCATAGTCACAGGATCAGGTCACGTAATTCATCAGGCATCGCGCCAGGTTTTTGAATGGCTGCAAGGTCTGCATCGGCAACAGCATTCCAGGCATCCTCGTCCCACAGTTGAAACTTATTAAGCTGTCCAACCAACATCACACGCTTATCCAACCTGGCGTATTCACGAAGACGCGGCGGGACCAGAAAACGCCCACTGCCGTCGAGCTCCAGATCCACTGCGTTACCAATCAAAAGCCTCTGCAACCGGCGGTTTTCTTCGCGAAAGGTAGCCAGCTCACGAAGTTTCGCCTCAATCAGTTCCCACTCGGACAGCGGATAAAGACACAAGCAGGGGTCAACGGCATCAATGGTCACGATAAGTTGCCCGGAGCTACGCGAATCCAACTCGTCACGGTACCGGCTCGGCATGGCGAGACGACCCTTGGCATCGAGATTGATTGCGTTGGCACCACGAAACACAGGCGCACTCTCCGATTTTTAACTTTTCGCGCTAAAAAAACCCACTTCGTGCCACTTTCTGCCACTTGCGCACACTATAGGAATGCGCCCACCACACCGTCAAGGCACGGTCTTAAGGAAACCCCTTACATTTCGGAGATTTAGGAGCGGTATTGGAGGGGGAGAGGTAAATTTTCGCGGGTTTTGACAGGCAAATACGAAGCCGCCCAAATGATTGCGGCTCAAAGTTAAAGTAATTTATTAAGTGTAAGAATTTTTTGGCATTACGGATAAGAAAAACCGCTGCTTTAACAGCAGTCGAGAGAAGAAGGTGGAGAGTCGATCTGTAAGCCGGGTTCTGTCGAGGACAGTCATTCCTCTACGACGGCCATCACTGGACGTCTTTAGCAACCTACCCGGTTCCAGCGCGGGCCACGCCTTGGAACCCTATTTGGTCTTGCTCCGAGTGGGGTTTACCTTGCCACGAACTGTTGCCAGACGTGCGGTGCGCTCTTACCGCACCTTTTCACCCTTACCGGCACCGAAGTGCTTAGGCGGTTATTTTCTGTGGCACTTTCCGTAGGCTCGCGCCTCCCAGGCGTTACCTGGCACTCCGCCCTATGGAGCCCGGACTTTCCTCCCCCCCTTGACTGCAAAGCAGCAAGAGGCAGCGACTGTCCAATCGACTCTCCGCCGCCAAGGGTATCGGGACGAGGCGTCAAGAACAAGCATTAAAAGCCAGAATGACGCGCATTTGTCGCACGAGACGGAACTTATTGATCCTTCTGTTTGTCCAGTGCGACCTGGTAAAGCAGATTCTTGCGTACCCCGGTGATTTCCGCTGCCAGTGCGGCCGCGCGCTTGAGCGGCATCTCTTCGAGCAACAGATCCAGAACCCGGCGCGCCTCGGCACCTACCACATCTTCATCCTCGGGCGGCGTCCAGCCCGCCACCAGCACCACGCATTCACCACGCTGCTGATTGCTGTCGCCCTCGACAAAGGCACGCAGTTGCGCCAGCGGCAGCCCCTTGAGGGTTTCAAACGTCTTGGTCAGCTCCCGCGCCAGCAATGCGGGACGGTCAGGGCCGAACACCTGCTCCATGTCCTGAAGACATTCGAGAATCCGGTGCGGGGCCTCATAGAAGATCAAGGTGCGAGGCTCTTCGCGAAGCACTTCAAGCCGGCTCTTGCGACCCACGGCCTTGGCTGGCAGAAAACCTTCAAAGATAAAACGGTCCGAAGGCAGGCCGGCTGCCGACAAGGCCGCAATCAGGGCGCAGGCACCCGGCACCGGAACCACCTGAACACCCGCCGCCCGCGCCTGCCGGACAAGGTGATAACCAGGATCGGAAATCAGCGGCGTCCCGGCATCGGAGATCAATGCAACATCGTCACCGGCCAGCAGACGGGTAATGAAACGACTACCCTCGTCACGCTCGTTATGTTCATGACAGGCAGCCAGAGGCGTGGATATTCCAAAATGCTGCATCAGCCTTGAGGAGTGGCGAGTATCCTCTGCTGCTATCAATGCCACTTCACGCAGCACTTTCAAGGCCCGCACGCTCATGTCGTCCAGATTGCCGATAGGGGTCGCCACTACATAAAGCGAACCCAGGGTGGAATTTGAAACAACCGGAGCAGTCAAAGCGCAGACCTCATTTTTGGTGGTTGAAAAAACCACATTGTACAGGCTACGACCCTGACCCATGGTGCAACACATTCAGGGATGGGCATAAAAAAGGAAGGAAAACCATGATTCTGCCCCGTCGCAAGATGCTGAAACACTCTCGAATCAAGTGTATTGGCCGATAGAGCACTACGACACGACCAATATCACCGCTTTCGACACCTTCGAAGTCGCACCCCGGCCAGTGCTTGGGTACAATTCCCCGCTAACTTGCTTGAGTATCAGGAACACATCAATGATCGCCTGCCTGCGGCTGTTCTCTGCCCTCTGCCTCGCTGCCCTTCTTGCAGCCTGCGCCAGCTCGCCCTCATCCAGTCTTGGTGAGTTGCCTCGCACCCCCGACGCCAGCATCGAGCAATTGCTTGAACAGGCTGCGGCTGCCAAGACGCCGGATCAGGCCGCCCCGTTGCGCTTGAGCGCCGCAGATCTGGCGAATCGCCAGAACAATCCTGGCCGCGCCGCCCAGATTCTGGCCCAGGTCCCTCTGGATCAGTTGAAGCCCGGCCTGCAGGTATTCGCCAGCACCCTGACTGCAGAACTGGCCATGGGTCGCAACCAGCCAAAGGCTGCACTGACCGCACTGGATCACCCTAGCCTGCAACGTCTGGGCGAACTGTCGGTTGAACAGCAAATCCGCACTCACGCTGTCCGGGCTCGCGCACTCGAAGCCGATGGCCAGACCCTGGCCGCAGCTCGCGAGCGTGTGTTCGCAGGCCCGCTGCTGCAAGGCAACGACGCCAGCGCCAACAACGATGCCATCTGGGCACTGGTTGCAGCACTGCCTGCCGACCAACTGCAAAGCACTGCCACCGACGACATGGGCGGCTGGCTGAGCCTGGCCCGCTCGGTCAAGGGCGCCGGCACGCTGGAGCAGCAACAGGCCGCCATCGACAGCTGGAAAGCACAGAACCCGCAACATCCGGCCGCCTTGAAACTGCCGACCACCCTCGCCCAGCTCCGCGCCCTGACCAGCGAGCCGCTGACCAAGATCGCTCTGCTGCTGCCACAGGATGGTCAACTGGCCTCTGTTGCCAAGGCGCTGCGTGAAGGCTTCATGGCTGCGCACTATCAGGCCCAGCAAGCTGGCCAGAACCCGCCAGCCATTCAGGTCTTCGACAGCTCGCGCGTCACATCGATGGATGACTTCTATCGTCAGGCCAAGGCTGCCGGCGCGCAACTGGTCGTCGGCCCGCTGGAAAAGAATCTGGTCAAACAACTGAACAGCCGCCAGCAACTGCCTATCACCACATTGGCCCTGAACTACAGCGACTCCAACTCCGAAGGCCCGGCACAACTGTTCCAGTTCGGCCTTGCCGCCGAAGACGAAGCACGGGAAGTGGCACGCCGCGCCTGGGCAGACGGCAAACGCAGCGCCGTCGCCATGGTGCCTAAAGGCGAATGGGGCGATCGCGTACTGGATGCCTTCCGCAAAAGCTGGCAAGCCAAGGGCGGCACTCTGATCGCAGCCGAACACGTCGACCAGCCTGTCGCGCTTGCCCAGCAAGTCGCAGACCTGTTCCAGTTGCGCAACAGCGAAGGCCGCGCCCAGCGCCTGCAAAGCACCGTAGGCACTCAGGTTGCCGCCCAGCCTACACGCCGCCAGGACATCGACTTCATGTTCCTGGCTGCAACTCCACAGCAGGCTCAGCAGATCAAGCCGACCATGGTGTTCCAGTACGCTGGCGACGTTCCGGTCTATGCCACCTCTCACCTGTTCACCAACAGCAACGATCAGGCTCAGTATCTGGACCTGAACGGCGTACGCTTCTGCGAAACCCCATGGTTGCTCAATGCCAACGACCCTCTGCGCCAGCAAGTGACCGCTCAATGGCCACAAGCATCGGGCAGCCTGGGCCGCCTCTACGCCATGGGCATCGACGCCTATCGCCTGGCTCCGCGTCTTGGCCAGCTCAAGACACTGCCTGAAAGCCGCATCGACGGCCTGTCGGGCAGCCTGAGCCTGAGCCCGAGCCGTCGCGTAGAACGTCAACTGCCATGGGCAGAGTTCGTCGACGGCAAGGTCCAGCGCCTGCCGGACACCGCTCCTTGATGCCAGGCAACACCCGGCAACAGGCAGGGCGCGAGGCAGAAGCCTGCGCCCTGCTGTATCTACAACAACAAGGCCTGCGCCCGATTACCCAAAACTGGTCATGCAAACGCGGCGAGCTTGATCTAGTCATGCTCGACGGCGATACAGTAGTATTCGTCGAAGTTCGCTACCGACGCCACTCAGGCTGGGGTGGAGCCATGGAAAGCGTCGATTTTCGCAAACAGGAAAAACTGATTACCGCTGCACAACTGTTCCTGCAACAAGAGTCACAGTGGGCCGATTATCCATGCCGTTTCGACGTGATCGCTATCGATGGAGATCCAGGCAAGGCCGCTCCCCTGACGTGGCTCAAGAGTGCATTCGACAGTTGATGTAACAAGCGGACAATCGCAAACCTGACGCGCAGCAACACCCTTTACCACCCATTTTGCTATTTGATTTGCGGGCTGCACATTCAGTGTGTGGTGAGCCGCCGGGGATCCCCGCAGCGCACCCGACCAGCCGCCGTACGCTCTCATTAAGGTCACATTGATGGACATGCAATCCCGAATTCGCCGGCTGTTCCAGGCCAGCATTGACACCAAGCAACAGGCGATGGACGTCCTTGCACCCTTTATCGAGCAAGCCAGCCAGGTAATGGTCAACGCCCTGCTCAACGAAGGCAAAATGCTTGCCTGCGGTAACGGCGGCTCTGCCGGCGATGCCCAGCACTTTTCCTCCGAACTGCTCAACCGTTTCGAGCGTGAAAGGCCTAGCCTGCCTGCGATAGCGCTGACCACGGACAGCTCGACGATCACCTCGATCGCCAACGATTACAGCTACAACGAAATCTTTTCCAAACAGATTCGCGCCCTGGGTCAACCGGGCGATGTGCTGCTGGCCATTTCCACCAGCGGCAACTCGGCGAACATTATTCAAGCCATCCAGGCCGCACATGATCGCGAAATGATTGTCGTAGCATTGACGGGACGCGACGGTGGCGGCATGGCATCGCTATTATTGCCGGAAGACGTAGAAATCCGCGTCCCCGCCAATGTCACGGCACGCATACAAGAAGTCCATCTGCTGGCGATCCATTGCCTTTGCGATCTGATCGACAGCCAACTGTTCGGGAGTGAAGAATGACCCCTAATCGCCTCAGCCTACTGGTCCTGACCCTGTGCCTCGGCATCAGCGGATGCAGCTCGGTTCTGACAGCAGCACGCGACAAACCGATCGAGGACGACCGGGGAACCAGGACTTTCGGCAGCAAGATCGATGACTCCCTCATCGAAACCAAAGCCGCAGTGAACATCTCCAAGGCCAGCCCTGATCTGGCCGAAGGCTCGCACATTGTCGTCACCAGCTTCAACGGCATCGTCCTGCTGGCTGGCCAGACGCCTCGCGCAGACCTCAAGGCCCTGGCCGAACAGGCTGCCAGCTCTGTGCAGCGAGTCAAGAAGGTCAACAACGAACTTCAAGTCATGGCGCCATCGTCCCTGCTGGCACGCAATAACGATGCGTGGCTGACGACCAAGATCAAGACCCAGATGCTGGCGGACAACTCGATCCCCGGCTCTCGGATCAAGGTCGTGACCGAAAACGGGATCGTTTTCATGCTCGGCCTGCTCACTCAGGATGAAGCCAATCGCGCCACCAATCTGGTGCAGGGCGTATCCGGTGTGCAGAAAATCGTCAGGCTGTTCGAGTACATCGACTGATAACCTGGCGGCATTAAAAAAGGCGACCCGGATGGATCGCCTTTTTTTATTTCACAACTTTCAGACTCGGCCTGCCGCTAGGACGCGGAGGCTCGCTGTCCGGTGGTGGTGGCGCATCCTCTTCCAGCTCGATCTCGTCTTCTTCCTCCATCGGAGGCTCCAGATCGAAGACCATGCCTTGGCCGTTTTCCCGGGCATAAATACCCAGAATGGCGCCAATGGGAACATACAAGGCATGCGGCACACCGCCGAAGCGGCCTTCAAAACTGACCGCTTCGTTGTCCATGTGCAAATGACGCACAGCACTGGGTGAAACGTTCAGGACAATCTGCCCATCGTTGGCAAAACCCTGAGGGATCTGCACCGACGGGTACTCCGCATTGACCAATATATGTGGTGTGCAATCGTTATCGACGATCCACTCATAGAGAGCACGAATCAGATAAGGGCGACTGGAGTTCATCAACGGCTCCTTAAGCCTTAGCGCATCTCACGTTCGGCTACAGACAGGCTTGCCTGAAATGCCTCGCGCGCAAATTGGCGCTCCATGTAATCAAGCAACGGCTTGGCAGGCCGTGGCAATTCGATACCCAAGACTGGCAAACGCCAGAGTATGGGCAGTAGACAGCAATCGACAAGGCTTTGCTCGTCACTGAGGAAAAAAGGTTTTTCCGCAAACAACGGCGAAACACCGGTCAGACTTTCGCGCAATTCCTTGCGCGCTTGTACGCGGGCAGACTCTTTGCTGCGCGAATCCAGAATAAGATCCACCAGTCCACACCAGTCGCGCTGAATCCGATGAATCAGCAGGCGACTATTTGCACGCGCCACAGGGTAAACCGGCAGCAAGGGCGGATGCGGGTAACGCTCATCAAGATATTCCATCACCACCGTAGACTCGTACAACGCCAGGTCACGATCAACCAGGGTTGGCACACTGCCATACGGATTCACTTCGATGAGCTGGGGCGGATGACGACCCGCAACCACATCAATGATCTCGGCGCTGACACCCTTCTCAGCGAGCACGATGCGCACGCGATGGGAATAGTGGTCGGCGGGGTCGGAGTAACAGGCCAACCGATTGGTCACGCCCATGGCGATCCTCCTCGCTTGTTAAATTTATAAGGCAGACAAACGAACGCGCCCCAGTGGGCCCCCGATTATGACCGCGCAAAGACAGGTCGTCGTCGCGGGCGACAAGATAGCTCATTTACGCGAAGTAAATTCTGCAATCTTGCGCCGCTACTATACCCGCCTCGCAATCACTATCCGAATGGAGACTCCACTGGAGCGCTTGTGTCAGTGCGAAGCTACAACTGCTCGATCAGTGAACATCTTTCCAGTATTCGCGCTTGAGCAGATACGCGAAAACAAAGAAGAAGGCCAGATAAAGCAGCACATAAGTGCCTATACGCTGATGCTGCAGTTTAACCGGATTGGCTGAATAGGCCAGAAAGGTCACCAGATTCTTGATCTTCTCGTCGAACTGCTCTGCAGTCAGGCTACCGGTTTTCGGCACGATGGTCAGTTGATCGCAAGCCTCGTGAGTCAGCGGCGCACCGGTAAGGGGGTCATATTGCTTCTTGCCCTCTTCAACCACCTGGACCTGCTTGCAACCCACCACCTGCCGACCTTGAAGGCTCGCCAGCACGTTAGGCATGCCGACGTTGGGGAACACTCGGTTATTCACACCCAATGGTCGAGCCGGGTCCTCGTAGAACGAGCGCAGATAGCCATAGAGCCAGTCCGTGCCACGCACACGCGCCACCAGCGTCAGGTCAGGCGGCGCAGCACCGAACCAGGTCTTGGCATCGTTGGACTGCATGCCGGTGTTCATGTGGTCGCCGATCTTGGCACCGGTGAACACCAGCTTTTCCAGCATCAGCTCATGGGGAATCCCCAGATCATCGGCCACACGCTCGTAGCGCTGGTATTTGGCGCTGTGACAGCCCATGCAGTAGTTGACGAACGTCCGTGCACCGTCCTGCATCGCAGCCTTGTCGGAGACATCGATATCGACCTTTTCCAGTTCCGGACCGCCATGTTCAGCGGCGAATGAAAAGACAGGCAGAATCGCGAGAATCAATACAGCCAATAGCTTTTTCATCAGCCAGTCACCCTTTCTGGAACCGGTTTGGTCTTCTCTAGCCGGGTATAGAACGGCATCAGAATGAAGTAGGCGAAGTACAGAAAGGTGCAGATCTGCGACAGCAGCGTGCGCTCGGGAGTCGGCGACAGAACGCCCAGCACGCCGAGGATCACGAAAGAGACACAGAACAACAGCAGCCAGAGCTTGCTCATCCACCCCTTGTATCGCATGGACTTGACCGGGCTTCGGTCCAGCCAAGGCAGCACGAACAGCACCGCAATGGCCGCTCCCATGGCGATAACCCCCATCAGCTTGTCCGGAATCGCCCGCAAGATCGCGTAGAACGGCGTGAAGTACCAGACAGGCGCAATGTGTTCCGGCGTTTTGAAAGGATTGGCCGCTTCGAAGTTGGGTTTTTCGAGGAAGTAGCCACCCATTTCAGGGAAGAAGAACACGATGGAGCAAAAGACGAAGAGGAATACCACTACGCCGACAATGTCTTTCACGGTGTAGTAAGGATGGAAAGGAATGCCATCCAGAGGGATACCGTTCTCGTCCTTGAGCTTTTTGATATCCACACCATCCGGGTTGTTGGAGCCCACTTCATGCAACGCCAGAATGTGTAACACCACGAGGCCCAGCACCACGATCGGCAGAGCGACCACGTGTAAAGCAAAGAAACGGTTCAAGGTGATACCGGAAATCAGGTAATCGCCACGAATCCATTGGGTCAGGTCGTCACCGATGACCGGAATGGCGCCGAACAGCGAAATGATCACCTGGGCACCCCAGTACGACATTTGCCCCCAGGGCAGCAGGTAGCCCATGAAAGCCTCAGCCATCAGCGCCAGGTAAATCAGCATGCCGAACACCCAGACCAGTTCACGCGGCTTTTGATACGAGCCGTAGAGCAAGCCACGGAACATATGCAGGTAGACCACGATGAAGAAGGCGGAGGCCCCCGTGGAGTGCAGCAGACGCAGAATCGCGCCGTACTCGACGTCACGCATGATGTATTCGACGGAAGCGAACGCCTCTTCAGCCGAAGGCGTATAGCTCATAGTCAGCCAGACTCCGGTGAGGATCTGATTGACCAAAACCAGAAGCGCCAGAGAGCCGAAGAAGTAGAAGAAGTTGAAATTCTTTGGAGCGTAATACTTGCTGAGATGGTCTTCCCACATCTTTGTCGCCGGGAAGCGAGCATCGACCCAATCCATGAACTTGCTCATCACGCACCCTCCTTATCGACGCCAATGACAATCACACTGTCCGACTCATAGGAATGCGGAGGCACTGGCAGATTCAGTGGCGCGGGTTGAGACTTGTAGACCCGACCGGCCAGATCGTAATGAGAGCCGTGACAAGGACAGAAATAGCCTCCCACCCAGTCCTTGCCAAGATCGACAGGCGCGACTTCAGGACGGAAGGTCGGCGAACAACCCAGGTGCGTACAAAGGCCGACCAGAAGCAGGATTTCCGGCTTGATCGAACGAACCACGGGGTCAACATACGAAGGCTGAACAGAAGCCTTGGACTCGGGATCGGATAACTGACCGGTGATCTTGCCGAGGTTATCCAGGATCTCTTTGGTGCGACGAACAATGAATACCGGTTGACCGCGCCACTCAGCAATCATCTGCTGCCCTGCTTCAATCTTGCTGATATTCACCTTGACCGGTGCCCCCGCGGCTTTCGCCTTGGCACTGGGGAACCATGACCCCACGAACGGGACCGCAGCCCCCACCGCTCCTGCTGCACCAACCACGGATGTGGCTGCCACGAGGAAGCGACGCCGGCCTGCATTCACGCCGTCATTGCTCATTCCGTCCTCTCCCATCAGCTATGTGGCCTGTTTGAGCAGGCGTCTACTTAAACTCAATCTAGCTGCTTATAGATTTGGCCGGATGGTAAATAAAAACCCTTCATTTAACAAGGTAATAAGACCGTACAAAAAGTAGGAAAGCTTGTAAATCAAGGGTTACAGCCATGTGGCACGTTGTCACACATATTTGACAGGCATAAAAAAACGCCCAGCTCCGAAGAGGCTGGGCGTTCTTTTTGAACGAAGTGCGAATTAACGCTTCGAGTACTGCGGACGCTTACGCGCTTTACGCAGACCGACTTTCTTACGTTCAACTTCACGAGCGTCACGAGTAACGTAACCGGCTTTACGCAGGGCGCTACGCAGAGTTTCGTCGTATTGCATCAGAGCGCGAGTGATACCGTGGCGGATTGCGCCAGCTTGACCACTTACACCGCCACCGATAACGGTGACGTAGATGTCGAACTTCTC
This sequence comes from Pseudomonas sp. Irchel 3A18, assembly GCF_900187465.1. NCBI lineage: Bacteria > Pseudomonadati > Pseudomonadota > Gammaproteobacteria > Pseudomonadales > Pseudomonadaceae > Pseudomonas > Pseudomonas sp. Irchel 3A18. Next base: position 61,429 of record NZ_FYDI01000006.1, read on the forward strand.
AACAGTTTCGGTCAGTTCCAGCGGCTGACGAACTACCATGCGGGCAGTTTCGCGGCCGAAGAACACGTCCAGAGAACGGTTGTTGATCGAGATGTTACCAGTGCCCGGACGCAGGAAAACGCGTGCGGTTGCGGTCTTGCGACGGCCAGTGCCGTAATTTTGAGTCGCCGACATAATGAACTATTCCGTTAAAACTTCAGTTCTTGGGGCTGCTGAGCAGTATGAGGGTGTACAGCGCCCGCATAGACTTTCAGCTTACGATACATGTCGCGACCCAGCGGGTTCTTAGGCAGCATGCCTTTGACCGCGGTCTCGATCACGCGCTCAGGAGCTTTATCGATCAGCTTTTCAAAGTTGATCGATTTGATCCCGCCCGGAAAACCGGAGTGAGAGTAGTAAATCTTGTCGGAAGCTTTAGCACCGGTAACGCGGATTTGCTCAGCGTTGATAACGACGATGTAATCACCGGTATCGACGTGCGGAGTGTATTCCGGTTTGTGCTTGCCACGCAGACGGCTCGCGATTTCGGTGGCCAGACGACCCAGGGTCTGACCAGCAGCGTCGACGACGAACCAGTCGCGCTTAACTGTTTCCGGTTTAGCAGTAAAAGTTTTCATTCTTTATAGCCTCAGGGGCCGCCTGAAAATGAGACGGCGGATCTTACTGAATAGTGCGTACTTTGACAAGTCAAAGGCAGCCGGAAACAGACGCTATCGGGGGCTCGGGTCAGCGCGTCCGTTATACGGCAAGATTCTTCGGCAGACGGCGCATCACTTCCACTGCAAAGAGCTGGCGGATTATACAGGCTGAAAAAATAACCTCAACCTGATTTTCAACCCACGACCTGTTTAGTGCTCTGACAGGCAAGCCATGAGGCTGGCCGGCCTGGAAGTCACGGTTATTGAGGCTAGACACACTCGCGAAAAAATAAGACGATTCAGCCGTTGTTTGACCACTATTCCATATAAGAACAAAAGATCATGCCGATTCAACACACCGCCCCGCTGCGGCGCGTAAGCATTCTTGCCACTGACAAAGTGTTCGCTTCCACCCTGATGCAGGCCAAGGACTTCTTCCATCTGGCCAGCCTGCGGTACAGCAAGCAACTGGGACACGGCCTCAAGCCCGCCTTTGAAATTCGCCTGGTGAGCCCGGACGGCATGCCCGTCGGCAGCTTCAGCGACGTCACCCTGCCTGTAGACGGCCCACTGTGCGAAAGCGACATCATCGTCATCCCGGCATTCTGGGACGATTTCGACAGCCAGTTGCAGCAATACCCGCAGATTCTGCCATGGCTGCGCGAACAGCACGCCAGCGGCGCCGTGCTGTGCGGTGAGGCCACCGGGGTTTTCTGGCTGGCCGAAGCCGGCCTGCTGGACGGCAAGGAAGCCACGACTTACTGGCGCTTCTTCAATACGTTCAGCGAGAGATTTCCCAAAGTCCTGCTCAATCAGGAAAAGCACCTGACAGACGCCGACAACCTGTATTGCGCAGGCGGCACCACGTCAGCATGTGATCTGTATATCTATCTGATCGAGCGCTTCTGCGGCTCGAACGTCGCCCAGGCCGTGGCCCGCGACATTCTCTACGAGGTGCGGCGCAGTTATTCACCGGGAAGGATAGGTTTTGGCGGCCAGAAGCTGCATCAGGACGTCATCATCCTGCAGATCCAGCACTGGCTTGAAGAGCACTTTGCAGACAAGTTCCGCTTTGAAGACGTGGCCCGCAACCACGGCATGAGCATCCGCAACTTCATGCGCCGCTTCCAGGCCGCTACCGGCGACAAGCCACTGCATTACCTGCAACGCCTGCGCATCGAAACAGCCAAGGGCCTGTTATCGGGCACGCGCAAAAGCATCAAGACCATCAGCTACGAAATTGGCTACGACGATGCGAGCTTCTTCGCGCGCCTGTTCCGCCAACACACCGAACTGTCGCCGAATCAGTACAGGCAGCAGTTTCAGCAGGCCGCCTGAGGGCGGCCTGCTGAAAAGCTGCAAGCCGCAAGTTACAAGCAGCAAGAAAAAGCAGAAGCAAAGCAGTACGCAACCTGCCTTTACTTGCAGCTTCCAACTTGAAGCTTGCAACTGCCCCTAAGGCTTATGCGCCCGCGACAGAAACTCGTGGGATTGCATTTCCAGCAAGCGGCTCAGGGTACGTGCGAATTCAAACGTCAGACGACCGCCTGTGTACAGGTCCTTCAACTCAACCTCGGCCGAGATGATCAGCTTGACGTTGCGGTCGTAGAATTCGTCGACCATGTTGATGAAGCGGCGGGCAATGTCGTCGGTGGTGACGCTCATCTGCTCGACACCGCTCAGCAGCACAGCGTGGAAGATCTTGCCCAACTCGATGTAGTCGTTCTGGCTGCGAGGCCCGTCGCACAGTTCACGGAAATCGAACCACGCTACGTCATCACAAGTGCGCAAGGCGCGAATCTCGCGATTCTCGATGATCAGCACATCGTTTTCGATGGTCTGCGCGCAGTCGGGCGTCAGCGCCTTGAAGCTTTTGCGCAGGCTTTCCTCGGCGACGTCATTGAGCGGGAAGTGGAACAGTTCGGCCTGCTCCAGATGGCGCAGGCGATAGTCGACGCCGCTGTCGACGTTGACGATATCGGTGTTCTGCTTGATCAAGGCAATGGCTGGCAGGAAGCGGGCACGCTGCAGGCCGTCCTTATACAGGCCATCGGGCACGATGTTGGACGTCGCGACCAGGGTCACGCCATTCTTGAACAGCTCTTCCATCAAGGTGCCAAGGATCATGGCATCGGTAATGTCGGAGACGAAGAATTCGTCGAAGCAAATCACCCGCGCCTCATCGGAAAAGCGCTTGGCGATGAGGACAAGCGGGTTTTTCTCGCCCTTGAGGGTTCTCATCTCTTCGTGCACACGCTTCATGAAGCGGTGGAAGTGAGTCCGCACCTTCTGCTCGAACGGCAGGGCGTCGAAGAACGTATCAACCAGATAGGTCTTGCCCCGGCCCACGCCGCCCCAGAAGTACAACCCCTTGACCAGGGTCGGTTCTTTCTTGCCGAACAGCTTGCCGAACATGCCCGGTTTGCTGTTATTCGCAGCAACCAGATCCTCGTACAGACGCTGCAAGTGACGCACAGCGTTTTCCTGCGCGGCATCGTGGAAGAAGTCAGGGCGTTTCAGATCTGCTTGATATCGTTCTAGAGGCGTCATATTCGCTAACAAGGCAACAAAAAAGCGGGCCGACACTGTAGCGACGGCCCGGGGGAATGGCAATCAATCCTGCAAGGCTTTGAGCTCAGCCAGCAAGCGCTCTATACCGGCCTGTACCGCTTGGGCACTTTCAAACTGAGGGCTTTCAGCCTTGGCATTGCCAAAAGCCACCTCAAAGTGGAGATCGCCGGCAATGATGATTGGCTCGGTTGGCCCAAGCAGACTTTTACTGGCAGCACCTGCCGTCTTGCCATCAGCGAACTTGTCCGACAGCAGCAACTGCTCACCATCGGCAGCCAGCAGGCGGAAACGGAAACTGCCGTCTTCCTCACGGAAACTCACAACCCGTGCGCCCTTGGCGGCTTTTTTCTTGCCGGTTTCGACATTCTGCGCAACCGTGCGGAAAGAGCGCAGGCCCACCGCTTCACGCAGCTCTTCGAGGAACGGCGTCGCGGCACGACGGGCTTTCCGGGCACCGGCGAGCAGGATGTCTTCCAGGTCGGCAGGCCGCTCGATCAGGCTCAGATACTTCTCGCGGGCTTCGCTCAGCTCGCCATCCAGCAGTTTGAACAGACGACTCTTGGCCTCGCCCCAACCCAGCCCCTGCAGCAACTCGGAACGGAACTCGGCCGATTGCTCAGCACTGGAGAACGCCTGATAGAGCGTGAACAGATGGGAGTTGTCCGGATCCTTCGCTTCGCCCGGGGCACGGGAGTCGGTGACGATGCGCGAGATAGCGTCCTTCATGTCCTTGGCGCTGCTGAACAACGGAATGGTGTTGTCGTAGCTCTTCGACATCTTGCGCCCATCCAGACCTGGCAGCGTCGCAACGCTTTCCTCGATCAGGGCTTCAGGCATGACGAAGAACTCCTTGCCCTTGCCAAACAGGTGGTTGAAGCGCTGGCCGATATCACGGGCCATTTCAACGTGCTGAATCTGGTCACGACCGACCGGCACTTTATGGGCGTTGAACATCAGAATGTCGGCAGCCATCAGCACCGGATAGCTGAACAGGCCCATGGAGATGCCGGCATCCGGGTCTTCACCGGCCTCGACGTTCTTGTCCACGGAAGCCTTATAGGCATGAGCCCGGTTGAGCAGGCCCTTGCCAGCCACACAGGTCAGCAACCAGGTCAGTTCCGGGATCTCGGGGATATCGGACTGGCGGTAGAAGGTCACACGATCGACATCCAGACCGGCAGCCAGCCAGGTCGCGGCGATTTCCAGACGCGAGCGCTGAATGCGCTGCGGGTCGTCGCACTTGATCAAGGCGTGGTAATCCGCCAGGAAGTAAAAAGAATCGGCATCCTTCTGGCGACTGGCGACGATGGCCGGGCGAATCGCGCCCGCATAATTGCCCAGATGGGGAGTGCCGGTGGTGGTGATACCGGTCAGGATACGAGTAGTCATGGCAGGTCGCTTATTCTATGGCTGCAATCAATTCGAGAGACGCGGCAGGACCAGATCTTTCAGGTCGGTCAGCTTGCCGTGAAAAAAGTGTCCGCATTCTGCCACTTTCAGCAGCTCATGGGGGCGTTGCAGAAGCGCAGACCATGCATAGACCATTTCAGGATCAACGACTTCGTCGGTTTCCGGCTGAATGACCGTCAGCGGGCAGTTTTGCGGCAGCACGCTCTGATCTTTCAGACGCGATGCGGCAGCGGCCACCAGAAACAGATGCTTCAGTTGCTCTCCCTGGGCTTCAAGACGCCCGCCGAGTGTCGCCGCCACGTAACCGCCAAAGGAAAACCCCAGCAGCGTGATGGGCAGGTCCGGCTGTTGTTCACGCAGCCACTGCGCGACGGCAACCGCATCTTCCACCTCTTCCGGCCCGGCAACCGAGGTACCAGCACTGGCACCGACGCCACGATAATTGAAACGTAACGTAACCAGACCGGCATCGCGTGCAGTACGCTGCAGCGTCGAAACCACTTTATTGAGCATCGTCCCGCCCTGGATCGGGTTAGGATGACAAATCAGCGCCAGGCCCACAGCATCGGGCAGATCCTGATAAAGCGCCTCAAGCTGACCTTCGGGGCCATCAATGAATACGGGGGTTTCACGCATGGACAAAATAAACTCCGTGACCTCGAAATGGATCGACTCGTCTAGCTGATTGTCTGTGGCTGACATATAAGCGACGCGTCGCGGGTATACAGCGCAGGTTAGAGCCGTTAACGTAAAGCAAAGCCGTTTATAGAGGAAGGACTCGTGGAACACTCGCTCTTAGTTTGGTTGTTGCCGACTCTTGCCCTGGTTGCCGGTGTCGTCATTGGTTTCCTGGTCGCACGTCTGCTGCCCAATACCGTTCCGAATAACACCCAGCGCCAGCTGGACAGCATTCAGGAGCGCTTCGATACCTATCAGAACGAGGTGGTCACTCACTTCAACAGCACGGCTACCCTGGTACAGAAACTTTCGCAAAGCTATCAGGAAGTACAGGAACATCTCGCCGAGGGCGCCAACCGTCTGGCCCTTGACGAACTGACCCGCCAACGCCTGCTGGCGGCCTTGCACCCCGAGGCCAATCAAACGCCTCGCGACCGTCTTACACCGCCACGTGACAGCGAAGCACCAAAGGACTACGCGCCCAAGGCACCCAACACGCCGGGCATGCTGGATGAGCATTACGGTCTGAAAAAGCCGTAAGCGACCGATAAACAAAAAGCCCGCCATTCAGATCGAATGGCGGGCTTTTTTGTTGGGGCCCTTTTCGCGAATAAATTCGCGAAGAACTTAGATCGCGCCGCGGGTGCGCAACAAGTCCAGTACCAGCTTGACGCTCTCTTCCACGCTCAACGACTGGGTATCGATCACCAGATCGGCATCCAGCGGTACGTCGTACGGGAAGGACTCACCTGGAATGTTGTCGCCTTCGGCGGCATACAGGCCTTGCGGATCACGTTCACGACAGACGGTTGGCGAAGCCTGGACGTAGACCGTCAGCAGACGCTCCTTGCCAACCAGCGCCTTGGCGCGCTCGCGGCCTTCGGCATCCGGCGCAACGAAGGCTGCCAGGGTCAGCAGACCGGCTTCATTGAACTGACGAGCCACGTGAGCAGCACGACTCCAGTTCTCGGTACGACCGGCACGGTCCTGTGGCAGGCCTTTGTTCAGGTCGTGACGCAGGTTCTGGCCATCGAGGACATAAACCGCACGCCCCATGTCGAACAGCTTGCGCTCGACCGCATAGGCCAGCGTGCTTTTTCCTGCGCCCGACAGGCCGCTGAACAGCACGGTAGCCGGTTGCTGGCCGAAACGCTGAGCACGCTCCTGAGTCGATACGTGAGCCAGTTCGCCATGGTGATTTGCGCCGCCAGCACTGACTGGTTTGGCGATAATCATGCCTGCCGCAACGGTGCCGTTGGTCAAGCGATCAATAACGATGAATGCACCGGTGGTGCGGTTGCTTTCGTAACCGTCCAGCGCGATAGGCGCATCGAGGCTGATCTTGACCCGACCAATCTCGTTCAGTTGCAAGGCACTGGCAGGATCTTCGACCAGCGTGTTCACATCAACGCGGTGCGTGATGCTGGCAATAGAGCCCGGCACATAGCTGGTAGCGCGCTTGATGTCATATTTCTTGCCCGGCAGCATCGGCTCTTCAGCCATCCACACCAGCATGGCATCGAACGCATCGCTGACTTGCGGAACGTTGTCGGCATGCACCAGCAGGTCGCCACGGGAGATATCGATTTCGTCTTCCATGGTCAGGGTGATGGCCTGACCCGGACCGGCCTGTTCAAGCTCACCTTCGAAGGTGACGATGGACTTGACGCGACTGCTCTTGCCCGATGGCAACACGACGATCTCATCGCCCTTGTGCACGATGCCACTGGCCAGGGTACCGGCGAAACCTCGGAAGTTCAGGTTCGGGCGGTTGACGTACTGCACCGGGAAACGCAGGTCCGAGTAGTTGCGGTCGTTGGAAATTTCGACGGTTTCGAGAATTTCCATCAGTGACTGGCCGGTGTACCAGGGCGAACGCTCGCTCTTGTTCACCACGTTATCGCCCTTGAGGGCCGACATCGGCACGAACGCCATGGTGGTCGGCTTGAAGGCCAGACCTTCGGCAAACTTCAGGTAATCGGCCTTGATCGACTCGAAGACGCCCTCATCGAAGCCCTTGAGGTCCATCTTGTTGATGGCCACGACAATGTGCTTGATGCCCAGCAACGAGGCGATGTAGCTGTGACGACGGGTCTGGGTCTGCACGCCATAACGAGCGTCGACCAGAATGATCGCCAGATCGCAGGTCGATGCACCGGTCGCCATGTTGCGGGTGTACTGCTCGTGGCCCGGCGTATCGGCAATGATGAACTTGCGCTTGGCGGTCGAGAAATAGCGATAAGCGACATCGATGGTGATGCCCTGCTCACGCTCGGCCTGCAGGCCATCCACCAGCAGCGCCAGATCCACGTCATCGCCAGTGGTACCAGACTTCTTCGAGTCGCGGGTAATGGCTTCCAGGTGATCTTCATAGATCATCTTGGAATCATGCAGCAGACGCCCGATCAGCGTGCTCTTGCCGTCATCGACGTTGCCACAGGTAAGAAAGCGCAGCATTTCCTTGCGTTCGTGCTGGCCCAGATAGGCGAGGATGTCCTCGCTGATCAATTCGGATTGATGGCTCATAGGGTTCAAGCTCCAAGCTGTAAGCTTCAAGCGGCAAGCTTGTCGGCGTACAACTAGTCAGAAATTTTGTTATAGGCGCACAAATGCGCCACACAAAGGGCGGCAACCTGAAAGCCTCTGAAGCGACGTAATGTGCTTCCAACTTGCAGCTTGCCGCTTGTAACTTGAAGCTTAGAAATAACCCTGACGTTTCTTTTCTTCCATCGAACCTGCGCCGTCGTGGTCGATGACCCGGCCCTGGCGTTCGGAAGTTCGTGTCAGGAGCATTTCCTGGATGATGTCGGTCAGGCTGGTGGCTTCGGATTCGACGGCGCCGGTCAGCGGGTAGCAGCCGAGGGTGCGGAAGCGCACTTTCTTTTTGACGATCCGGGCCTTTTCCTCGTCGGTAAGGTGCTCGAGGATGCGATCGTCGTCGATCATGATCAGGGTGCCGTTCTTCTCGATGACGTCGCGCTCGGCGGCAAAGTACAGCGGCACAATCGGGATGCCTTCGAGGTAGATGTACTGCCAGATGTCCAGTTCGGTCCAGTTCGACAGCGGGAAGACGCGGATCGACTCACCCTTGTTGACGTTGCCGTTATAGACGTTCCACAGCTCGGGACGCTGGTTCTTCGGGTCCCAGCGGTGCTTGCTGTCGCGGAACGAGTAGACACGTTCCTTGGCACGGGATTTTTCCTCGTCACGCCGCGCGCCGCCGAAAGCTGCGTCGAAACCATGCTTGTCCAGTGCCTGCTTCAGGCCCTCGGTCTTCATGATATCGGTGTGCTTGGCACTGCCGTGGGTGAACGGGTTGATACCCTGCGCAACACCATCCGGGTTGACGTGGGTGATCAGGTCCAGGCCCATTTCCTCGACCATCTTGTCGCGGAAGCGATACATTTCCTGGAATTTCCAGCGGGTATCGACGTGCATGACCGGGAACGGCAGCTTGCCTGGGAAGAAGGCCTTGCGCGCCAGATGCAGCATCACGGCAGAGTCTTTGCCGATCGAGTACAACATGACCGGGTTGTCGAACTCGGCGGCGACCTCGCGGATGATGTGGATGCTTTCCGCCTCCAGCTGTTTCAGATGCGTCAGTTTGTCAACCATGGTTACTCACGGAGTGCAATCGTTGTGGGCCGGGAAAAATCCCCCCGGGCGGCCAGCGGGCCGTATTCGAGCCGCGCACTTTATCATGAGGCATACCGCAGGATCAGCGCGCTTGATAGATCGAAACGATCTATACATATAGCCCCATGTTTGGATCTCTCAGATCGGGTTAGGGCAATCGATGAATATATGTTCAAGGGCAAAACGTCGCGCCAGATAGTCACCCAGGGCCTGAACCCCATAGCGCTCGGTGGCGTGGTGCCCGGCAGCGATAAAGCTGATGTCGTTCTCACGGGCGCTGTGAAAGGTTTGTTCCGAGGCTTCGCCACTGAGAAACAGATCCACACCTTCTAGCACCGCCTGATCGATGTAGCCTTGGCCACCACCGCTGCACCAGCCGACACGCCGGATCATCTGGCTGCCTTCGATCAACAGGGGTTCACGCCCCAGAGCGTCCTGCACGCGACGGGCAAAATCACGAGGCGTCATCGGCTCGGAAAGAGAGCCGACCAGACCGACCACCTTGGGATTCTCCGGGTCCAGCGGCCCTTCGACCGTGATATCCAGTTGGCGAGCCAGTTGCACGTTATTGCCTACATCCGGATGCACATCCAGCGGCAAGTGATAGGCCAGCAGGCTGATGTCGTGCTTGAGCAAGGTCTTCAGGCGGCGCTGCTTCATGCCCACGACACAAGGGTTTTCGCCCTTCCAGAAATAGCCATGGTGAACCAGGATCAGGTCGGCCTGGGCTTCGACAGCGGCGTCCAGCAAAGCCTGGCTGGCCGTCACGCCGCTGACGATGCGCATGATTTGCGGCCGGCCTTCGACCTGCAGACCGTTGGGGCAATAATCCTGAATGCGGGCACTGTTGAGATAGCGGTCGGCCTCTTCGACCAGGGTACTCAGGGCAACAGCCATAAAAGACTCCTAAATATGCAGTTCAGAGCTGCTTTGTGCTCGTATAATGCCCGCCATTATGGCGCACTCGTGGAAAATTCTTTGCGCCTGTCACTATCAGGACTTGCTCAATGTTAAAGGCACTGCGCTTTTTCGGCTGGCCATTGCTGGCTGGCGTGCTCATCGCCATGTTGATTATCCAGCGTTACCCGCAATGGGTCGGGCTGCCCAGCCGTGATGTAAACCTGCAACAGGCTCCCAAGACCACCGTGGTGATGCAGGGGCCGTCGTCGTATGCCGATGCAGTGAGTGCCGCTGCGCCAGCAGTGGTCAATCTCTACACCACCAAGATGGTGAACAAGGGCAACAACCCCACCATGTTCGAGGACCCTCAGTTCAGAAGGTTCTTCGGCGATAACGCTCCCAAGCAGAAGCGCATGGAATCGAGCCTCGGTTCAGGCGTGATCATGAGCCCCGAAGGCTACCTGCTGACCAACAACCACGTCACCACTGGTGCCGACCAGATCGTGGTCGCCCTCAAGGACGGCCGCGAAACCATCGCCCGGGTCATCGGCAACGACCCTGAAACCGATCTGGCGGTGCTGAAGATCGACCTGAAAAACCTGCCATCCATCACCATTGCACGCTCCGACGGCATCCGGATCGGCGATGTGGCGCTAGCCATCGGCAACCCGTTCGGTGTCGGCCAGACCGTCACCATGGGCATCATCAGTGCGACCGGCCGCAACCAGCTGGGCCTCAACACCTACGAAGACTTCATCCAGACCGACGCGGCCATCAACCCCGGCAACTCGGGTGGCGCGCTGGTGGATGCCTCCGGCAACCTGACCGGCATCAATACAGCGATCTTCTCCAAGTCAGGGGGCTCCCAGGGCATCGGCTTTGCGATCCCGACCAAACTGGCGATGGATGTCATGAAATCGATCATCGAACACGGTCAGGTCATTCGTGGCTGGCTGGGCATCGAAGTTCAACCCCTGACACAGGAGCTGGCTGACTCCTTCGGCCTGAAGGATCGCCCAGGGATTGTAGTTGCCGGAATCTTTCGCGATGGCCCGGCACAGAAAGCCGGCCTGCAACTGGGGGATGTGATCCTGAGCATCAATGGCGAACCAGCAGGTGATGGTCGGCGTTCGATGAATCAGGTGGCGCGCACCAAGCCCAAGGACAAGATTGCGATTGATGTCATGCGCAATGGCAAGGAGTTGCGCCTGAGCGCCGAAGTTGGCCTGCGGCCGCCACCGGCACCAACGCCGGCAGTGAAGGAACAGTAAAACCAGTCTTCGCGAATGAATTCGCTCCCACACAGTAGGAGCGAATTTATTCGCGAAAGACCTAAATCCCGCTCAACCCGTCCAGCAACGCCTGATTCTGCTCAGCCGTACCGATGCTGATCCGCAGGAACTGGGCAATCCGCTCCTGCTTGAAGTGACGCACGATAACGCCCTGCTCGCGCAGCTTGGCTGCCAGGCCTGCAGCATCATGTTTCGGGTGACGGGCAAAGATGAAGTTGGCCGCAGAAGGCAACACTTCAAAACCAAGACCTTCCAGCTTCTCGACCAATGCCTCACGGCTGGCGATTACCGCATTGCGAGTGGTATCGAAGTGCTCACGGTCTTCAAAGGCTGCCGTCGCACCGACAATCGCCAGGCGATCCAGCGGGTAAGAGTTGAAACTGTTCTTGACCCGCTCCAGCGCTTCGATCAGATCCGGATGCCCTACCGCGAACCCGACCCGCAAACCGGCCAGTGAGCGGGACTTGGACAACGTCTGTGTCACCAGCAGGTTAGGATAACGGTCAACCAGCGCTATCGCCGTCTCGCCACCAAAATCGACATACGCCTCATCGACCACTACCACCGAATCCGGACTGGCCTTGACGATCTGCTCGACCGCTTCCAGCGGCAGCAGGCAGCCGGTGGGTGCGTTCGGGTTCGGGAAGATGATCCCCGCATTCGGCTTGGCATAATCAGACACGCGAATCTGGAACTGTTCGTCCAGCGCGACAGCGTCATAGTCAATGCCGTACAGACCACAGTAGACCGGATAGAAGCTGTAGCTGATATCCGGGAACAACAGAGGCTTGTCGTGCTGGAACAGCGCATGAAAGATGTGCGCCAGCACTTCGTCTGAGCCATTGCCCAGGAACACCTGACTGGCCTGCACACCGTAATAACCGGCCACGGCCTGCTTGAGCAGGTCACTGTTGGGGTCCGGATACAGACGCAGATCATCGGTCAATGCAGCCCGCATCGCCTCAAGCGCCTTGGGCGAAGGGCCGTAAGGGTTTTCATTGGTATTGAGCTTGACCAGCTTGGTCAGCTTCGGCTGCTCACCCGGCACATAAGGCACCAGACTGCTGACGAAAGGACTCCAGAATTTACTCATTACTTGCCTTCCTCTGTGCTGCCCGCACTCCAGTGGGTATCCGTGATCCGGTACTCGGCACTGCGAGCGTGGCCGGTCAACGATTCGCCACGAGCCAGAACCGAAGCGGTCTTGCCCAGTTCAGAGGCACCTTGCGGCGAGCAGTAGATGATCGATGAGCGCTTCTGGAAGTCATAGACGCCCAGCGGCGAAGAGAAACGTGCAGTGCCGGAAGTCGGCAGCACATGGTTCGGACCGGCGCAGTAGTCACCCAATGCCTCGGACGTGTGACGCCCCATGAAAATCGCACCGGCGTGGCGAATCTGCGGCAACCAGGCTTCAGGGTCGGCGACCGACAGCTCAAGGTGCTCCGGCGCGATGCGGTTGGCGACATCGATGGCTTGCTGCATGTCGGCCACTTTGATCAGGGCACCACGGCCATTGATCGAGGTTTCGACGATAGCCGCACGCTCCATGGTCGGCAGCAGCTTCGTAATACTAGCGGCCACCTTGTCGAGAAACTCGGCATCGGGGCTGACCAGAATCGCCTGGGCATCTTCGTCGTGCTCGGCCTGGGAGAACAGGTCCATGGCAATCCAGTCCGGATCGGTCTGGCCATCGCACACTACAAGAATTTCCGAAGGCCCGGCGATCATGTCGATGCCGACCTGACCGAACACATGACGCTTGGCAGTGGCGACATAAATGTTGCCAGGGCCGACGACTTTATCCACCTGAGGCACGCTTTCAGTGCCGTATGCCAGCGCGGCAACGGCCTGTGCGCCACCAATGGTGAAAACGCGATCGACACCCGCGATGCAGGCAGCAGCCAGCACCAGTTCGTTGATCTCGCCACGCGGCGTCGGCACGACCATGACCACTTCAGTCACACCGGCCACTTTCGCCGGAATGGCATTCATCAGGACCGACGAAGGATAAGAAGCCTTGCCACCCGGCACGTACAGACCGGCACGGTCCAGCGGCGTGACTTTCTGGCCAAGCACCGTGCCGTCGGCTTCGGTGTAGCTCCAGGAGTCCTGCTTCTGTTTTTCGTGGTAGCTGCGCACGCGGGCAGCAGCCGTTTCCAGCGCCTGACGCTGTGCAGGTGAAATGCGTGTCAGCGCCAGTTCCAGGCGCTCGCGAGGCAGGATCAGGTCAGCCATCGACGCCACTTGCAGGCCATCGAAACGCTGGGTGAACTCGACCAGGGCCGCGTCACCACGCTCACGCACCGCCTTGATGATGTCGAGCACACGCTGGTTGACCGAATCGTCAGACACACTTTCCCAGCTCAGCAGATGATCCAGATGTCGTGCGAAATCCGGGTCGGCAGCATCGAGTCGGCGTATTGCAGTGGGAGTGGTCATAGCGATATCTCAATAAGTGGCGGATGCTCAGGTGCCATAAGCTACCAAGCTATCCGCGCAGGCACCTGAGAAATTTGGCTATGACACGGATAGCTGGACGCGACTCGAAGGCCGCGCAATCGATCAGCCGCGGTGTCGCGACTCTACTGCCTTGCGCAGAGTGTCGATGAGCGCCTGGATGCGCGCATGCTGCATTTTCATGGAAGCCTTGTTCACCACCAGACGCGAACTGATGGTAGCGATCAGTTCCTGAGGCTCAAGACCGTTGGCACGCAAGGTGTTGCCGGTGTCGACCACGTCGATGATCTTGTCGGCCAGACCAATCAGCGGTGCCAGCTCCATCGAGCCATACAGCTTGATGATATCGACCTGACGACCCTGCTCGGCGTAATAACGCTTGGCAACATTCACGAACTTGGTCGCCACACGCAGGCGGCCTTTGGGCTCGGCAGCACCAATGGCTCCAGCGGTCATGAGCTTGCACTGGGCAATCTGCAGATCCAGCGGCTCATACAGCCCCTGGCCGCTGTACTCCATCAACACATCCTTGCCCGCAACACCCAGGTCGGCAGCGCCATGCTCGACATAGGTCGGCACATCGGTAGCGCGCACGATCAACAGGCGTACGTCGTCTTGAGTCGTGGGGATGATCAGCTTGCGGCTCTTGTCCGGATTCTCGGTCGGCACAATGCCCGCTTCGGCAAGAAGCGGCAGTGTATCGTCGAGGATACGGCCCTTGGACAGTGCGATGGTCAACATGGAAAACGTAAGTCCTTATCAGGAAACTTTTGCTCCGGGCAGACGGCCCGAAACAACACTTGAGCCCGACATGACGGGCTCAAGGTGAAACGAATCAGAAAATCACACTGCAGATTCCACTGCCCGAAAGGCAGTGGAACCCCATGCTGCTAGCCCGGAACGCGACGGATCTTGGCACCCAGCATTTGCAGCTTCTCTTCGATGCACTCATAACCACGGTCGATGTGGTAGATGCGATCGATCAGGGTATCGCCCTGGGCAACCAGCGCCGAAATCACCAGACTGGCCGATGCACGCAGGTCGGTCGCCATCACTGGCGCGCCCTTGAGCACTTCGGTACCGGTCACGATTGCCGTATTACCTTCCACCTGAATGTGTGCGCCCATGCGATGCATTTCATAGACATGCATGAAGCGGTTTTCAAAGATGGTTTCGATCACTGCGCCAGTGCCTTCCGCGATTGCGTTGAGCGAGATGAACTGCGCCTGCATGTCGGTCGGGAACGCCGGGTAAGGCGCGGTACGCACGTTGACCGCCTTGGGACGCTTGCCGTGCATGTTCAGCTCGATCCAGTCTTCGCCGCTGGTGATTTCTGCACCGGCTTCCTGGAGCTTGAGCAATACCGCTTCGAGGATGGTCGGATCGGTGTCCTTGACCTTGACGCGGCCACCGGTAGCAGCAGCGGCAACCAGGTAAGTACCGGTTTCGATACGGTCCGGCATGACTTTATAAGTCGCGGACCCCAGGCGCTTCACGCCATCGATGGTGATGGTGTCGGTACCGGCGCCCTGGATTTTCGCACCCATGGCAATCAGGAAGTTCGCCAGATCGACGACTTCAGGCTCACGGGCGGCATTCTGCAGAACGCTGCGGCCGTTTGCCAGGCTGGCAGCCATCATGATGTTCTCGGTACCGGTCACGCTCACGGTATCGAAGAAGAAGTTGGCACCACGCAGGCCGCCTTCAGGGGCCTTGGCCTTGATGTAGCCGCCTTCGACATCGATGATTGCGCCCATGGCTTCAAGGCCACGGATGTGCAGGTCGACCGGACGCGAACCGATGGCGCAACCGCCAGGCAATGCGACTTCGGCCTCACCGAAACGGGCAACCATCGGGCCCAGAACCAGAATCGACGCACGCATGGTTTTAACCAGTTCGTACGGCGCGACCAGGGTCTTGATGGTGCGCGGGTCGATCTCGACGCTGAGTTTCTCGTCGATTACAGGCTCGATGCCCATACGACCGAACAGCTCGATCATGGTGGTGATGTCGTGCAGGTGCGGCAGGTTCTGAACGACTACCGGGCCATCGGCCAGCAGCGTAGCCGAGAGAATCGGCAGGGCAGAGTTCTTTGCCCCGGAAATGCGAATTTCGCCATCAAGACGAACGCCGCCGGTAATAATCAATTTATCCATTAGAATCTCGACACCAATTGGCTCAGGTGCGCTCGGCCCAGGCAGCGCGGCTGAAAAATTTCATAGTGACCGCGTGGATGCTGCCATCGGCAATCCAAGGGTTCAAATGGGCATAGATGTTTTGCTGACGCTTGACGGGGCTCAGGCTGGCCATCTCGTCACTGATGATATTCAGCTGGAAATTGCAGCCTTGGCCTTCAACTTCCACCTGGATTTCGGGCAGCTTTCCTTCAAGGAAGCTCTTAACTTCTACAGCCTGCATGCTTAACCTCGATCGGCGCCCTACGCGCGCGGGTCGGCCATCATACAAAAAAGCCCATGCTATGCGAACCCCAACGAAGGGGTGCCAGACAAAGGGCTTTCCCGATAACCGCTATTAATGAATATCCAAAAGCTCGCTCAAGCCGGATACACGGGCAATTTCCCGCATATCCTCGGGCAATGACTGCACGCTGACCGACTTCCCCGCATCACTGGCGTCACGCATGAACGCCAGCAACAGGGCCAGCCCTACGCTGCTGGACTTCACCACGCCGGAGCAGTCCAGAATCAGGTTCGGTGCATCGCTGGACTTGATGAGGGCCGCGCCCTGCTTGCGCAGTTGCGGCCCGCTACGGTAATCCAGCACGCCCGTCAGCTGCAATTGCCCCGGCGAACCAAAGCGTACGGCAGACTCACTCATTGCGCAGACTTCTGCGCAGCTTCGGTCGTCACTTCCTTGGCCTTGGCGACTTCACCCGCCCAGCCATCGATGGTCTTGTCCAGGTCGTTGCCATTACGCTGCATGGCATCGGCGAACTGGTCACGGAACAGCTTGCCGATGTTGATGCCATTGATGATCACGTTACGTACTTTCCACTCACCGTTGATTTTCTCAAGGGTGTAGGAAACCGGATAAACCGCGCCGTTGTTGCCTTTGACCTGCATATCGACGCTGGTGCGATCAGCACCCTCATCCTTGGCAGGAGAAACGATGATGCCCTGGTTGTTGTATTCCAGCAGCGCATTGCCATAGAACTGCATCAGGCTGCGCTTGAAGTTTTCCTGGAAACGCTGCATCTGCTCAGGTGTAGCCTTGCGCGAGTACTTGACGGTCATGATGCTTCTGGAAATGCCGTCAGCATCCACTACCGGGCCAACGATACGGTTCAAGGCATCGTAGAACGCGCTCGGATTGGATTTGTACTGCTCTTTGTTGCTGGCCAGATCGCTCAGCAACTCCTTGGTGGTGCGATCTACCAGGTCATGAGCGGACGGAGTTGCCGCCGCATTTGCCATCATCGGCAGCACGGCCAGCAACACCAGCAGACCACGGCGCAGGATAGAGATCATTTAAAGCTCCTCATTTGGCTTCTTTACTCACGGTATTGAGCAGGAATTTCCCGATCAGGTCTTCCAGCACAAGCGATGACTGCGTGTCATGGATCGTGCTGCCGTCCTTGAGCAGGGACTGGTCACCGCCCACGCTGATACCAATGTATTTTTCACCGAGCAAGCCGGAAGTCAGGATCGAAGCGGTGGAGTCAGAAGGCAGGTTATCCACCTTTTTCTGGATCTCCAGCGTTACACGACCGGTAAAGGTGTCACGATCCAGATCGATTGCCGTTACCCGGCCGATCGGCACACCCGCCATGCTCACCTTGGCTCTGACAGTCAAACCGGCGATATTGTCGAAGTATGCGTAAAGTTTATAACTGTCATTGGTCGCACTGGCGCTCAAGCCGCTGACACGCAGGGCGAGCAATAGCAAAGCCAGTATCCCGGCCAGCAGGAACAGGCCGACACCGGTTTCGATTGCACGGTTTTGCATCAGAAATCTCCAAACATCAAGGCGGTCAGAATAAAGTCGAGGCCCAACACTGCCAGTGAGGCATATACAACCGTTTTGGTCGTGGCGCGGCTGATCCCTTCGGAAGTAGGTTCACAGTCATAGCCCTGGAAAACAGCGATCCAGGTCACCACGAAGGCAAAGACGACACTTTTGATAACACCATTGAGCACATCACTGGTGAAGGAAACGCTACTCTGCATGTTCGACCAGAAGGAGCCTTCATAGACACCCAGCCAGTCGATTGCGACCCACGAGCCGCCCCAGATTCCGACCACACTGAAAATGATCGCCAGCAGCGGCAGGGAAATGAACCCGGCCCACAGGCGTGGTGCAATGATGTACTTGAGAGGGTCGACACCGATCATTTCAAGGCTGGACAACTGCTCGGTGGACTTCATGTTGCCGATTTCCGCCGTCAGTGCGGAACCGGCACGCCCGGCAAACAGCAGCGCTGTCACCACGGGGCCCAACTCGCGCAGCAGGGTCAATGCGACCATCTGGCCCACGGCCTGCTCCGAACCGTATCTGGCCAGGATACTGAAACCCTGAAGGGCCAGTACCATGCCGATGAAAATGCCCGACACGACGATGATGACCAGAGACATCACGCCCACCGAGTACAACTGCTTGATCAACAGCGAAAAACCGCCGCCGATCCCGCCACGCCCCAGCAAGGCATGGCCCAGAAAGATGCCGGATCGCCCCAGCACTGCAACGGTATCAATGGCCGAACGCCCGAACAGGCGAATACGGTCCAGCAATGACTTATTGCGCATCAGCGCTTCCCCAAAAGATCTTCACGAAAATCCGGTGCCGGATAGTGAAACGGAACGGGGCCATCCGGCTCGCCGGTCATGAACTGACGAATGCGCGGATTATCCGAGGACATCAGTTCCTGCGGCGTACCCTGCCCCAACACCTGTCCGTCTCCGACGACGTAAAGGTAGTCCGCGATACTTGCTGTCTCGGAAAGATCATGAGACACCACGATACTGGTGATCCCCAGCGCATCGTTGAGCAAGCGGATCAGACGCACCAGAACCCCCATGGCTATCGGGTCCTGCCCGACAAAGGGTTCGTCGTACATGAGAATCTGCGGATCGAGAGCGATAGCACGGGCAAGCGCCACACGACGCTTCATGCCACCGGACAACTCGTCGGGCATCAGCTCGAGCGCGCCGCGCAAGCCCACTGCCTGCAACTTGAGCAGGACAATGTCGCGGATCATCTCTTCCGGCAACTGGGTGTGAACGCGCAAGGGAAAGGCGACGTTCTCGAAAACATCGAGATCGGTGAACAAGGCGCCGCTCTGGAACAGGACCCCCATGTTCTTGCGCGCATCGAACAGGTCGCTGCGTGACAGCTCGGGCAGGTTCTGGCCATTGACCCAGACCTCGCCCGAACTTGGCCGCAATTGCGCTCCCATGAGCCGAAGCAAGGTCGTCTTGCCACAGCCGGACGGCCCCATGATCCCGGTGACCTTCCCCTTGGGAATACGAATATCGACATCAGTGAATATGCTGCGCGTGCCGCGTTTGAAGGACACTCCTTTCAAATCGACCGCGTAGGCGTCATCGGCGCTCATCTAAACTCCTTGCGATACAGCTTCTCCCTTCTCCTGCCTGGCTCTCGCGAGACACAGACAGCACGGGCCAGCCGAACAAGCCGCGCACTATATCACCGCAGCAGCACGCCACCCAAGAAGAGAACCTGTTTGTTAGATACCCCACAGCACCTTGCAGACACCCTGTGCATGCTGAAATAAACCTGAGAACAGCCCTTGCAATAACCCCGAAAGGCTGAACAAGCCACTCCAGATACAACTCCATGACGATCAGACGTGAGGGAATCGTACATTACCGCTATAATCGCCGCCTTTCAGCAAGCCGACTAATTCAAGATATGACCCGATCCAGCGACCTGACTCAATCCGCGCAACGAACCATCCGCCTCGAAATGGAAGCCATACAAGGCTTGCTCGGCCATCTCGATGCCGATTTCGTGCGCGCGTGCGAAATGATTCTGGCCAGCAAGGGACGCGTCGTAGTGGTCGGCATGGGCAAGTCCGGACACATCGGCAGAAAGATCGCCGCGACCCTGGCCAGCACCGGCACGACCTCTTATTTCGTGCATCCCGCCGAAGCCAGCCATGGCGACATGGGCATGATTACCCGCGACGACATCATTCTGGCCCTGTCCAACTCCGGCACGACCAATGAAATCGTTACCCTGCTGCCACTGATCAAGCGTCTGGGCATCAAGATGATCAGCCTGACGGGCAACCCGGCCTCAGTCATGGCCAAGGCGGCCGACGTCAACCTCAACGTCCAGGTGGAACACGAAGCCTGCCCGCTGAACCTGGCACCCACGTCTTCGACTACCGCCGCCCTGGTCATGGGCGACGCCCTGGCTGTTGCCTTGCTCGAGGCGCGCGGCTTTACCGCAGAAGATTTCGCGTTCTCGCACCCCGGCGGCGCACTGGGCCGACGCCTGCTGCTCAAAGTCGAGAACATCATGCACACTGGCGACGCCCTGCCCAAGGTTCAGCGCGGCACCCCGCTACGCGATGCACTGCTGGAAATGACCCGCAAGGGCCTGGGCATGACCGCAATCGTCGACGCCGACGGCAAGCTGGCCGGGATCTTCACCGACGGCGACCTGCGCCGCACCCTGGATCGCCCGATCGACATTCGCGAAACCACTATAGATGAAGTCATGACCCTTCATGGCAAGACGGCCCGCGCAGAGATGCTCGCCGCCGAAGCCCTGAAAATCATGGAAGATCACAAGATCGGCGCGCTGATCGTCGTCGACGCCGATGACCGCCCGACCGGCGCCTTCAACCTGCAGGACCTGCTGCGAGCGGGTGTCATGTAATGGCGACTCTTCTGCTCTTTATGAATCAGGAACAAATCACCTGCCGGGGCAACGATCTGCCAGACTTGTCGCCTGCGCGCCAGGCAACATTGAAGCAGCCCGCCATGCGCCCTTATGGAAGCCTTTTCTATGTTCAGTAAGAAAATACGCACGATTCTGACTTTCGGGGTGCTGGCACTGCTGCTTGCTGCAGTCGGCTACTGGAACATCAGCCCGGAAAGCTTCATGGATCAGCCTGTCGCCGCCACCGACGACACCGCCATCGACTATTACGCCATCAATGCCCATAGCGTGCAGTACCTGCCCGACGGCAAGATGCAATACGACATGACTGCCGACAAGGTCGAACACGTCAAGGCAACGGACATCACCCTGCTGACCAAACCCGACCTGCACATGTACCGCGGCACCCTGTTCCCGTGGCACGTACAGAGCGAGCGTGGCGAAGTTTCGCCGGGCGGCACCGAAGTTGAACTGATCGACTCCGTACGTGTTGCACGTACCGATGAAAAGCAGCGTACGACTATCATTACCAGCAGTCGTATGACCGTATTCCCACAGAAGCAATATGCGCAGACCGAGCAAGTGGTTAGAATCGACGCCGCTGGCGGTGTAACGACAGCCAAGGGAATGAAAGCGTATTTGAACGACGGCAGGATGGACCTGCTGTCCAACGTAAGAGGACAGTATGAGTCTCGTTAAAACTCTTCCTTTTTTGCTCGGCCTGGGCGCAGCACTGGGAAGCGCGAGCGCCTGGTCCCTGCCAACCGACCGCGATCAGCCGATTCACATCCAGTCTGACGATGCGCAGCTCGATGACAAGAAAGGCGTTGCCACCTACAAGGGCAACGTGATCATCACTCAGGGTTCGATGAAGATCACCGGTAATACCGTGACCATCACTCGTAACGCACAGGGCGAAGTCGACGTATTCACCTCCGTCGGCAACCTGGCCTATTACGAGCAGAAACCCTCGGTAGACAAGCCGATCGTGCAGGCCTATGGCGTCACCATCCAGTATTACGCGGCACAGGATCGCATCGTACTGATCGACAAGGCCAAGGTCATCAACGATGGCAACACCTCCGAAGGCGAGAAGATCGTCTATGACACCGTGAAGCAGGTCGTCACCGCAGGCCGAGCCAATGGCGGCGCCAAAGTGACTGCACCGCGCCCACGGATCGACATGGTCATCCAGCCTAAAAAGAAAACCGAACAGCAGAAGGCCCAGTAAATGGCGACGCTTAAAGCCCAGCACCTGGCTAAAAGCTACAAGAGTCGTCAGGTCGTACGCGACGTAAGCCTGTCCATCGACAGCGGTCAGATCGTAGGCTTGCTCGGCCCCAACGGCGCCGGCAAGACGACCTGCTTCTACATGATCGTCGGTCTGGTACAGGCCGATCAGGGCCGCGTCCTGATTGATGACCTCGATGTCAGCCACCAGCCGATGCACGGCCGCGCCCGCGCAGGTATTGGCTATCTGCCTCAGGAAGCCTCGATCTTCCGCAAGCTGTCCGTAGCCGACAACATCATGGCCATCCTCGAAACCCGCAAGGAACTCGACTCAGCCGCTCGTCGCAAGGAGCTGGAAAGCCTGCTTCAGGAATTCCACATTACCCACATCCGCGACAACCTGGGCATGAGCCTTTCGGGTGGTGAGCGCCGCCGCGTGGAAATTGCCCGGGCACTGGCCACCGCACCCAAGTTCATCCTGCTCGACGAGCCTTTCGCAGGCGTAGACCCCATCTCGGTGGGCGATATCAAACAAATCATTCATCACCTCAAAGCCAAGGGCATCGGCGTGCTGATCACCGATCACAACGTGCGCGAAACCCTGGATATCTGCGAAACCGCCTACATCGTGAACGACGGGCAATTGATTGCCGAAGGCGACTCGGAAACCATTCTGGCCAACCAACTGGTGAAAGAGGTCTACCTCGGCCACGAGTTCCGCCTGTAGTCGATCCTGTGTGAGCTCTCTTGATGCGAGCTTTGCCTAAGCATCCTGTTGACAATGCATTTTTTGTCATGATGCTCTAGGCAAACACTTCAGATTCAGGCATATAACTTGCTTAAGCTGGCGCTTCGGCGCCCTGTAGTGGATGGCGCATGTGCGCCGGCGAATAAGGTGTTTAGCCCCTGCCATGAAACCATCGCTAGTCTTGAGAATGGGCCAGCAGCTGACGATGACACCGCAGCTGCAACAGGCTATCCGCTTGCTCCAGTTATCGACCCTGGACCTCCAGCAAGAGATTCAGGAAGCACTGGAATCCAATCCTATGCTGGAACGCCAGGAGGAAGGCGAGGACTTCGACAACTCCGACCCTCTGGCCGACAACATTGAGCAAAAGCCCAATACCGAGATCCAGGAGCCCAGCTATCAGGAATCCGCACCCACTGTGGACAATCTGGAAGAGGGCGAATGGAACGAGCGCATTCCAAACGAATTGCCCGTCGATACCGCCTGGGAAGATGTCTACCAGACCAGCGCCAGCAGCCTGCCCAGCAACGATGACGACGAATGGGACTTCACCACCCGCACGTCCGCGGGCGAAAGCCTGCAGAGCCATCTGCTGTGGCAATTGAACGTGGCGCCGATGTCCGACAAGGACCGGCTGATTGCCGTCACCCTGATCGACTGCATCAATAACCAGGGCTATCTCGACGAAACCCTCGAAGAAATCGTCGAAGCCTTCGATCCCGAACTGGATATCGAACTCGACGAGATCGAAGCCGTTCTGCACCGTATCCAGCAATTCGAGCCTGCCGGTATCGGCGCCCGCAACCTGAGCGAATGCCTGCTGCTGCAATTGCGCCAGCTACCGGCCAAGACCCGCTGGCTGAGCGAAGCCCAGCGCCTGGTCACCGACTATATCGACCTGCTGGGCAGTCGCGACTACACCCAGCTCATGCGGCGCATGAAGCTCAAGGAAGACGAACTGCGCCAGGTCATCGAACTGGTCCAGAGCCTCAACCCGCGCCCCGGCTCGCAGATCGAATCCACCGAAGCCGAATATGTCGTGCCCGATGTGATCGTGCGCAAGGACAACGAACGCTGGCTGGTGGAGCTGAATCAGGAATCCGTGCCACGCCTGCGGGTCAACCCGCAATATGCCGGTTTTGTGCGCCGGGCCGACACCAGCGCTGACAACACCTTCATGCGCAATCAGTTGCAGGAGGCCCGCTGGTTCATCAAGAGCCTGCAGAGCCGCAACGAAACCCTGATGAAGGTTGCCACCCAGATCGTCGAACATCAGCGCGGTTTTCTCGAGTATGGCGACGAAGCCATGAAGCCGCTCGTCCTGCACGACATCGCCGAAGCGGTGGGCATGCACGAGTCTACGATTTCCCGCGTGACCACCCAGAAGTTCATGCATACCCCAAGGGGTATTTACGAGCTGAAATACTTCTTTTCCAGCCACGTCAGCACCTCCGAAGGTGGGGAATGCTCTTCGACGGCCATCCGCGCAATCATCAAGAAACTGGTTGCAGCGGAAAATCAGAAAAAGCCGTTGAGTGATAGCAAGATCGCTGGTTTACTGGAGGCACAAGGCATTCAAGTAGCCCGTCGCACAGTAGCCAAGTACCGCGAGTCGCTCGGAATTGCACCTTCGAGTGAACGCAAGCGACTGATGTGATGCAGGCAGAGCCACAGCGTTCCAGCGGCAGGAATGAACTCCTGCTTCTTTATGCACTGGCAAAGGAGAAAGCTGTATGCAAGTCAATATCAGTGGACACCAACTGGAAGTGACCAAGCCCCTTCGCGAATACGTTGAGCTCAAGCTCAAGAAGCTCGAAGGGCATTTTGACAAGATTACTAACGTGCAGGTCACCCTGGCGGTCGAGAAGCTCAAGCAGAAGATCGAAGCCACACTGCACATCCATGGTGGAGAGGTCGTAGCCAACGCCGAACATGACGACATGTACGCGGCCATCGACCTTCTCACTGATAAGCTCGACAGACAATTGCTCAAGCATAAGGAGAAGCAGCAGAACATCCTTAAAGGTGCGACAGCTCGCTGACACTCATCCCAATGATCCGACTTGAAAACATCCTGACCCCCGGCCGTTCATGCGTGAACGTGTCGGGCGGCAGTAAAAAACGTGTACTCGAACAAATTGCCAACCTGATCGGTCGAGAAGTACCGAGCATGGACCAGCAAAGTGTGTTTGAAAGCCTTGTTGCCCGCGAAAAACTGGGATCTACCGGTTTTGGCAACGGCATTGCCATCCCCCATTGCCGCCTTGCAGGCTGTGAAACACCTGTGAGCGCAGTCATGCGCCTGGAATCGCCTATCGATTTCGACGCCATCGATGGTGCCCCGGTCGACCTGCTATTTGTCCTGCTCGTCCCGGAAGCGGCCACCGATGAACACCTGGAGCTGCTGCGCCAGATAGCCAGCATGCTTGACCGCACTGAAGTGCGTGACCGCCTACGCAGTGCCGAAAGCGGTGAAACGCTTTATCAAGTGGTACTGGACGTACAGAACGGACATTGAGCATGCGCCTGATCGTCGTGAGTGGTCGTTCGGGTTCTGGCAAGAGCACAGCGCTGAATGTGCTGGAAGACAACGGTTTCTATTGCGTAGACAACGTTCCTGCCGGCCTCCTTCCGGAACTGGCAGAGCGTGCGCTGATGAACAGCGAGCTGGCAGAGCCTCTGCTGGCAGTGTCCATCGATGCACGCAATCTCCCGAGCCACCTGACGCGTTTCCCGCAGATCCTCGCCGAACTTCGTGCACTCAATATCCAGTGCGACGTGCTCTACCTGGACGCCGACGAAGCGACGCTGCTCAAACGCTTCTCCGAAACCCGTCGTCGTCATCCGCTGAGCACGGCGAATCGTTCGCTGGCAGAAGCCATACACGACGAAACGACTCTGCTGGGGCCAATCATCGATCTGGCAGATCTCAAGATCAACACCACGCACCTGAACCTCTATCAACTACGCGACACCCTCAAGCTTCGCCTGCTGAACAGGCCTGAAGCCGGTACCGCCTTCCTGATCGAGTCGTTCGGTTTCAAGCGCGGCATGCCTGTGGACGCCGACGTCGTATTCGATGTGCGCTGCCTGCCCAATCCGTACTGGAAGCCTGAACTGCGCGATCATTCGGGCCTCGATGCTCCCGTTGTCGAATACCTGGCAGCCCAGCCTGATGTCGAAGAGATGTTCCAGGACATTTTTTCCTACCTCAACAAATGGCTGCCTCGCTTTGCTGCCAGCAACCGCTCGTACGTCACCATTGCCATTGGCTGCACAGGCGGGCATCACCGCTCCGTCTACCTGACAGAGCGCCTGGGTCAGGTCCTGCAACAATCACTCAAGAACGTTCAGGTCCGCCACCGCGACCTCAGCTGAAGGATTTTCACTGCGATGCCCGCTCGTCAAATCACCATTATCAACAAACTGGGCCTGCACGCCCGCGCAGCCGCCAAGTTCGTTGGTGTCGCAGGCAAGTTTCCTTGCCAGATCAGGGTTGGCCGCTCACCGGAGAGCATGGTCGACGGCAAAAGCATCATGGCCGTAATGATGCTGGCTGCCGGCAAAGGCACGGATATTCACCTGCTGACCGAAGGCGAAGGCGAGCAGGATGCCCTGGACGGACTGGTCGAACTGATCAATAACAAGTTCGATGAAGGCGAGTAAGGCGATTGGCTAATGCCTGGCAGTTAAGAGGCTGGGGCAAAATTCGTGGTGGGGCCTTGGCCGCGACAGTCATTTTCAGATGCTAAAAATGTGTTGCCTGTATACAGGCCGTCGCGGCCAAGGCCCCTCCACCTCGATAACATGTACGCACTGACTGAGGAGTCGCCCCTCAAACCAGCGCCGTATCCATCACCATCATCAAACAAAAACCTGCAATCAATCCCAAACTGGCAATCTTGTTATGCCCGTTCAGGCGGGACTCAGGGATGATTTCATGGGTCACCACCAGCAGCATTGCACCAGCCGCCAAGGCCAGGCCGAATGGTAGCAGTTGCTCGGCAATGCCCACCAGCCAGGCACCGAGCAGGGCAAAGAGCGGTTCGACGAGGCCAGAAGCCGCGCCAATCAGGAACGCCTTGCCGCGCGACATTCCAGCACCTGCCAGCACCATGGCGATCACCAGCCCTTCAGGCACGTCCTGCAAGGCAATGCCGATGGCCAGGCTATCAGCCTCCGACAGGCCACCACCCGCCGAAACGCCAATCGCCATGCCTTCCGGGATGTTGTGAGCCACGATGGCAATCACGAACAGCCAGATTCGCGGGGCAATCGCCGGATGTCCGGGCGTGCCACCCAGCGGCGAACCTCTGGAGACACTGTAATCCACCATGAACAGGCACAAGGCCCCCAGCACGATGCCCGCGCTGATCAGGCCACCCGCGCCCCAGGCAGAAAAACCAAGACCTTCGGCAGCTTCAAGCCCCGGCACAATCAGGGAAAACGCCGTCGCTGCCAGCATGACACCAGCACCGAAGCCGAGCAGCCCATCGGACACCATGATCGGCATGTTACGGATCACCAGTACCGGAACCGCCCCTAATGCCGTGCCCAGAGCACAGATCGCGCCGCCTTCCAGCGCCCGCATCAGGCGCGGCTCAAGGTCGAGCCAGGCCAGCCCTTGTGCGCCCAGCAATGCCATGCCGGCCAACAGCAGAACTGTCCCGATCGCCAGACGAAACAACCGCACGCTGCTGACTGTAAGTATTTCCGAACGCATAAACTGCCTTAGGTCTTTATTGGAGAATCAGGCCAAAGCGGCCTGGTAGCGCCGGGATACCTCATCCCAGTTGACCACGTTGTAGAACGCGTTGATGTATTCGGGGCGACGGTTCTGGTAGAGCAGGTAGTAAGCGTGTTCCCAGACGTCCAGGCCAAGGATCGGTGTGTTGCCGTTCATCAACGGGCTGTCCTGGTTACCACTGCTTTCCACCACGAGTTTTTTCTCGGGCGTCACGCTCAGCCAGGCCCAGCCACTGCCGAAACGGGTCAGGGCCGCTTTGGTGAAAGCGTCCTTGAAGCTGTCGAAACCGCCCAGTTGCTCATCGATAGCCTTGGCAACCTCGCCTTGAGGAAGACCACCGCCGCCAGGAACCATGACGGTCCAGAACAGGGAGTGGTTGGCATGGCCGCCACCTTGATTGATCACCGCCGGGCGCAGTTTTTCAGGCAATTGCTGAACGCTGGCCACCAGTTTCTCGATTGGCCACTCAGCGAACTCGGTGCCCTCGACAGCGGCGTTGAGGTTGTTGATGTAGGTCTGATGGTGTTTGGTGTAATGAATTTCCATGGTTTGCGCATCGATGTGCGGCTCCAGGGCATCGTAGGCGTAAGGCAGTGCAGGCAAGGTGTAAGGCATTTCAATGTGCTCCGTAGAAAAGGCCAGGAGTGGCGGCGGAATCTCGCTGCAACGATGAGCGCGTATGCTCGTTGTTGCTGTTCAGCAACCGATGCGTTCTTGGGTATTCGCCGTGCTCGCCGATGAAGCCCAACAGTTCGGCATAGGTCTTGTTGCTGTGGCGCAACGCGGCTTCGCGCAGGGCCTTGGGCAGACGCGGTTCCTGCATGGTTTGCAGCAGGTGTTGATGGATCGCGCACAAGTACTCGGCGCTCTCCTCAGGCTGACCCAGGCTCAGGTGCAGATCGGCCAGGTTGTGATGGGAAATGACACAGGCCGCCACCGCTTCATCGGCATCCGGCCAGCGTTCAAACAGCACTTGAGCCAGTGCCAGCGCCTGAAGGTAAAGCTCGCGGGCCTCGACCCACTCACCCTGATTGAAACAGCGATTGGCCAGTTCGATGGTGCGTTTCCAATGCTGCATGACATACCTCCAGGCGGGCTTGAATCAGATGCCGCCAGCAGTGAGTTTTTCGGGATTGAGCAGCACTTCCAACTGATTACGCTGCAAATCGGTGTGCTCAAGGGCTACATCGATGATCGGACGTCCTTGCTGGTACGCCTTCTTGGCGATTTCGGCGGCCTTCTGGTAGCCGATGATCGGATTGAGCGCCGTCACCAGGATCGGATTACGCGACAACGCTTCCTGGAGCTTAGCTTCGTTGACCTTGAAGCTGGCTATCGCCTTATCAGCCAACAGACGACTGGAGTTGGCCAGTAATTCGATACTACTGAGCAGGTTCTGGGCGATGATCGGCAGCATCACATTCAACTCGAAGTTGCCGGACTGCCCCGCCACGGTAATTGCCGCATCGTTGCCGATGACCTGCGCAGCAACCATTGCGGTCGCTTCCGGGATCACCGGATTGACCTTGCCCGGCATGATCGACGAGCCAGGCTGCAAGGCTTGCAGCTCGATCTCACCCAGGCCGGCCAGCGGGCCGGAGTTCATCCAGCGCAAGTCGTTGGCGATTTTCATCAGGGAAACCGCTGTTGCCTTGAGCTGCCCGGACACCGCCACGGCGGTGTCCTGGGAACCGATCAGGGCAAAAAGATCCTTGCCGGGCTCGAACTGCACGCCACTCAAAGCGCTCAGGTGCGTGCTGAAACGCTTTGCAAACTCAGGATGCGCGTTGATGCCGGTGCCGACCGCTGTGCCACCTTGAGCCAGCGCCTGCAAGCTTGGCTGCAACCCTTGCAGGTGTTCGACATTGGCGCGAATCTGCTGCGCCCAGCCGTTCAGGACCTGGCTCAAGCGAACCGGCATGGCATCCATCAAGTGGGTACGGCCGGTCTTGACGAAAGCGTGCACCTGCACAGCCTTGTGCTCGGTGACCTGAACCAGATGATTCAGGGCCGGCAACAGTTGTTCGTGCAAGGCCAGGGCAGCGCTGACGTGGATAGTCGTCGGAATGATGTCGTTGCTGCTCTGGCCACAGTTGACGTGATCGTTCGCGTTAACCGTCTCACCCAGCACGCGGGTCGCCAGGGTGGCAATCACCTCGTTGGCGTTCATGTTGGTGCTGGTGCCGGAACCCGTCTGGTAGATATCCACCGGGAAGTGAGTCATGAAATCACCGGCCAGCAGCTCCTTTACAGCGCTGACGATGGCTTTGCTCTGCCCTTCGCTGATCTGCTCCAGCTCAAGGTTGGCTTGAGCCGCTGCCGCCTTGGCCAGCAACAGCGCACGAATGAACTGCCTGGGCATGCGCTGCTGGCTGATCGGAAAGTTATCCACCGCACGCTGAGTCTGTGCGCCATACAAGGCCTCGGCCGGGACTTGCAGCTCGCCCATGCTGTCGCGTTCGATACGGGTATTACTCATCGGAATGTCCTTGCACCAGTTCAGTGAGAGAAATCGAAGGCTGCAAAACGCAGGACGCCAGTTGATGCGCACAGGCTGCCCAGCGTTGCTGTCGTGCGGGTGTGGAGGCCAGCGCCTTTACGTCGCGCAACGGCCGCCAGGCCTGATCCAGACACAGGCAGCGCCAATGCCACGGCAAGACCGTGTCGCGTGCGGTGTCCATCAACAGGCGGAATGTGGTTTCGGCGATAAGCGTCTGGGGTGTAGCCGTGAAACGCGCCAGATAGCGCCCTTCAGCCAGGTAATGATCGATGAGGCGCGGTTCATCAGGCTCAAGGGCACAACGAATCCGCAGACTCAGACCGCGCCAGTTTTCCAGGTAAGGCAGCTCGTGTAACACAGACCCCATGACCGCATCTCATTTCGGAAATGATATTCATTATTGAATGAGATTAAGAATCAAAACAAGTGTGGAGTTTTTGCGAACCGAAAGAGGAGGATATGAAAGGGGAATTGAGGGATGGTTTTTCGCGAATGAATTCGCTCCCACTGCAGGAGCGAATTCATTCGCGAAGAGGAGATTTAGCTACCCGCGACAGTCATGCGCTCAATCAGCACCGAGCCTGTGCGAATGTTGCTGCGCAATTCAAGATCGCTGCCAATCGCGACAATCTGTTTGAACATGTCGCGCATATTGCCGGCAATGGTCACTTCCTGAACCGGGAACTGGATCTCGCCATTCTCGACCCAGAAACCCGCCGCGCCACGGGAGTAATCACCGGTCACGATGTTCAGGCCACTGCCCATCAATTCGGTGACCAACAGGCCGCGCCCCATGCGGCGGATCAGTGCAGCCTGATCTTCGCTGCCATGAGTGACGAACAGGTTATGCACGCCACCGGCGTTCGCCGTGCTGGGCAAGCCCAGTTTTCGGCCCGAATAAGTGCTCAGGACATAAGAAACCAGCGTACCGTTTTCCACGAACGGCTTGGCATAAGTCGCCAGACCATCACCATCAAAAGCAGAACTGCCCATGGCGCGCATCAGGTGCGGACGCTCATCGATGGTCAGCCACTCAGGGAACAGCCGCTCCCCCAGAGTGCCTTCAAGGAAGGAAGACTTGCGGTACAGGTTGCCACCGGCAATGGCTGACAACAGGCTGCCGAACAGTCCGCCCGCCATCTCGGCCGAGAACAGCACCGGAACCTCGCAGGTCGGAACAGGACGCGCGCCCAGACGACTGGCAGCACGTTGTGCAGCCTTGCGACCAATGCTCTGGGGATCAGCAAGCAGAGTGCCGATACGGTTGACGTCGTACCAGTAATCACGCTGCATCTGGCCTTCACCTTCGGCGATCATCACGCAACTGAGGCTGTGACGTGTCGAAGCGTAACCACCGATGAAACCATTGCTGTTGCCATAGACCCGGCAACCCTGATGGGCGTTGAGCGTGGTGCCATCGGCGTTCTTGATCCGGCTGTCAGCGTCAAACGCTGCGGCTTCACAGATCAAGGCCTGCTCGATGGCTTGCTCCGGGGTGATGTCCCAGGCATGGAACAGATCGAAATCCTTGTTCTCCCTGGCCATCAACGCAGCATCGGCAAGGCCGGAGCTTTCGTCCTCGGAAGTATGTTTGGCGATGGCCAAGGCTGCTGCCACGGTTTCGCGAATGGCGTCTGCGCCACTGGCCGAGGTGCTGGCCGAGCCTTTGCGCTGACCCAGGTACAAGGTGATACCAAACCCCTGGTCGCGGTTGAACTCTACGGTTTCCACTTCGCGCTGACGAACGGATGTCGACAGCCCCTGCTCCAGCGACACGGCAACTTCACAGGCACTGGCGCCCTGGCGCCTGGCTTCGGCAATGATCTGCTCGACCTGTTCCTGCAGTTCGGGCAAGGCCTGAGGGCCGACGCTTTGGGTTGCACTCATGATTTTCTCCATCAAATTCTGCTTTCGGCACACGCCGAATACCGACCGGACCGGACAAGCGGCCCTC
Source organism: Pseudomonas sp. Irchel 3A18 (assembly GCF_900187465.1). NCBI lineage: Bacteria > Pseudomonadati > Pseudomonadota > Gammaproteobacteria > Pseudomonadales > Pseudomonadaceae > Pseudomonas > Pseudomonas sp. Irchel 3A18. The sequence continues at coordinate 93,057 of NZ_FYDI01000006.1, forward strand.
GACTGGTTATCATGGCGGCGTTTATTTGCGGACGGCCCCCATGGTTGATTCTTACGACGACTCCCTCGACGGGGAGAAAAGCAAAAGCCAGGTAAAACGCGAGCTGCATGCTCTGGTTGATCTTGGCGAGCGACTGACGACATTCAAACCCGATGTACTGGCCAAGCTGCCTCTGACCGACGCCTTGCGCAAGGCTCTGGCGGATGCGCCGAAGCACACCGCGCACATTGCCCGCAAGCGCCACATCCAGTTCATCGGCAAGCTGATGCGCGATCAGGACCAGGAAGCCATTCTGGAATTGCTGGACCAACTCGATGCCTCCACTCGCCAGTACAACGAACGCTTCCACGCTCTGGAGCGCTGGCGTGATCGCCTGATCTCGGGCAACGACGACGACCTGGAAAAGTTCGTCATCGACTACCCGGACGCTGACCGCCAGCAACTGCGCTCATTGATCCGTCAGGCTCAACACGAAGTTGCACGCAACAAACCGCCGGCCACCAGCCGCAAAATCTTCAAATACATCCGTGATCTGGACGAGATTCAACGCGGTCTGCGTTGATCACGACCCTGGGGCTGATCGCAAGGGTCAGCCCCGTCACACCCTCACCCGCCAGTGCCACCGACCGTGATCGCATCGATCTTCAGGGTCGGCTGACCAACACCCACCGGTACTGACTGGCCATCCTTGCCACACACGCCCACACCGCTGTCGAGGGACATGTCGTTGCCGACCATCGACACTCGGCTCATGGCTTCCGGCCCGTTGCCGATCAGGGTCGCCCCCTTGACCGGAGCGGTGATCTTGCCGTCCTCGATCAGGTAGGCTTCGCTGGTGGAAAACACGAACTTGCCGCTGGTGATGTCGACCTGACCACCGCCCAGGTTGGCGCAATAAATACCTTTCTTCACCGAAGCGATGATTTCCTGTGGATCACTCTCGCCGCCCAGCATGTAGGTGTTGGTCATGCGTGGCATCGGCAGGTGTGCATAGGATTCGCGACGACCGTTGCCCGTGCGGGCGACGCCCATCAGGCGCGCATTGAGCTTGTCCTGCATGTAGCCCTTGAGAATGCCATTCTCGATCAGGGTTGTGCATTCGGTCGGCGTGCCTTCGTCATCCACGCTCAGCGAGCCACGACGCCCGGCCAGCGTTCCGTCATCGACGATGGTGCAAAGGCTGGAAGCAACCTTTTCGCCAATCCTGCCGCTATAGGCCGAACTGCCCTTGCGGTTGAAGTCGCCCTCAAGGCCATGCCCGACCGCTTCGTGCAGCAGTACACCGGACCAGCCGGAACCCAGCACCACAGGCAAGGTGCCCGCCGGTGCCGGAATCGCTTCAAGGTTGACCAGTGCCTGACGCAGCGCCTCGCGGGCGTAGCCCATGGCTCGGTCTTCAGCGAGAAAATAACGGTAGTCGGTACGTCCGCCGCCGCCATGACCGCCGCGCTCGCGACGACCATTCTGCTCGACGATGACGCTGACATTGAAACGCACCAGCGGCCGCACATCGGAGGCGAGCGTGCCATCGGCGGCAGCCACCAGAACCTGCTCCCAGACGCCGGACATGCTCACCGACACCTTCTGGATACGCGGGTCCAGAGCACGGGTGGCAACATCGACGCTCTTGAGCAGTTCGACCTTCTCGGCACGGGTCAGCACTTCCAGCGGGTTATCCGGTGCATACAACCGGGCCACATCCTGAGAAGTGAATGCCTGGACCCGGCCATTCTGGCCTGCACGGGAAATCGAGCGAGCGGCACGGGCCGCCGTGTTCAAGGCTTCCAGAGTGATCGCGTTGCTGTAGGCGAAACCGGTTTTCTCACCCGACTGCGCACGCACGCCGACACCCTGGTCAAGGTTGAAGCTGCCTTCCTTGACGATGCCGTCCTCAAGAGACCAGGACTCCGAGATCATCCCCTGAAAGTAGAGGTCAGCCGCATCGATTCCCGGGCCGGCCAGCTCGCCCAGAACCGATTGCAGGCTATCCAGAGTCAAGCCACCGGGCGCCAGAAGATGTTCGCTGACAGAGGACAAGCCACTCATATTCACTCCGAAGCAGGCCGCACGGCGTCCTGCGAAAAAAAGCGCCGGTGACTGGACACCGGCATCCGCGCCCGTATGGACGCCTGTTCTTCATTGTCCCGTTCAGCCAGCAGCACAGCTTCACCCTGTTCCTGCCGACTCAGCACGCGACCCCATGGATCGACAATTGCCGCGTGCCCGTAGGTTTCCCGAGGCCCCGGATGAGTCCCACCCTGGGCGGCCGCCAGCAGATAACACTGGGTTTCGATGGCGCGTGCCCTGATCAGGACTTCCCAATGCGCCGCGCCGGTCACTGCCGTGAAGGCCGACGGCGCGGTAATCAATTCAGCCCCGGCTTCGCGCAGGGCGGTGTAAAGCTCCGGGAAGCGCAGGTCGTAACAGACACTCAGGCCCAAACGGCCCACAGGGGTGTCGGCAACCACCACGTTGTTCCCATGAGCATAGTCATCGGACTCACGATAGCGACCGCGATTGTCCGCGACGTCGACATCGAACAGGTGCAGCTTGTCGTAGCGGGCCACCTGCTCGCCCTGCTCGTCCACCAGCAATGAGCAGGCCGTGACCTTGCCCTCCGGCTGGTCATCGGGCGGCAGTGGCAATGTTCCGGCGACAATCCATAACTTGAGGTCACGGGCAGCCAGTTTCAACCATGGCAGGATCGGGCCTTGTCCACGGGCCTCGGCGCGGCCGATATCGGCAACGTCACGACGCCCCATGGCGGCAAAGTTCTCGGGCAACACCGCAAGGCGCGCACCGCTTTCGGCTGCTTGCTCCAACAGCCTGCGGGCCTGGGCAAGATTGCCCTGCACGTCGCTCTGGCTGACCATCTGAATCACGGCAAAAGACATGACGCTTCCCTTAAATGGCCTGCCGCCACTGTACTCCATGACGCGCTATTGAGGTTTTTCAAAAGGCTTGTCGAACGTGATTTTCGGTTCTTTCCATGGCCCTTCGACCTTGTACTGCACGCTGGCAAAACGCGCAACGCGATCGCCCAGCAACTTGTCCACCAGAAACAGCGCACCACCGATGGCCGGAGCACCGACAATCAGCGCGGCAATCGGCAGGTTGTTGGTCACCGGCAAGGTCACCAGCAGCTTGGCATCGACCCGGTCACGCACCATGTCCAGCGTGCCGTTGAGTTCAAGATTGCTCGACGGCCCTGTCAGGGTAATGGGCTTGCGCGTGACGTAAACGCCGTCACTGGCCACCAGCAAACCTTTGACCCGATCGTAACTCAGGCCTTTGCCCAGCAGGTCGGAGAAGTCCAGGCGCAGACGACGGCCAATGGAGTTGAAGTTCAGCAAGCCGAACACCCGCAAAGCCTGAGCGCCGCCTTCCACTTCAACGAACTGGCCCTGACGCAATGTGGCGTCCAGGCTACCGGAGAAACGCTTGAGCCCAACCCAGGCAGGCGAACCCGGCCAGCGTCCATCGGCGTCCATCTCGAAGCTTTCGCTGGTGACCGTGGGCGCAAAGCCCCAGGCCTTGAGGACGTCAGCCAGATTGTTGCCGCTGATCTGCCCCTTGAACCAACTGCTGCTCGTGCCGGGCGCGCCTTCCCAACTGCCTTCGCCCTTGAGCAGCATGCCCTTGAGTTCAAGGTTCATATCGGACAGGCGAATACCGGTCGCCGAAGGCCTGATCTTCAAGGCCCAGCTCCCCAGCAATTGATCACCCTGGAACAACTGGGCAACCCTGATATCCGTCGCGGGAATCTTGCCCGGATCAACATCGGCCAGTGGGTCAGGCGGATTTTCGACCACGGCAGCGTTTGGATCGGGAGCTGGCAAGCGCACATAAAGCAGATCGATGCCAATGGGTACGGATTTGCTGTCGGGCAACGTGGCCGAGCCCTTGACCAGCGCGCTGTCCAGAGACAACGCCCAGGCAGCGGCATTGCGCTGCAACTGCACCCGGACCTGATCCAGAGTCGTGCCCATTGCCGTCAGCTTGCCGACCTGCAGGTCCACACCACTGAGCAACTGCTTGGCACTGCCGCCAGGATCGTTACCCGAATAGCGCTGTGCAATGGCCTGCCAGGGCGCTACGTCCAGCTCCGACAGGTTGCCGCGTATGCGCAAGCCCTTGGCATCGGGAACCACAGCGCTACCCTGGCCCAGAAACAGCTCTCCGCGCCCTTCGGCCAGCTTGCCAGCCGGCGTGGCAAAAGCCAGATTCGCCAACCCGCCATAAGCTGCATCAAAGCGCCGCTCGGCGCCCTGCAGCGTCATGTGAAACTCACTGTCACGCTCTTCTTCGGCGGCCTTGCCGAACGGTGCTGGCAGATCGACCGTCACGCCTTTGAGCCCGGAATTGATGAGCAACGAGCTGTCGCCCTCGTTGAGGGTCAGTTGCAGTTGATAAGGCAAGTCGCCTGAAACCGGCAACGGCTGAGTAATGCCCAGCCATTCGGTGAGCTTTTTCAGTGCTACCTGCCCGCTGCCAGCAACACGAGTCACGTTGGCGCCAGGCTTGCCTTCGGCAAAGACCTCGGCCGTCACCGGGCGATCAAACACTTGGGCACGAATCCCCTTGCCGCTTACACCCTTGGCACTGTCGAAGCGGAAATCGCCTTTGAGCTGAGTCAGCTCCAGCACCGGATCGGCGATCTTCAAACGTGCGCCTTCAGTACTGAAATCCACCGCGACCTTGGGTTCAACTCCCTTGGCCAGCGGGATATCCAGCTTCAGCTTGCCCTTGAGCGGCCCTTCGCCCTGCCAGCCCGCAAAGGTGCTGCCAGTGCCGATGGGCGCTTCCTGGAGAATCTTCATGCCGTCGGCCACAGTGCCGGCAAACTCGCCATCCACCAGCAGATGACTCGGCTGCCCGGCCGGAGCGTGGGGAATGTTCACCACGACTTTACTGACCTGGGTATTGAGCAATTGCCCTTTACTGGCCTTGACCCTCACGCCGCTGTTTTCCACATAGACCTGACCATCGACGCCCTTGAGCGATGGCCAGCCCGGCTGGAAGTCCAGAGTGGCGTCATGCACATCGAAAAACAGGCTGATGACGCGGGCCGTATCCGGCGAACCATGGTTAAGCGAACCCTGATACTGGAAATAGCCCTGGTTGACCGCACCGCCCACTACCGCCGTGCGTAACCACTTGTCCAGTTCCGGGCTCAGCACGGCTGGCAGGTACTTGCCGGTATAGCGGCCATCGCCATCGACCATGCCGACCCGCAGGTCCATGTAGTCTTCCTGATCGTGGTTGAAATGCAGACGGATCAGGAAGTCGGCGGCAATCTTGCCCTCCTCCCCCAGCACCTTGATGTACGGTGCGATGAGGGTGAAGCCCTGATCATCCAGCTTCCAGGTCAGGCGTGCGTTGGCTTTCAGGTAATGCCAGGGATTCTTGAAGATCGGGTCCAGATGCAGCATGAAGTCATCGGTGGCCAGACGCAGTTCGCCCTGCCCCAGATCGCCGCTGATGGCGCCACTGACGTTTCCGGCTGCCGGAGCGCCGTGATAGGCATTGAAACCCACCTTGTCCAGATTGGCAGCAAAGCTCAGACGCTTGTCGCCCACCGCCTGAGGCCGGTAATCGAGCAGCACATTGCGCAGCCCACCGGTAGCCTTGAGATTGTTGAGCGCCGTGCGAAAACCTTCCGGCAGCGGCGCGACGGAATCGAGCAGCGGCGTGACCGGTGTCAGATCCAGCCTGTCGGCCTGCACATGCCAGAGTTCTTCCTGACCATCGGTGGCAACCGTCTGGGTCAGCTTCAAACGGCTTTCCCAGCGATCCTTGCCCAGACTCATGGCCAGCGAATCCAGAGTCAGGTCAAAACCTGTATCGCTGCGCTGGAACCAGGCATTGAGGGCCAGATTGTCGATGACTGCGGGCTTTCGCTCGGCATAACCCGTCTTGATCTGTGGTGCATTGAGACGCGCGACACCACGTTGAACAGTCCCCTTGCCCCAGCTCAGCCAGAACTCGCCACCGGTCTTGAGCGTGGAAACCTTCCATTCACGGGTCAGGGCCTTGGGCAGCCACTTGGCCCAGTCGCTCTGAGGCAGGCTCAGATACAGATCGGCTTCGCCGTCCTTCCACTGGCTGGCCTGGATTCGCGAGCGCAGGTTCAGGCTCAGCGGTTGGCCGTCCGGAAGGGTCATGCGCGCATCGAGGCGCTGATGATAGCTGCCAGTGAGCAGAGTGAAGTTGACATAGGTAAGGGTCAGCGGCGATTCGTCGAAAGGCTGCAGTGTCACCTGGCTGTCGAGCAGCGACAGGCGCGACACAACCTGCATCTGGTTGAGCAGCTTCTCGGGGTCGAGGGAGGCGTTGTCCTGAACAGGCAGCCCCTGGACTGCCCAGGCCCCGTCCTTGTCCTGCGTGAAAATGACCTGCAGGCCGCCGACCTCAAGATGAGCGATACGCACATCCCGGGCTTTCAGGCTGCCCAGAATATCGGGCAACACCGTGACCTGATCAAGACGCAAGGCACTGGAGCCCTCGCCCACCATCACATCATGGGCAACCAGCACCGGAGAAAACCCACTCCAGCGTCCTTCCAGACTGCCAATGCTCAACGGCATGCCAAGGGCTGCACTGGCACGAGTCTCCACGTCGACCCGGTACTCGGCGACCATGGGCATCAACTGACGCCCGAGGCTTACATACAAGGCAGCCAGAATCAGCGCCAGCGCGCAAAGACCCAGCCCCCAGCGAGTCAGGGCAGAAAAGAAACGGGACAGACGCTCCATTCAGAGAGCCCTCCGCAATAAAGCCCGGCAGTCAGCGTTGCTGAAATGAACCCGGTTTAGTACTGCAGGTGCGGCCCGGTACAGGTTTTGCTCATTTACCACGCATCATTCTCGTTATAAGGGCGTACGGCTCGTCGTCGTGGGCATCACGCTTTCACGATACGAGCAACTTCAGAGCAGCACCACGTCATATTGTTCCTGTGAATACATGGTTTCTACCTGAAAACGAATGGTGCGTCCGATAAAGCTCTCCAGCTCCGCCACATTGCCCGACTCTTCATCAAGCAGTCGGTCAACCACGCGCTGGTTGGCCAGTACCCGATAACCCACCGCCTGATAGGCCCGGGCTTCGCGCAGGATTTCGCGGAAAATCTCGTAACAGATGGTTTCCGGCGTCTTGAGCTTGCCGCGTCCCTGACAGCAGTGGCAGGGCTCACACAATACTTGCTCCAGACTTTCACGGGTGCGCTTGCGGGTCATCTGCACCAGACCAAGCTCGGTGATGCCAATGATGTTGGTCTTGGCGTGATCACGCTCCAGCTGTTTTTCCAGGGTGCGCAGGACCTGACGCTGGTGCTCGCCATCTTCCATATCGATAAAATCGATGATGATGATGCCACCCAGATTGCGCAGACGCAGTTGCCGCGCAATGGCCGTCGCGGCCTCCAGGTTGGTCTTGAAAATGGTTTCTTCCAGATTGCGATGGCCGACGAACGCGCCGGTGTTGACGTCAATGGTGCTCATGGCCTCGGCAGGGTCGACCACCAGATAGCCACCCGACTTGAGCGGCACCTTGCGCTCCAGCGCCTTCTGGATTTCGTCTTCCACACCGTACAGATCAAAGATCGGACGCTCACCGGGGTAATGTTCCAGACGGTCGGCGATTTCCGGCATCAGCTCGGCCACGAACTGCGTGGTTTTCTGGAAGGTTTCCCGGGAGTCGATACGGATCTTCTCGATACGCGGGCTGACCAGATCGCGCAGTGTGCGCAGCGCCAGGCCAAGATCCTCGTAGATCACGTTGGGCGGACTGATGGTCTTGATCTGCTCGCCGATCTGGTCCCACAGCCTGCGCAGATAACGGATGTCCATAAGGATTTCGTCGGCGCCCGCACCTTCGGCGGCGGTACGCAGGATAAAGCCGCCTGCTTCCTTGATGCCTTCCAGTGCCACGCAATCGCTGACGACTTTCTTGAGTCGCTCGCGCTCACCTTCATCCTCGATCTTCAGGGAAATACCCACGTGAGCCGTGCGCGGCATGTACACCAGATAGCGCGACGGAATCGACAATTGCGTGGTCAGGCGTGCGCCCTTGCTGCCAATCGGGTCCTTGGTGACCTGCACGACCAGACTCTGGCCTTCATGGACCAGGGAGCTGATGGTTTCCACTGCCGGGCCTTCACGCATGGAGATTTCCGACGCATGAATGAAGGCTGCACGATCCAGACCGATATCGATGAACGCGGCCTGCATGCCGGGCAGCACCCGCACCACCTTGCCTTTGTAGATATTGCCGACGATGCCGCGACGCTGGGTCCGCTCGACATGGACCTCCTGCAGGACACCGTTTTCCACCACTGCCACCCGCGACTCCATCGGGGTGATATTGATCAGAATCTCTTCACTCATGGCTTTTCACCTTCCAGGCATTGCCAACAGGGTATGCCGAAACTGCCCAGCAGTTCTGCGGTTTCGCACAGAGGTAGCCCAACGACTCCAGAATAGCTGCCATGCAGCTCTTCGACGAAAATCGCTGCAAGGCCTTGGACAGCATAACTGCCCGCCTTGTCCTGAGGCTCGCCGCTGGCCCAGTAGGTCCGGGCTTCATGGGGTTCGACAGGGCGAAAGCGCACGCGACTGGTCACGATGCGAGCCTCGCTGCGCTGGCGATCGACCAGCGCAATGGCGGTCAGTACCTGATGTTCACGCCCGGAAAGAGCAGCCAGCATTGCCAGCGCATCGGACTGATCCACCGGTTTGCCCAGAATGCGACCATCAAGCACCACAGCGGTATCGGCACCCAGCACGCAAGCGTCTTCATCGCCCAGCAAGGCCAGACCGGCCGCGGCCTTGCCACGCGCCAGACGCTCGACATAGGCCGTCGGGGCTTCATCGTTCAGAGGGGTTTCGTCGATTTGCGCACTGAGCGCAGTGAAAGGCACACCGATCTGAGTGAGCAGTTCACGCCGGCGCGGTGAGCCAGAGGCCAGATAGAGCAAGGGCATAAGGACATCTCCGTGTCTGTGACGATAAGCGCAGCACGACGCAGTCCTGCGCTCACGCTGCGCTTAGTTGATTTTCAAACGCTTGCTCAACCCACGCAGACCATAACTCACCCATGGCCACAACAAGGCGCTGACCAGTGCGGGCAGCACGAGCGCCAGGGTTGGCTGTCGATTGCCGTTCAAGGCGCTGATCCACAGCTGCACGAGCTGCGCCAGACCAAAGACCACCAGCAGCACCAGGCATTGCTGCCACATGGGGAACATGCGCAGACGTTGCTGCAAAGACATGACCAGAAACGCGATCAACGTCAGGATCAAGGCGTTCTGACCCAGATAATTGCCGTATAGCACGTCTTCCATCAAGCCCAGCAGCCAGGCAGTGGTCATGCCGACCTTTTGCGGCAGAGCAAGGACCCAGAAACTCAAAAGCAACGCCAGCCACAGCGGACGAAAAATTTCCATGAACTGCGGCAGTGGCGAAATACTCAGCAACAGGCCGATGGCGAAGGTGAACCAGACCACCCAGCCATTGCGCCCGGAAACATGACTAACCATCGATTCGCTCCCGAGAGTTGGAAGGTGCAGACGCAGGAGGCTGTGACGTGGCAGGTCTTGCAGCAGGCCGCGCCGGGGCTTGCTGGGTTGCCGGAGCCGGGGTTGCAGCCGGAGCCGAAGCACCCTGGGCAGCCGGCCTGGCGTGAGTGGTGCTGGTCGGGAACGATGGAACCGTTGGCATCGGCACCATCGGGAAAGCCGGTGACAGCGGTGGAATCGTTGGCGCGACGGTCGGCTCAAGGCCTTTATCGATGGACTCCTGGGCCTGCGCCGCATCAGCCGCGCGCTCTTCCGGAGAGCGGCCATCGGAGAACACCAGCAGCAGATAGCGACTGCGGTTCAAGGCAGCAGTGGGAACGGCGCGCACAATGGCAAACGGCTGCCCGGAGTCATGAATGACTTCCTTGACGGTTGCTACCGGATAACCCGCCGGGAAGCGCTGACCGAGGCCGGAACTGACCAGCAGATCGCCTTCCTTGATGTCAGCGGTATCCGCCACATGCCGCAACTCCAGGCGTTCCGGGTTACCGGTGCCGCTGGCAATGGCGCGCAGGCCATTGCGGTTGACCTGCACGGGAATGCTGTGGGTGGTGTCCGTCAGTAACAGGACACGCGAGGTGTAGGGCATCAGTTCGACCACCTGCCCCATCAGGCCACGGGCATCGAGCACCGGCTGGCCCAGGACAACGCCATCGCGCTCGCCCTTGTTGATGATGATGCGGTGGGTGAAGGGGTTCGGGTCCATGCCGATCAACTCGGCGACTTCGACCTTCTCGTTGACCAGCGCCGAAGAGTTGAGCAACTCGCGCAGGCGAACGTTCTGCTCGGTCAGTGCCGCCAGCTTTTGCAGGCGACCTTGCAGGAGCAGGGTTTCGGTCTTGAGTTTCTCATTTTCGGCGATCAGCTCGGTACGGCTGCCGAACTGGCTGGCAACGCCCTGAAACATGCGCTGCGGCAGATCGACGATCCAGTAGGTCTGCATCAATACCAGCGACATCTGGCTGCGCACGGGCTTGAGGATCGTGAAGCGTGCGTCCACCACCATCAACGCGACCGACAGCACGACCAGTACCAGAAGACGTACGCCCAGCGAAGGGCCTTTTGCGAAAAGCGGTTTAATAGGCCGCTCCTCCCGGGCATGCGATCAAAGGATCGAGCTTCAATTGGCTGTTATTCATGGGGTATGAACCGGCCTGGACAGATGAAAAAAATAGGCACCTTGTTTCGGCGTCAGCCTGACGCATACAGGTAGCACAAGCGCTACCTGCATACAAAAGACCCTATGAACAGCACCCCGGCGAATTACTCGCTGGAGAGCAGATCCATGGTGTGCTTATCCATCATTTCCAGCGCACGGCCACCACCACGCGCCACACAGGTCAGCGGGTCTTCGGCAACGATGACCGGCAGACCGGTTTCCTGGGCCAGCAGCTTGTCCAGATCGCGCAGCAATGCGCCACCACCGGTCAGCACCAGACCACGCTCGGCGATATCGGAAGCCAGTTCTGGCGGAGATTGCTCCAGGGCGCTCTTGACGGCCTGAACGATAGTCGCCAGAGACTCCTGAAGGGCTTCGAGCACTTCATTGGAGTTGAGGGTGAAGGCACGTGGAACGCCTTCGGCCAGGTTACGGCCGCGCACGTCGACTTCACGAACTTCGCCACCTGGATAGGCTGTGCCGATTTCCTGCTTGATGCGCTCTGCGGTGGATTCACCGATCAGGCTGCCGTAGTTGCGACGCACATAAGTGATGATCGCTTCGTCGAAGCGGTCGCCGCCGACACGTACGGATTCGGCATAGACCACGCCGTTGAGCGAGATCAGAGCGATTTCAGTGGTACCACCACCGATATCGACGACCATCGAACCACGGGCTTCTTCAACCGGCAGACCGGCACCGATGGCAGCGGCCATTGGCTCTTCGATCAGGAATACTTCACGGGCACCGGCGCCCAGAGCCGATTCGCGAATGGCGCGACGCTCGACCTGAGTGGATTTGCACGGCACGCAGATCAGCACGCGAGGGCTGGGCTGCAGAAAGCTGTTTTCGTGAACTTTGTTGATGAAATACTGCAGCATCTTTTCGCACACGCTGAAGTCGGCGATGACGCCGTCTTTCATTGGACGAATGGCTGCGATGTTGCCTGGAGTACGGCCCAGCATACGCTTGGCTTCTGTACCGACAGCCACGACACTCTTCTGGTTGCCATGAGTACGAATTGCAACTACAGAAGGTTCATTCAGAACGATACCGCGCTCACGCACGTAAATAAGGGTGTTGGCAGTGCCCAGGTCGATGGAAAGATCACTGGAAAACATGCCACGCAGTTTCTTGAACATGGGATATGGGACCCTAGGGAACGCGTGGGTAAAAAAGTGCGGCAAACTCTAACAACGACAGGGATTTTGGGCAAGGAGCCAATATGTTAAATTGGCGGTTTTCTGAACACACCCCGCGACATTAGCGGCTTTAAGACCGCATAAATGCGGTGGTGTTCCGCAATTTGCTGGCAGACCGATTCGCCGGCATTCCACTGGAGATACCCCATGGCGCTTGAACGCTCCGACGTGGAAAAGATCGCCCATCTGGCCCGACTGGGCCTGGATGACGCCGATATCCCGCGTACTACCGAAGCACTTAACAGCATTCTTGGGCTGGTCGATCAGATGCAAGCGGTCGATACCACAGGCATCGAACCTCTGGCTCACCCGCTGGAAGCTTCCCAGCGCCTGCGCGAAGACGCCGTTACAGAGCACAATCGTCGCGACACTTACCAAGCCATCGCACCAGCGGTCCAGGACGGGCTTTATCTGGTTCCGAAAGTCATCGAGTAAGGGAAAGAGCCTGCATGCATCAAATGACTCTGGCCGAGATCGCCCGCGGACTCGCCGATAAAAAGTTTTCCTCCGAAGAACTGACCCGTGTCCTGCTGGCGCGCATCGCGCAGCTCGACCCTCAGCTCAACAGCTTCATTACTCTCACCGAAGACCTGGCGATCACTCAGGCCCAGGCTGCCGACGCACGTCGCGCTGGCGGTGAGAACGGCGCCCTGCTGGGCGCGCCTCTGGCGCACAAGGACCTGTTCTGCACCCAGGGCATCCGCACCAGTTGCGCCTCGCGCATGCTCGACAACTTCAAGGCACCGTACGACGCCACCGTAGTTGCCCGACTGGCGGCCGCGGGCACCGTGACACTTGGCAAGACCAACATGGACGAATTCGCCATGGGTTCGGCCAACGAGTCCAGCTACTACGGCGCGGTGAAAAACCCCTGGGCTCTGGAGCACGTTCCCGGCGGTTCGTCCGGCGGTTCGGCGGCTGCCGTTGCGGCACGCCTGCTGCCTGCGGCCACCGGCACCGACACCGGCGGCTCGATTCGCCAGCCAGCCGCACTGACCAACCTGACCGGCCTGAAACCGACCTACGGTCGCGTTTCCCGCTGGGGCATGATCGCCTACGCGTCCAGCCTCGATCAGGCTGGCCCCATGGCCCGCACTGCCGAAGACTGTGCCCTGCTGCTGCAAGGCATGGCCGGCTTCGATCCGCAGGACTCCACCAGCATCGATGAGCCTGTGCCGGATTACTCCGCCAGCCTCAATACCTCGCTCAAGGGCCTGCGCGTCGGCCTTCCGAAAGAGTACTTCAGCGCAGGTCTGGACCCTCGCATCGCACAGCGGGTACACGAAACCGTCAAGGAGCTGGAAAAGCTCGGCGCGATCGTCAAGGAAATCAGCCTGCCGAACAACCAGCACGCGATTCCTGCGTACTACGTCATCGCTCCGGCAGAAGCCTCGTCCAACCTGTCGCGCTTCGACGGCGTACGCTTCGGCTATCGCTGCGAAGAGCCAAAAGACCTGACCGACCTGTACAAGCGCTCCCGCGCCGAAGGCTTCGGCCCTGAAGTACAGCGTCGCATCATGGTCGGTGCCTACGCCCTGTCGGCTGGCTACTACGACGCCTATTACCTGCAAGCGCAGAAGATTCGCCGCCTGATCAAGAACGACTTCATGAACGCCTTCGCCGAAGTCGACGTGATTCTCGGCCCGACCACGCCAAACCCGGCCTGGAAAATCGGCGCCAAGAACAACGATCCGGTTTCTGCGTATCTGGAAGACTTCTACACCATCACCGCCAACCTCGCGGGTCTGCCGGGCCTGTCCATGCCTGCCGGCTTCGTCGACGGCCTGCCGGTGGGTGTGCAACTGCTTGCGCCGTATTTCCAGGAAGGCCGTCTGTTGAATGTGGCCCATCAGTATCAGCAAGTCACTGACTGGCACACACGCACACCTGAAGGCTTCTGAGGAGCAACTTACTATGCAATGGGAAGTCGTCATCGGGCTGGAGATTCACACCCAGCTTTCGACCCAATCGAAGATTTTCTCCGGCAGCGCCACCACGTTCGGCTCCGAGCCCAACACTCAGGCCAGCCTTGTGGATCTGGGCATGCCGGGCGTGTTGCCGGTGCTCAACAAGGAAGCGGTACGCATGGCCGTCAAGTTCGGCCTGGCGGTCAATGCCGAAATCGGTCAGCACAACGTGTTCGCCCGCAAGAACTACTTCTACCCGGACCTGCCCAAGGGTTACCAGATCAGCCAGATGGAATTGCCGATCGTCGGCAAGGGCTATATGGACATCACCCTTGAAGACGGCACGGTCAAGCGCATCGGCATCACCCGCGCTCACCTGGAAGAAGATGCGGGCAAGAGCCTGCACGAAGACTACAGCGGCATGACCGGCATCGACCTGAACCGCGCCGGTACGCCGCTGCTGGAAATCGTTTCGGAACCGGACATGCGCAGCGCCAAGGAAGCCGTGGCTTACGTCAAGGCCATCCACGCGCTGGTTCGTTATCTGGGCATCTGCGACGGCAACATGGCCGAAGGTTCGCTGCGCTGCGACTGCAACGTATCGATTCGCCCAAAAGGCCAGGTCGAGTTCGGTACCCGCTGCGAGATCAAGAACGTCAACTCGTTCCGCTTCATCGAGAAAGCGATCAACAGCGAGATCCAGCGCCAGATCGACCTGATCGAAGACGGTGGCAAGGTCATCCAGCAGACTCGCCTGTACGACCCGAACACCAACGAAACCCGCGCCATGCGCAGCAAGGAGGAAGCCAACGACTACCGTTACTTCCCCGATCCGGACCTGTTGCCGGTCATCATCGAAGACTCGTTCCTCGACGAAACCCGCGCCACCCTGCCGGAATTGCCGCCACAGAAACGCGAGCGCTTCCAGAGCCAGTTCGGCCTGTCGGCCTACGACGCCAGCGTGCTGGCTTCCAGCCGCGAGCAAGCCGATTACTTCGAGCAGGTCGTGAGCATTGGCGGCGACGCCAAGCTGGCGGCCAACTGGGTCATGGTCGAGCTGGGCAGCCTGCTGAACAAGCAAGGCCTGGAAATCGACGAATCGCCAGTCAGTGCCGAGCAACTGGGCGGCATGCTCAAGCGCATTCTGGACAACACCATTTCCGGCAAGATCGCCAAGATGGTGTTTGAAGCCATGGCCAATGGTGAAGGCAGCGCCGACGAAGTCATCGAGAAGCGTGGCCTGAAGCAGGTCACCGACAGCGGTGCCATCGAATCGATGCTCGACGAAATGCTCGCCGCCAATGCCGAACAGGTCGAACAGTACCGCGCCGCAGACGAAGCCAAGCGCGGCAAGATGTTCGGTTTCTTCGTCGGTCAGGCAATGAAAGCCTCCAAAGGCAAGGCCAATCCGCAGCAAGTGAACGAACTGCTGAAGGCCAAGCTCGAAGGCTGACCCAAGCCGTAGGAGCGCATTTATTCGCGAAAGTCTTATTCCGGGCTTTTCGCGGATGAATCCGCTCCCACATAAACAGGCATCACAGGATTAGACCCATGCGCCGACTTGCCACTGCCTGTTCCCTGTTCACCCTTCTGGCCGGTTGCGCCAGTCATGACATCGATCCCCACGGCTACGACGAAACCGGTCGCGCTTCGTATTACGGTGCCCGACATCACGGCAAGCGTACCGCCAGTGGCGAACCCTTCAATCAGAATGCATTGACCGCTGCCCATCGCGAGCTGCCTTTCGGTACCCGCGTCAAGGTCACCAACCTCGACAACGACAAGACTGTTGTCGTGCGCATCAACGATCGCGGTCCTCATGTACGAGGCAGACTGATCGACGTATCCCGCGAAGCCGCCGAACAACTGGGCATGCTGCGCAGCGGAACCGCGCCAGTGCGCGTCCAGAGCCTCGACTGAGGACACCCGGAATTATCCAGCTATCGAACCTTCCCGCCCCCGCGCTCATCCAGTTGGTGAGTGGTCTTCTGCTGTTGCTGATCGGCGCCGAGCTGTCAGTACGCGCCGCCGTACGCATGGCCTCCATCCTCAATATTCGTCCGCTGATCATCGGCCTGACGGTCGTCGCACTGGGCAGCAGCGCGCCGCAGATGGCGGTCAGCCTGCAAGCCGCGTTTTCCGACAGCACCGACATTGGCGTAGGCAGTGTCATAGGCAGCAATATCTTCAATGTGCTGGTGACGTTGGGACTGTGCGCCCTGATCATTCCGCTGCGGGTCGCCCGCCAGGTCTTGCGCATCGATATCCCGCTGATGATCGGGGCCAGCCTTTTGGTCATCGGTCTGTCCTGGAATGGTGAATTCAGCAAGCTCGACGGGGTGCTGCTACTGGGCACGATGCTGGGCTGCCTGTTCATCGTCCTGCGCCAGGCCAGTCATGGCGCACGTCACGGGCACACCCACAGCACTGAAAAACCACGCTCACTGACCTGCATCGCCCTGCTGACCAGCGGCCTGCTGTTGCTGGCGTTCGGTGGTCATCTGCTGGTGGATGCGGCGGTGGTGGTCGCAATCAATCTGGGGCTTTCAGAGAGGATAATCGGCCTGACGCTGATGGCCATCGTCACATCCCTGCCCGCTCTGATGACGTCCCTGATCGCAGCCCTGCGCGGCGAGCGGGATATCGCGGTGGGCAACGTGATCGGCAGCAACCTGTTCAATCTGCTGGGCGTGCTGGGCGCGACCGCGCTGATCTCGCCCGTGCCGTTGTCGATATCTCCCAACGCGCTGGTGTTCGACCTGCCGATCATGCTCGGCGTCGCCGTGCTCTGCCTGCCGCTGTTTTACGCCGGTTATCGCATCACCCGCTTCGAAGGGCTGTTGCTGTTGGCGTTATATCTGACTTACGGGCTGCATATCGTGTCGTTCAGTACTGGCATGCTGTTGGCCGAAAAGCTTGAGCACCTGATGCTCCAGTTCATCTTGCCGCTGCTGGGGATCGCAGTAGCCTTTGGCATCGTGAAGGCCTGGCGGCGTCAACATTGACGGACGACTAGATCCAGCCGCCCCACTGCAACAGGAAGATCCCGATATTGGTTGTCACAGCCGCCGCCAGCGTGGTGATGACGATGATCGCGGCGGCCAGCTCGTAATTGCCGTTGGCCGTGCGAGCCATGATGTAACTGGCTGCCGCCGTCGGGCTGCCGAAGTACAGGAACAGAATCCCAAGCTCCGCACCGCGAAAGCCCACCAGCCACGCAGCAAAGGTGCAGATCAGTGGCAGCCAGACCATTTTCACCATGCTCGCACTGATCGCCAACGCGCCACTTTTGCGCAAGGACGCCAGCGACAGCGTGCCGCCGATACAGATCAGCGCCAGCGGCAGGGTCATCTGCGCCAGATAGCTGCCGGAGGTTTCCAGCCATTTGGGCAGGCCGATGCCGAAATAGGCGAAAGGCGAGGCAACGATGACACTGATGATCAGCGGATTGGCCAGCACACTCTTGAAGATGCTCCACGGATCGGACTTGATCACTGGGCTGTAGACCGCCAGCACAATGGTCGAAAGCGCGTTGTAGAACACAATCACCAATGCCGCGAGAATCGCCCCCAGGGAAATACCGTACGCGCCATACATACTGGCAGCCAGCGCCAGGCCCACTACGCCATTGTTGCCACGAAACGCGCCCTGGACGTACACACCCCGATCTTCAGGTGGGCAACGCCAGATCGCCCAGCCCCAGGTGG
This sequence comes from Pseudomonas sp. Irchel 3A18, assembly GCF_900187465.1. Taxonomy (NCBI): domain Bacteria; kingdom Pseudomonadati; phylum Pseudomonadota; class Gammaproteobacteria; order Pseudomonadales; family Pseudomonadaceae; genus Pseudomonas; species Pseudomonas sp. Irchel 3A18. The sequence goes on from NZ_FYDI01000006.1 coordinate 110,606, forward strand.
CCGCGAAACTCAGCAGGGTCGCAACGCTGAAGAAAATCAGCAGCTTGGGTTGCAACGCTTCATTCAGGTTGGCGTGAATGATCCCCAGAAACAGAAGAGCCGGCATGGTGACGTTGAACACCAGACCCGAAGCCACGACGATAAAGCCATCATTGATCGCATGGATGCGCTTGAGGATCACACCCAGGAACAGCATGGCAAATACAGGCGCGGTGATGTTCAGGGTTTCAAGAAAAATAGCCAGCATGCCGCAGACCTGGTCCTGTCGTTAGGTCCCTCATCATAAGCCAGCAGGGAGTGAAGGTGTTGCAAGGAATTTCAGTTCGTCACACCGCTGTCGCCAGCAAGCTGCCTCCCACAGGGGTATGAAGCGCCCACAAGAAGCTGGGCATTGATCCCAATCTGTGGGAGGCAGCTTGCTGGCGACGGGCTGCTAAGTCACTGGCTGCAACTTACGCTCAAACACTGACACTCCATCCAGATCCCGCAGGGTTACGGTCATTTCTGCAGTCTGGCCATCGATGTTCACTTCCCCGAAGAACTGGAAGCCTGCAAAGGGCGAGGTGTTTTGGGCGGGCGGGGCTTTCTGGAAGACCAGTTCAGGGCCGAAGGTCTTGTCCAGTGCGTTGGGACCGAAGCTGCCCGCGTTGAGCGGCCCGGCCACGAACTCCCAGAACGGGTCGAAATCCTGGAATACCGCACGATCCGGTTGATAGTGATGAGCAGCGCAATAGTGCACATCAGCCGTCAGCCAGACGCAATCGCGGATCTTTTGCGCACGAAGAAAACCGAGCAGCTCGGCCACTTCCAGTTCGCGCCCCAGGGCCGGGCCATCGTTGCCGTTGGCTATGGCTTCCCAGCGCGCCACACCAGGACTGACTTCGCCGTCCGGGACACCAAGACCAATGGGCATGTCTGCCGCGATGACTTTCCATTGCGCCTTTGAGGCCTTGAGCTCGCCCTTGAGCCAGTCCAGTTGCTCACGGCCCAGAAAGGCCGTGGTCGGCCCCGGCTTGTCTGCCAGGTTGGCGTCATTGCCATCGCGATAACTGCGCATGTCCAGCACGAACACATCGAGCATCGGGCCATAAGGGATTTTGCGGTAGATGCGCCCGCCGTTATCCGCCTGCTGCAAACGCATGGGTGCGTATTCCAGAAAGGCTTGCCGCCCGCGAGCCGACAGCAACTGGATGTCCTTGACCTTGTAGCGATCATCCAGCTGCTTGCTGGGCGACCAGTTGTTGGTGACCTCGTGGTCGTCCCACTGCCAGATCTGCGGCACCTCGGCATTGAAGCGGCGCAGGTTTTCATCCATCAGGTTGTAGCGGTAGTTGCCGCGATACTCGTCCAGGGTCTCGGCAACCTTGCTTTTCGCTTCGCTGGTGATGTTGCGCCAGATACGACCACCTTCAGTGGTGATCTGCGCCGGGACCGGACCGTCGGCGTAAATGGTGTCGCCGCTGTGGATAAAGAAGTCAGGCAAACGCAGGCGCATGGCTTCGTAGATGCGCATGCCGCCAATGTCCGGGTTGATGCCGAAGCCCTGGCCGACGGTGTCGCCACTCCACACAAAACGGATGTCACGGCGCTGTTGCGGCATGCTGCGCAAATGGCCGAACCAGGGCTCGCTGGCGACACCCGACTGGGCATCCTCGAAATGAACGCGGTAGAAAATCGCCTGATCCACAGGCAGGCCGCTCAGTTCGACCCGGGCCGTGAAGTCGGTGCGCTGATCGGCCAGCGCCGACACCAGCCGACGCGGATTGGGGAACATGCTGCGGGTGTCCCATTCGACCACCATGCGCGATGGCCGGTCGCTGCGACTCCAGACCATTGCCCGATCACCCAGCAGATCACCGGACTGCACACCGTCGGTCATCTTCGGGCGATCCTGCACCGAAGCAATGACTGCCGGTGCCAGGCCCGGCAGCAGAAAACCGGCTCCGACAGCCTGAATCACACGACGACGCTTGAGATCGAACTGGCTCATGGTTAACCCCTTTCAAGATACGAAAGGGGAAACCTAGCAGGCCAATGTTGGAGGGATATGACAGCCAGCGCCCACGTATCAGGCGGTGGCTTTGGCCAGCTCCATCTCTACCGCTTCAGGCCGTTTGAGCACTGCGTAGATCACGCCGGTCGCCACGCTGCCCACGACAATGGCCAGCAGATACAGCAAGGCATGGTTGATGGCGTTGGGGATCAGCATCACGAACAGACCGCCATGGGGCGCCATCAGTTTGCAGCCGAAGTACATCGACAGTGCGCCAGTCAGCGCCCCGCCGATCACGCTGGCAGGAATCACCCGCAGCGGGTCCTTGGCGGCAAAAGGAATCGCGCCTTCGGAAATGAAACACAGCCCCAGCACGAACGCGGCCTTGCCAGCCTCACGCTCGCTCTGCGCGAACTTGCGGCGCGCCAGGATCGTAGCGATGCCCATGCCGATCGGCGGCACCATACCGGCTGCCATCGCAGCCGCCATGGGCGCATAACTCTGGGATGCAAGCAGGCCTACGGAAAACGCATAGGAAGCCTTGTTGATCGGTCCGCCCAGGTCCACGCACATCATCGCGCCCAGCAGCACACCCAACAGAATCGCGTTGGTGGTGCCCATGCTGTCCAGGAAGGTGGTCAGGCTGGCGAGCATGCCCGCAACCGGCTGACCCACCACATAGATCATGACCAGGCCGGTGAACAGGCTCGACAGCAACGGAATGATGAGAATCGGCTTGAGTGCTTCAACGCTGGCTGGCAAGCGTGCGTAACGATTGATCAACCACGCGCTATAGCCCGCCAGGAAACCGGCCACAATACCGCCGATGAAGCCCGCGCCCAACGTACTGGCCAGCAAGCCGCCGATCATGCCTGGCGCCAGGCCTGGACGGTCGGCGATGGAGTATGCGATGTAACCTGCGAGCAGCGGCACCATCAGTTTGAATGCCGACTCACCGCCGATCTTCATCAAGGCTGCCGCCAGAGTTCCCTCTTGCTCATAAGCCTTGATGCCGAACACGAACGACAGCGCAATCAGCAGACCACCCGCCACCACCATCGGCAGCATGAACGACACGCCGGTCAGCAAGTGCTTGTAGACGCCGGTCCCTTCTTTTCTGGACGGTGACTGGGTCACTTCATCCGCCGACTCGACCTGCCCCTCAGCCAAGGCTTTTTTCAGGGTTGCATCGGATTGCTTGAGGGCAATGCCGGTGCCGCAGCGATATATTTTCTTGCCCGCAAAACGATCGGTATTGACCTCGATGTCCGTTGCCAGCAACACCACGTCCGCATCGGCAATGGCTTGCGGGCTGAGCGGGTTTCGCGCCCCGACCGAACCCTGGGTTTCCACGTGCAGGTCGTAGTTCAGACGCTTGGCAGCCTGCTGAATCGCCTCGGCTGCCATGAAGGTGTGCGCAACGCCGGTCGGGCAAGCAGTAATGGCGACAATGCGCGGCTGACTGCCGGAGCTGCCGATAGCGATAGCCTCATCGGCCGCGGGCGCAGCATAGACGTGGGCCTCATCGGCGGCACGCTTCAGGAAACCGTCCACATCCTGCAAGGCATGAGCGGGCGTGTCCTGGAACAGGCGCTTGCCGACAAAACGGCTCAGGTCCAGCGGGCCGGTGTTGACCACCAGCACCAGATCGGCCGCTTCGATATCCAGCGCCGAAAGGTGTTGTTCGGGCTTGTTCGGGTCCACGACTTCGACGCTGGTTTCCCAACCCTGACGCTGGGCTGCCGCATCGAGCAAGCGTGCGCTGAGGACGCTGCTGACCTTGCCGTTCGGGCAGGCCGTTACAATGGCTAACTTCATCACGATCCTCTCTTATTGTTCTGTCAGGCTGCGTACAGTGACGCCGCTTTCAAGTCGTTTGAGTTGGGCGGCATCGGTAATGCCGAAACCGATCTGGGTCACTGCCATGGCGGCAATCGCGGTCGCCGTGCGCAAGGTTTTCTGTGGTTCATGGCCGCCGAGCAAACCGTGAACCATGCCTGCCAACAGAGAATCCCCGGCGCCTACGGTGCTGGCGACGGTGACTTTCGGGGGCAGCGAATGCAGCGCGGTGCTGGAACTGAACCAGTGAACACCTTCGGAACCCTGGGAAATCACCACATGCTCGATGCCCTGGGCACGCAGGCGAGTCGCCGCTTCGGCCTGGGCAGCAATGGAGATGATCGGTGCATCGAGCGCATCGGCCAGTTCTTCAGTATTGGGTTTGATCAGCCAAGGGCCTGCCGCAAGACCGGCACGCAGAGCCAGGCCGCTGCTGTCCAGCGCTACTTTGAGGCCGAGACTCTTGAGCATGAGCAAGAGCTTTTGCAGCCACTCGGGCGTTACGCCACGAGGCAGGCTGCCAGCGACCACCACGGCATCGAAACCGGTGGCAATCTGCTCGACCCTGGTGAACAGGGCTTGCTGGGCCGCTTCGCTGACCTGCGGGCCAGGACCGTTCAAATCCGTGATGCGACCACTGCCTTCGGCCAGTTTGATGTTGCTGCGGGTTTCGCCCGGCACGCGCACGAACTCGTCGACAAAACCACGCCGGGTGAACAGGGACTCGAACGGCTGTTGATTATCGATGCCGAGAAACCCGGCCACGGTCAGCTCATGCCCCAGATCGGCCAACACTTGAGCCACGTTCAGGCCCTTGCCGGCCGCATGGCTGAGCATGGCGTCGCTGCGATTGACCTGCCCGAGCTCCAACTGGCCCAACTGCACGGTCAAGTCCAGCGCCGGGTTCATGGTCAGGGTAAGAATCTTCGCCATTACAAAGCCTCCACCAGCGCACGCACTTCGGCTGCGCTGCCTGCGGTCAGCGCCTGTTGCGCCAGTTTTTGAGCGGTGCTCAGTTCCAGTTCACGTACGCACGCCTTGACCTCGCCAATGCTGCGCGCCGAAACACTCAACTCATCCACACCCAACCCGACCAGTACCGGCACCGCCAGCGGGTCCGCCGCCAGTTCGCCGCACACGCCCACCCACTTGCCATTGGCATGGGCGGCGCGCACGGTCATGTCGATCAGTTGCAGCACGCTTGGGTGCAAACCGTCCGCCTGAGCGGAAAGGGTCGGATGGCCACGGTCGATGGCCATGGTGTATTGGGTCAGGTCATTGGTGCCGACGCTGAAGAAGTCCACTTCCCTGGCCAGTACCGGTGCCAGCAACGCCGCTGACGGAACCTCGATCATGATCCCCAGTTGCAGATCGCTGACCGGGATTTCTTCACGCAGGCGCTGAGTCATGTCACGGGCCTGACGCCACTCTTCAACGGTGCCGATCATGGGAAACATGATGCGCAGCGGGCCACTGTCGGCTGAGCGCAGCAAGGCGCGCAACTGGCTTTCCATCACGTCCGGGCGTTGCAGGGTCAGGCGAATGCCGCGCACACCGAGGAACGGATTTTCTTCCTTGTCGATGGGCCAGTACGGCAACGGTTTGTCACCGCCGACGTCAAGAGTACGGACCACCAGAGGTCGACCGCCCAGATCGGTGAGCACGCGACGGTATTCGGCTTCCTGAGTCGCCTCGTCCGGTGCCTGGGAATGAGCCATGAACAGCAATTCGGTACGCAGCAGGCCGATGCCTTCGGCGCCCTGCTCTACCGCTGCCGGAGTGCCGGTGCTGTCGCCGATGTTGGCGAAGACTTCGACGGCATGACCATCGCGAGTCACTGCAGGCTCCATGCGCGAGGCGGCTGCAGCCTTGAGACGCTGTTCACGGGCATCGCGGTCCTGTACGGCACGCTGCAGGACCGACTCATCCGGCGCGACAGTCAGACGACCCCGCTGGCAATCGAGCAGCAGAACGGTGCCCGGCTTGAGTTGCAATACGTCATCACCAGCGCCCACCAGCGCCGGAATACCCAGGGCACGGGCCACGATAGCGCTGTGCGCCGTTGCGCCACCCCGAGCGGTGAGGATGCCCGCGACATGCGCCGGGTCCAGTCGCGCCACGTCAGACGGGCCGACTTCATCCATCACCAGAATGTAAGGTTCGTCGGGAGCGGCAACGGTTTCGACGCCACATATTTGCGCCAGCACACGGCGCCCGACATCCCGCAGATCCGCAGCACGCTCGGCCAGCAGCACATCATTCAACTGCTCTTGCTGGGAAGCGGCGGCATCGATCACTCCGGCCCAGGCGGCAGCGGCGCTTTCGCCCTTGTTCAGGCGCAGTTCGGTCTCGCTGCCCAGCTCCGGGTCATCGAGCATTTCCTGGTGGGTGATGAAAATTTCGCGAATGGCCTTGGCCTTGCTGCGCTGGATCAGGTTTTCGATATCCCGGCGCACTTCGGCAAGGGCCTGTTGCAGGCGCTCACGCTCGGCAGCTACAGACTCGCCCTGCTCTGGATAATCGAAGGCTTGCAGCACCTGAACATGAGCAGGCCCGATGGCAATGCCCGGCGAGGCCGAGACGGCTTGCAGCACGGCACCATCGAGGGGTGCCGCAACGGCCTTGGCCAGGGCAGCTTTTTGGGGAGCAGGTTGCGGCTCGGTCGCGACCGGCAATGGCTCGACGTCCTCACCAAGGCCTTGCTCAACAGCCGCCAGCAAGGCAGGCAAAGCGTCTTGCGCAATGCTCGGCTCAGCAATGAATTCCAGCGTCTGCCCGCGACGGGCACCGAGGCTGAGCAGCTTGCTCAGGCTCTTGGCCGACACTGCGGTTTCGCCGGTTTCCACCACGCGCACACGAATCTCGCCTTCAAACTCCTTGGCCAGTTGCGCCAGCACCTTGGCTGGACGGGCATGCAGGCCGTGGGCGTTGGCCAGGCCAATCTGCAGGGTCGGCCACTCGGCGGGCAACTCACCGCCCAGGGCTTGCAGGATGACGCGGCTGTTGGTGGCATGGCCCAGTTCGTGACCACGCCCTTCGATCAACAGCGAGCACAGGCGCTCAAGCAGTGTCTGGTGAGCTTCCCCGAGGCTGGCCAGGCAGAACAGCCCTGTCAGGGGTTGGCCCAGATAGCGCAGAGGTTTGTCCGGTGTCACGAAGGCCAGACCAGGACGCTTGACCGTCTGCTCGCTGTGCAGCCACCACAGGCCATCACCCAACGACAAGGCTTCTACTTGCTGGAGAATCGCGGCAAAGCCATTGTTGACGCAATCGGCACGGCGCAACAGACGCGCACCGCGCCAGACCAGCTCTTCAAAATCGTCGGCCGATACGCCGAGGCTTATCATCTGTGCGTCGAGGGCCAGTTCCTGAGGTGCGCCCTGCAAGAGCCGCAGCAGATCTTCCGGGGTTTTCGCCTCGCGCAGGGCCTGGCCCAGATCCGCTTCGCCCAATGCACGGGTCAGCAGTTGCAGCAGCCGCAAGTGCTCGTCTGACTTGGCAGCAATACCGATGGCCAGGTAAACGATTTGCCCGTCGCCCCAATCCACGCCTTCAGGGAATTGCATCAGGCGCACGCCGGTACTGAACACCAGGTCGCGGGTTTCAGGGGTGCCATGGGGGATTGCGATGCCTTGGCCAAGAAAGGTAGAGCCTTGCTGCTCGCGATTCATCAGCCCGTTGAGGTAACCCTCGGCAACCAGACCGTCAGCGACCAGATGATCGGCGATCAGTTGCAACGCGCCCGACTTATCCACAGCCGTGCGGCCCATGGATATTTGCTCCAGAGAAAGTTCGAGCATGTCCTGACTCCTGTGCAGCGCCAGAGCGCTACCTGATTCTTGTTTTAATGACGACCATTGAGTGATCGACAGCTTGGGAGATGAAAGTACTGCCTGTCGGATTGCAATTTCATCCTGATTTGCAGCAAATATCAGCTTGCTGAATCGTTTAACCTACAATTGCACGGCACGTTACTCGATTATGGCCTCTCGTTGAAGCCCAGTCGGTCCGATAGCTGTAGGAGACGTCTCAAAATACACCGAGCACTTGGGCATCCCCTATGGTCTGGTGTAAAGATGCTCCGCGATCAGCGAAACTCCTCGTTGATAAGAGACAACCACGAAAAGGAACTTTTCGCGTGAAACTCAGCGATATTGCGCGTCTGGCAGGTGTTTCCGTCACCACCGCCAGTTACGTGATCAATGGCAAGGCCGAACAGCAACGCATCAGCCCCGCGACCGTCGAGCGTGTGAAGGCGGTTGTCGAACAACATGACTTCCGCCCCAACCCTCAAGCCGCCGGCTTGCGTACTCGTCACAGCCGTACCCTGGGCTTCATACTGCCGGACCTGGAAAACCCCAGTTACGCCCGTATCGCCAAGCTGCTGGAGCAAGGCGCCCGCGCCCGCGGCTATCAGTTGCTGATCGCAAGCTCCGACGACGATCCCGCCAGCGAACTGCAACTGCTGCAGGTCTTTCGTGCCCGACGCTGCGATGCGTTGCTGGTCGCCAGTTGCCTGCCCGCCAGTAACGACAGTTACCGCGAACTGCAGAACAAAGGCCTGCCGATCATCGCCATTGACCGGGAAATGAACGCCGAGTTCTTCTGCTCGGTGGTCAGCGATGACCACGACGCCAGCCTGCAACTCACCCGCAGCCTGTTACAGACGAATCCCGAACACATCGCCTTGCTGGGTGCGCGCCCTGAACTAAGCGTCAGCCAGTCGCGTGCCGACGGTTTCCGGCATGCGCTCGGTGGCTTTACCGGCACGACCACGATCGAACATGGCGAAGCGTTCAGCCGCGAGTGCGGCCAGCGTCTGATGAGTGACATGCTGCAACGCCTGGGGCACTTGCCCGATGCGCTGATCACAACGTCCTACGTGCTGCTGCAAGGTGTTTTCGATGTGCTGCAAAGCCAGTCACTCAACCCGGCGCAATTACACCTGGGCACTTTCGGTGACACCCAGTTGCTGGACTTCCTGCCGCTGCCGGTCAATGCAATGGCCCAGCAACATCAGTTGATTGCCGAAAAGGCCCTGCAACTGGCACTGGCCGCCATCGAAAACGATCAGTACGAACCCGGCGTGCATGCCATCGTGCGGACCTTCAAGCAGCGGATTCACGAGGGCTGACCGGCAATGCTGATCGACACCCACACTCACCTGGATTTCCCGGACTTCGACGATGATCGTCAACAGGTGCTCGACAAGTGCCGCACCCTGGGCGTGGAGCGCATGGTGGTGCTAGGGGTTTATCAGCGGAACTGGAAGCGGCTATGGGACCTGACACTGGAGCATCCGGCGCTGTATGCGGCGTTCGGCCTGCATCCGGTCTACATCGACGAGCATCGCACCGAGCATCTGACTGAACTCGGCGACTGGTTGAGCCGCCTCAAAGGCCACCCTCAACTGTGCGCTGTGGGGGAGATCGGGCTGGATTACTACGTCGAAAACCCGGACCGCCAGAACCAGCAGCAGGTCTTCGAGGCGCAACTGCAACTGGCGGCTGACTTCAATCTACCGGCGCTGTTGCATGTACGGCGCAGCCACGCGGATGTGATCGCGACGCTCAAGCGTCACAAGCTCAAACGCAGCGGGATCATCCATGCGTTTGCCGGCAGTCGAGAAGAGGCTCGGGAATATATCAGGCTGGGGTTCAAGCTCGGCCTTGGCGGTGCCGCGACCTGGCCGCAGGCGCTACGCATGCACCGGGTCATCGCCGAGCTGCCACTGGAAAGCATTGTGCTGGAAACCGACTCGCCGGACATGGCTCCGGCGATGTATCCGAATCAGCGCAATAGTCCAGAGCATTTGCCGGAAATATCCCGGGCGCTGGCCGGGCTGTTGAACGTCAGCCCGGAGCAGTTAGCACAAGTGAGTACGCGCAATGCCTGTGAGTTGTTCGGGTGGCCTGTTCGCGAATGAATTCGCGCCTACAGATCAGATCAACAATGTCCACAGCGCAAAACCCGCATACCAGACGACTGCGGCGCGCACCAGCAACTCCCAGAGCATATCGAGGCTGGTCACGCCATCGGCGCCCATGACAGGTGCCGGGACTTCGCTGGCAACACGGCCGATGCGGGCAATCAGTTGCGCGGCGCTGATATTCCAGTTGAGCAACTCATGCAGCATCACCCGGCTGACCGCCACGAAGTTGCCCACCAGTGCGAAGCTGGCCGCCAGCAACCTGACCGGCACCCAGTCGAAGGCATGACGCAATTGCGTCGCCCGCTCCACCAGCGCCGGAGTCTTGCCGTGTTCGGCCGCCAGGGCCAGCAAGCGATAAGCCAGCGCCGCGACAGGCCCCAGCAGGAAGTACCAGAAGATCACCACGAAGAAGCTCTGATAAGCCTGCCAGAGCATGTAGCCCTGAACGCCCTCAAGCAGTTGCTCGCCGTTGTCTGCCTGCACGCCCATGTCTCTTTCGGCCACATGCACGGCAGCCTGTTCATCACCACGTCGGCAGGCATCGCGAAACGGGCCGAGCGCGGCCAGCAGATCACCACGGCCAAGGCTGTAGATCAGCACCAGAAGATGGACAGGCAGAGCCAGCCAGCCGTAAGCCACCGAACCGACGATGGTCAGCGCCAGGTGCAGTATCAGAAGCGGCAGCAGGACCAACAGAGCCAGCATTATCCAGGGGCGAGAAGCGGTTCGCGGACTTGACTCGAGCCTGGCCAGTTCCTTCAGCCATGGCCCGTCACGTTGTACACGCTGGCGCAGCGCCGAAAACTTTTCGACCCACACTGCCAGCAGCAACACCAGAAAACTCATCGCTTGATCCTCACTTCAGTCCTGCAAGGCGGCTTGAAAACGAGCCCAGTCGAAACACGGCCCCGGATCGGTCTTGCGTCCGGGTGCGATATCGCTGTGCCCACAAATGCGATCGGGCGTGATCGCCACAAATGCCTGGCGCAACTGGCGCGTCAGAGCGATCAAGGCGGCATATTGCGCATCGGTAAAGGGCTGGTCATCCGTGCCTTCCAGCTCGATACCGATGGAGAAGTCATTACAGGCTTCGCGCTCCTGGAAACAGGAAACGCCAGCATGCCAGGCCCGGTCAAGACATGAGACGAATTGAGTCACCTCGCCATCACGTTCGATCAGAAAATGCGCCGAAACACGCAGATCGGCAATACCCTCGAAATAGGGATGCTCGGTGATATCCAAACGGTTCTGGAAAAACTCCTGGACCTTGCCTGTCTTGAACTGAGCAGGCGGCAGGCTGATGTTGTGGATCACCAGCAGCGAGATTTCACCTTCGGGTCGCGCATTGAAATTGGGTGACGGGCAATGCTGCACGCCGTCACACCAACCGCTTGCGGGGTCCAACTGCATGAAAGCTCCTTGAAGATGGGTTTCGATAGGCGCAAGTATGCCCAAACAGCACCTGCGGTAGGAGCGAATTCATTCGCGAAGGTATTTCAGGCGATGGATCTTCGTGGGCCGCTTGCAGGGCGGCCCTCTCCCCGATCAGGTGTTATGCGCCCTTGAGCTTGCGCAGGCTGCTGATCACCGACTCAAGCGCACGGTCGAACAGCAAGGCATCGTCAAGGATGCGGATGGTGCCGCGACGCAATTCGATGGCCAGCCCCATGCGGGACTTCTCCAGAACCTTCATGCCGGTACGATTGACGAACACGTAACGCCCGGAAGGCTCGACGATAGCCGTGAGCTTGCAGCGCAGCTTGTTCTCCTCGTCTTCCTGGATCTCGACCCAATTGCCAACGCGCAGCTTGTCGACCATCTGCAGGCCTGCATCGTCATTGGGCAATTGCAGGACACTTTCATTGCTCAAAGGCTCGTCAGGCGCAGTCAGAACGATCTCCTCCATCACGACCATCATTGCCGGGCCTTCAGCAGGCTCGGCTTCAGCCAGTGCTACAGAGCTTTGAAGCTCCTCACCCTGAACATCCTGAAGGCGTGAGAAATGCTGGAAAGCCTGGACATGCAGAACTTCCAGCTGACTGAAGAATTCACTGGTGGCGAACGGGTCAAAAGCGGCGCTGGTCAGACCCTCGCGCAGTGACTTGAGCAGCCCCGGCACCAGTTCGAGCAGCTTCTGCCGTGATTCCGGGTCTTCGTGCAGTTCGACACTCCAGACCAGATCGTCCATGGCCTGCAAACCGGCCAGCCACTCGCTCGAACCTTCGCCATGCTTGAGGCAGGTCAGCAGCAGCACCTTGCTCCAGGCCTGCTCCAGCAGACGCACCACAGCTTCGGGCAGAGTTTTACCCAGCAAGCGCTGGTTCAATTCATGCTGAACCAACTGACGCGCCAGCTCGGCACGGGTGCGGCCCTCTTCGGCATCCCGAGTACGCTGCTCAAGCAGTTCGCTACGACGGCGCTCGTCGCTGGTGAAAGCCAGGAAGTCAGCCAGCAGTTCGGAGAAAATCGCCGGGTCATCGACAAAATCGTTGAGCAGACGCTGCACGATCTGGTCGACACGCATGTACAGCGAGTCGCGCTGATAATCATCGCGCCCGCCCCAGCCCAGTGCAGCAGTGGCAATTTCGTTGAGCAGACGACGGGCAGGATGGCTGCCACGACTGAAGAAACTCTTGTCGATCACTGCAACCTTGAGCATCGGAATCTGCAAGCGCCCGATCAACGCCCGCAGCGAGTGCGGCAGGTTGCGGTCATCGAGGATGAACTCGAACAGCATGGCAATCAGGTTGATAACGTCCTCATCACCTGCGCCGACGCTGCGAGACTTGCCGCTCTTGACGCTGACACGTGTCAGCAGTTGCTCAAGCTGGTTGCGCAAGTCGAAATCTTCAGGGGCATCCGAAGTCGGCACGTATTGCTGCAAGTGCGAAAGCAGACGCAGCAGGTCCTTGCTGGAGATGGGGCGAACCTCAGAGCTCGGGCCATGACGCGGCGTCAGGTTGCCGCGCACTTGCAGCAAGAGTTCCTGCAGCGCCGAAAACACTTCGAGCACGCCCTTGTCGAGCTTGTCCGCCGCCTGCGCCAGTGCCGGACTGGACAGTTCGCTGACCCGAGCCCTGGGAACAGGCCTGTCGGAAGAACGACGGGCAGGCAAGGCTTTCATTTCAGGCAGGATGCCGGTAGCGATCAGCAACTGATTGGCTTCGCCATACAGGTGATCGATGTTGGTCAGGATGTATTTCTCGAACAGCTTGAGAACGATCAGCTTGACCTTGATCTCGACCCCCAGGCTGCGCTTGGCCTGAAGAAAGAAATTGCACAGCATTGCCGGCCCCATGGGGTTGGCATCGACTGTAATGGATTGGGGAAGCAGCTCGTTCAAGCGCGCGGTCAACTGGCTCAAGGCAACGCCATCGCGGCTCATGACCTTGGCGACCATCGAATCGACGGCCACGGTTTTTTCCAGCTCGTCGTTGGGCACCAGTGACAGCTTGTCGAAAGCGACCGCTGCAGGAAGCACAGGCTCGGTAATCTGGTATTGGCCCAGCGCCAGGAAAGACTCGTAGAACTTGTCGAGAAACGCCCGCTCGATGCTTTTGCGCTTGAGGCGCAAATCGCGCATGGCCTCGAAAAACAGGTTCTGCTCAGTGTTGCTGACAGCGCGGTCGGCCATCTCGAAGAGGGTGTCGTCAGCGTTGTCGAACAACGCCTGCAAAGCATCCTTGAGCTGCTGTGCGGCTTTATCGCGCACCTGCAACAACACGACGGGCAGCCGGGCCAGAGGCGTACTTGTACCCTGGGCAGGAATTCCCTTGCTCAACGGCACAACGTTTTCGTCGTTTTGCATCAAACCCCCTGACAGGAAACGGCTTTAATCCCATCACAAACGCGGCTTGCAACCTTCGCCTGTGAAGCGATCCCCATGGTCTTTGCGCTACGTCAAAGCTATGACGTCAAATACAAGTCGGATTATCTTTCAAAACTTGTATCGAACGCCAGCGAAGTATTGCGCCTTGTAACAAGCGCATTACAGATCAGGGGACGTGCAGCGATAGACAACGCTAATAGACATATATCGCAAAGGAATTTACAAAACCGACCAACAGCACGCTTTGCGAGCGTGACCAGCCTTACAGGTGGGTTACAAAGGTGCCGTGCCTTATACTCCTGCGACTTTGTTAGTGGAGCCCGATATGCCGAATTTACGACTCGCCGACCTGACAGCCGAAATAGAAGCCAATGTGCGGCGCGCATTGCTCGAAGACGTCGGCAGTGGCGACATCACCGCTCAACTGATCCCCGAAGAGCGGCTGGCCAAGGCCACCATCATTTCTCGCGACGAAGCCGTGATCGCAGGTGTGGCATGGGTCGACACGGTTTTTCGTCAGCTCGACCCTCGGGTTGCCGTGCACTGGCAAGTGACCGATGGCGACCGGGTCAGCCCCAATCAGGCGCTGTTCCATCTGGAAGGTCCGGCCCGCTCGCTGCTGACCGGCGAGCGCAGCGCGCTCAACTTTCTGCAATTGCTGTCAGGCGTTGCAACCCGTGCGCAGCACTATGCCGACATGGTGAGCGACACTCAGGTCAAGCTGCTCGATACCCGCAAGACACTGCCCGGCCTGCGTCTGGCGCAGAAATATGCCGTGACCTGTGGCGGCTGCCATAACCATCGCATTGGTCTGTACGATGCCTTCCTGATCAAGGAAAACCATATCGCTGCCTGTGGCGGCATTGCCCAGGCCGTCGCGGCCGCCCACAAGATCGCCCCCGGCAAACCTGTGGAAGTCGAAGTGGAAAGCCTGAGCGAACTCAAACAGGCGCTCGAAGCCGGTGCCGACATCATCATGCTCGACGAATTGAGCCTGGATGACATGCGTGAGGCCGTGCGCCTGACCGCTGGACGCGCCAAGCTCGAAGCCAGCGGCGGTATCAATGACGACACCTTGCGGGTGATTGCCGAAACCGGCGTGGACTATATCTCCATTGGCGCGATGACCAAGGATGTGAAGGCGGTGGACTTGTCCATGCGTTTGAGCCTCTGACCTGTCCACAGCTCGAAAGAGAGGAGCCGTCATCTTGGAACAATGGTTTGTAGTGAATGCGGGCAAGCAACTCGGCCCCATGGATGCAGCAGCGGCCCGACTCATCGCTCGCGAAGCGCCGGGCGCATGGTGCTGGAAACAAGGCATGCCGGACTGGCAGCCGATCTATCAGGTGCAGGAAGTGCGGGCCATGAAAAAGGATGGCATCACGCCGTTTCCAGACCCGTCGCCCGACATGATCCAGCCACGGCCATCGGCCCTGCCCGCGCACGCAGCTCCAGCTCCAGCTCCAGCTCCAGCTCCAGCTCCAGCTATTAGACGACCTTCGTTTACGCCCGATCCAAACAGCTCAAGCGGTTTTGGCTCCGGGCAAGCTACCGATGGCGTGGACTTCAAGCTGTATGGCACCGAAACGCAGTTCGTCGAGCTTGAGCTGGACCGTGGCGAAAGCGCCGTGGCTGAGGCCGGTTCGATGATGTACAAGACCTGCGACGTGCAGATGGAAACCATCTTTGGTGACGGCAGCAGCCAGTCTTCAGGGCTGCTGGGTTCGCTCTTCGGCGCGGGCAAACGCATGCTCACCGGCGAAAGTCTGTTCACGACCGTGTTCTCGCAACAAGGCTCCGGCAAAGGTCGCGTCGCATTTGCAGCACCTTACCCTGGCACCATCCTGCCACTGCGCCTGCGCGACTTCGGCGGCAAACTGATCTGCCAGAAGGACAGCTTTCTGGCAGGTGCCAAAGGTGTGTCCATCGGCATTCAATTCCAGAAGAAAATCCTCACCGGCCTGTTTGGCGGCGAAGGCTTTGTGCTGCAAAAGCTCGAAGGCGACGGCTGGGTGTTCGTTCACATGGGCGGCACCGTTCGCAAGATCGAACTGGCGGCGGGTGAATCCCTGGATGTAGACACCGGCTGCCTCGCAGCCATGACTCAGGGCGTCGATTACGACATCCGCATGGTGGGCGGCATCAAATCCATGCTGTTCGGCGGCGAAGGTGTGTTCTTCGCCAGACTGACCGGCCCTGGCACGGTATGGCTGCAAAGCCTGCCCTTCTCGCGCCTGGCCGGGCGCATGCTGGCGGCCAGCCCGGCGGGAGTGGCACGAAGCGAGCGCTGAACAATCCCGGGGCCGCCACTGGCCCCGAATGCACAAGGAAGAGACATGCTAATCACTCAAGGCCAGCGAATCCCGCTTTCCAGCCTGATTCAAGGCTCGGACCTCACCCTGTCCATCGACATCAAGTCCGCCCATGTGATCGATTACGTCTGCTTCGGCGTTGATGC
Source organism: Pseudomonas sp. Irchel 3A18 (assembly GCF_900187465.1). Classification (NCBI taxonomy): domain Bacteria; kingdom Pseudomonadati; phylum Pseudomonadota; class Gammaproteobacteria; order Pseudomonadales; family Pseudomonadaceae; genus Pseudomonas; species Pseudomonas sp. Irchel 3A18. Next base: position 126,657 of record NZ_FYDI01000006.1, read on the forward strand.
TCAGGGCAAGCTGTCGGATGACCGCTACATGATTTTCTTCAACCAGCCCGCCAGCCCTTGCAACAGCGTCAGGCAAGTCAACGGCGGCGACTTTCAGATTGCCCTCGCCGGACTGCCTGCTTCCATAGACCGGCTGGTGTTCACGGCGTCCATCGATGGCGCCGGGGCAATGAGCGACATCCAGGCCAGCCACTTCAGCATCAAGGATGCCGGGCGCGAAGTCGCTCGCGGCGAGTTCTCTGGCGCAACCTTCGCTGCCGAAAAAGCCATCATGGTCGCCGACCTCTATCGCAAGAACGGTGAATGGCGCATTGCATCCAACCTGCAGGGTTACAACGCTGGCCTGGATGCTCTGGTGGTGCACTTCGGTGGCGAAGTCGCCGAAGCTCCCGCACCAGCGCCAGCCAGAGTGTCGCTGGAGAAGAAAATCGCCGAAGCAGCGCCTCAGCTGGTCAGCCTGGCGAAAAAGGCTCAGGTCAGTCTGGAGAAAGCCAGACTGACCGACACCAAGGCTCGTGTCGGTCTGGTCTTGGATGCTTCCGGCTCCATGAACGCGCAATACAGCCGCGGCCATGTGCAGGAAGTGGTCAACCGCCTCATTCCTCTGGCGGTGCATTTCGATGATGACGGCGCACTGGACTGCTGGGCTTTCGGCGCCCGGCCTTGCCAGTTATCGTCGGTGTCGCTGAGCAACTTCAAGGACTTCATCCAGACCGACAACGGCGGCTGGAAGAACTGGGAGCTGGGCGCAAGGGTCAATGATGAGCCCAAGGCCATGCGCATGGTCATTGATTACTACAAGCAATCAGGCGACCGGACACCGATCTACATCCTGTTCATCAGCGATGGCGGTGTTCATCAGGACAGGGAAATCACCCGGCTGATGACCGAAGCGGCGAAACTGCCGATCTTCTGGCAATTCGTCGGCCTGGGCGGACGCGGCTATGGAATCCTGGAAAAGCTCGACGACATGACCGGACGGGTTGTGGATAACTGCAATTTCTTTGCTCTGGACCGACTGGATGAGGTCCCGGAAGAGAAGCTGTACGACTTGCTGATGGAAGAGTTCCCGGACTGGCTCAAGGCAGCCAAGGGTGCCGGGATTCTATAAATTTTCAGACAGCTCGTTGGAGCGAATTCATTCGCGAAGATGGCCTTTTCGCGAATGAATTCCCACACCAATAAAAAAACCCTGCCATCGCTGGCAGGGTTTTTCATGACGCTGACCGGGTTTAGCCGATCGATACGCCGTGTGCTTCTGCCAGAGGCTTCAAGCCGCCTGCGAAGCCTTGGCCGATGGCCTTGAACTTGAACTCGTCGCCATGACGATACAGCTCGCCGAAGATCATCGCGGTTTCAGTCGATGCGTCTTCCGACAGGTCGTAACGAGCGATTTCCTTGCCATCCGCCTTGTTCAGAACGCGGATGTAGGCGTTGGCCACTTGACCGAAGCTTTGCTTGCGCTCATCAGCCGAGTGGATGGTGACGCCGAAAACCAGCTTCTTCACAGCAGCGTTCAGGGTTGGCAGCTTGACCAGAACAGACTCGTCGTCGCCGTCGCCAGCGCCGGAGCGGTTGTCGCCCAGGTGCTCGACCGAACCGTCAGCCGACTTCTTGTTGTTGTAGAAAATGAAGCCGCTGTCATCCAGCACCTTGCCATTCTCGCCCACAACGAAAACGGAAGCGTCCAGATCGAATTCGGTGCCGTCGGTCACACGTGGGTCCCAGCCCAGGCCTACGGTGATTTCGGTCAGGCCTGGAGCCTCTTTGGACAGGGAAACGTTACCGCCTTTACTCAGACTTACAGCCATGTGCGTAATCCTTTTCTAAAGAAGTAATAAGGGTATGAATCAGAAATTCATACCGTGAGCGTTGGCTACAGCCTTCAGGCCACCGGCATAACCCTGGCCTACGGCGCGGAATTTCCACTCACCGTTATTGCGATACAGCTCAGCGAAGATCATCGCGGTTTCGGTCGAAGCATCTTCGGCCAGATCGTAGCGAACGACTTCAGCGCCAGACTTCTCGTTCAGTACGCGGATGAAAGAACCGCCCACCTGACCGAAGTTCTGCTTGCGGCTGTCAGCGTCGTGAATGGTCACGACGAATACGATCTTATCAACATCGGCAGGCACGCGAGTCAGGTCGACCTTCACGACTTCATCATCACCATCGCCAGCGCCGGTACGGTTGTCACCGGCATGCTCCACGGAGCCATCGGCGCTCTTGAGCTGGTTGTAGAAAATGAAGTCGGCTTCGCTGCGGACTTTACCGTTGGCACCGAGCAGGAATGCGCTGGCGTCCAGGTCAAATTCCTGGCCATCAGTGGCGCGCGGGTCCCAGCCCAGGCCGATCAATACATTGGTCAAGGTCGGGTCGGTTTTGGACAGCGAAAGGTTGCCACCTTTTTGCAGAGTCAAAGCCATGATTCGTTTATCTCCTTTTTCCAGTGTTTACGCTTTTTCTTCAGCCGACTCGTCTTTTCCCGGGAAGAGCAGGCTAGCGACAATACCGATTACCAGCACCACCATCACAACCATGAGGCTGGCGTTGGCGCTGATGCTGTAACCATGATGGAACAAGTGGTCAGTTGCGTTCAGGCCCAGCTTGATTGCGATGAAGAACAGCAGTGCGATAACCGCTTTCTCCAGGTGAACCAGGTAGCGCTTCAGGGCTTCGAGTACGAAGTACAGGGTACGCAGGCCCAGGATCGCGAACAGCATGGCCGAGAATACGATCAGCGGCTCACGGCTCACGGCGATGATTGCCGGTACGGAGTCGAAAGCGAACAGTACGTCGGAGATTTCAGCCACGACCAGACACAGGAACAGTGGGGTCGCAAAGATCGCGCCTTTGGCAGCCAGGGTGATGCCGCTGTTCTCAGGCTTCTTGATTTCTTCTTCCAGGACAGCGCGGCGTACAAAGAAGTTGTTGCCGTGCAGTTTTGGCCACACCGGGAACAGTTTCTTGGCGAAGCGATATGCCATGTGCTGGGAGTAGTCGATTTCTTCGTCGTCGTTATCGCCAGCTCTGAGCATCATGATGGCAGTCCAGGCAACGATTACCGCAAACACCACTTCGACCCACGGGCCCAGAGCCAGAAGGCCTGTACCGATGGCGACGAAAATGCCGCGGAATACGATTGCGCCGATGATGCCCCAGTACAGAACGCGATGGCGCAGGCCATCAGGGATCTTGAACCAGGCGAACAAGGCCATGAACACGAAGAGGTTATCGACGCTCAGGACTTTTTCCAGTGCATAACCGGTTACGAACAGCGTGGCGACTTCAGAGCCGTGCTGAACGTACAGGAAACCGGCGAATGCCAGAGAGATTGCCACCCAGAAGATCGACCAGGCCGATGCCTGGGTCAATGTGATCGGCTTGTTTCCCCGGTGGGAAAACATGTCGACGGCCAGGGCCGAGATGGCCAGGCCAACGAAAACGGCCATGGTGAGTGGAGGGAAGCCAAGAGCGGTGCTTTCCATTTAACTGCGTTCCTCAAAAGGGTCAAAAATTACAGGTCAAAGTCGGAAGGATTCAGGCCGAGTTCATTACAGATGGAGCGGCAGACAGCACGTTCCTTCTCGTCGAAGCTGCCATCTGCGCCACCGATGGCACAGCAGACGCGCACCAGAAGGCGGGCAGCATCTTCTTTTTTCTTGATCTTGCCGATGGTTTTCAGCGCTTCGGCGCGACCGATTTCGACATCGAAGTCGAATTTGGCGCATGCATCCTGAAAAGCCTGGATGACGTCTTTCATGTCAAAAACTTTCAGTTCCTGAGAGTTCTGAATGAAGCCGGCCATTTTCTGTTTTTCACTGGAGCTGATTTCGCCATCGGCTGCAGATACCAGGGCACAACCTGAAACCACTGCATCCATGAACTCACGGTTCTTGAACTTCGAGACTTCGGAAGCAAGCTTGTCGCGAGCTGCTGTTGCGTTTGTTTTCAACCAGTCCAGCATTTCAATCCCCTACGAGGCAGCCAGGCCACCTCAGAAAAATCAATCGTGTTGTTTACTTGGAACCTGCGGCCCAGCGCATGCCCCAGCCATAGGCCTTGTCCATGTTGCTATGACCGTTGTGGAAATCCACACGACGGGTCACCTTGACGGCCCCGTTGTCGTTTTCCAGCAGAGCGATCGCACACATGCCCTGACGACCGCCTTCCTCGTTGAGGCGAACCTCGATAGGTGGCTGGCCCGGGGCGTGGATGGTGACAACACCGTCGGTTTCTTTCCAGTTCGGTGCGCCTTCATAAATGAATGCGTAAACCAGAATGCGGCGGATCTTGCCCCAGTGCGCGCCGTTGATATGCAACCACTCGCCGTCGCTGATGGAGCCGGTACGGTCATCGCCCATCAATTTGATGAAAGGCTCGGTGTTGAGCGATCCAAACGAATTGCCCAATGCCTGGACCGCGCCTTTGTAACCGTCCTGTAACTCGAACAGGCAGCCTACATCAAGGTCGATCGCATTGCTCTTCTTCATCGAGAAGAAGCCGCTGCTTTTGCTCTCACTGCGGCGGTTCCAGTTCAGGTTGACCCTGATTTCACCGAAACCGGCACTGGTTTTCTCCAGGCTGACGGAAGCTCGTGTCTTGTCCAGCGTGATCTTGCTGAGACTGACAGTGGGCTTGGGCGCGGCGACTGGTGCAGGTGCAGGTGCAGGTGCAGGTGCAGGTGCAGGTGCAGGTGCAGGTGCAGGTGCAGGTGCAGGTGCAGGTGCAGGAGGCTGGGCCTCTGGCGCTGCGACTTCAACACCGAAGTTCTTCGCCAGAGGCTCAAGGCCACCGGCAAAGCCCTGGGCGACACAACGGAATTTCCAGGCGCCCTGACGCAGGTAGAACTCGCCCAGAATCAGCGCGGTTTCCTTCATGCCACTGGTAGGAATGGCCGCTTCGATTCCGCCGGTGACGGTCAGGGCAAGGTGCGACACGCTGTCGAAGCTGGCCTTGTTTTCATAGATGGTTGCCGTGAGCGCGACCTTCTCGATAGCGGCATCCAGACGACCCGGATCAAGACTGAAGACAGCGCGGCCCGCTGACGCTTCCGTCAACTGCACCGCACCGCCACTCACACTCTTCTGACCGAAGAAACACATGTCGTGATCGCCACGGACCTTGCCTGCACTGGTCAGCAGAAACGCGGAGACATCGATGTCCGCGCCCGCTATAGGGGAATAGCTGACGTCGACCGTCAATGGGCCAGCAGCTACTGGCGCATTGGCGCCTGGGACAAGTTGAGTCATGCGCGTACTGCTCCGATGGCCAGGTCGACCAGATCGTCAGCGGTACGGCCATTGGTGGCCTGACCTACAGCGGTGAAATCCCAGCCGCTGGAGGTGCGCGACAGATAGGACATGACTACGCCTGTGTGCTGACCTTTTTCGGACAGATCGAAGCGACCCAGTTCGTTACGGGTGCCCAGATCGACGATACGGCAGTAGGCATTGGCGACTTTTTCGAAGTTCTGGCCGGTGAACGAGTTGACCGTGAACACCAGATATTTCACGGTTGCCGGCAGTTTTTCCAGATCGACGCTGATGTTTTCGTCATCGCCTGCGCCTTCACCGGTACGGTTGTCGCCGGAGTGATGAATGGCACCGTCACGCGATTGCAACTGGCGGAACCAGACCAGGTCGAGAGGCTTCTTGTCGGCATCGAGCATGATGCAGGAGGCGTCCAGGTCGATATCCCCGCCACCGCCGCCCAGCAGCTTGCCGAAGAAACCGCTCGGCTTTTCAGGGTCCCATCCCAGCCCCATGCTGACTTTCTTAAGGCCTGTACCAGCGGTTTTCTCAAGCGAGATTGTCTGGTTTTTTGCCAAAGTGAGTGCCATTTTTCGCTCCATGTGAACTACGGAATTCGGATAAAAGTGTTACAGCCTTACCGCGATGAGCCATCATTGCCATCCCGATTATGTAACTTGGCGTTAACGGGACCTTTATAACGACCCCGACGCCACGCCGGATGGAACAGGCGCCAGTGCGCATCCTGTGCTGCAGCGAGCAATTCGTGGTCCCCCCGCGTGTCCCCCCAGGCCCGTACGCGAAATTGTGAAAGCGGCCCGTAAACCCCTTCCAGGCGCATCACCTTGGAGTCGCAGCGACAGTTGCTGCCTTCGATAAGACCGGTGAGTTTGCCGTCGATCACTTCCAGATTGGTGCCGATCAGTTCGACTTTCAGGCGATCTGCGAAAGGTTGCAGGACCATAGCTGGCGATGCTGAACATAGTGTGACAATGGCGCCCTTTTCGATTTCCGCCGCCACGGACTCCAGCGCCGCCGGACGCATCAGGCGCGCCCAGTACAGCTGGCAGAAGGCTTCGGCCTTCTGTTGCAGCCAGTCCACCTCAACGCCGGTCAGAAAGGCCTTGATCAGACGGCCCTTGAGCTCATCGCGGGTCACGCGCTTGGCAAGGTAGCCCAGGCTCGGCAGTACCAGCCGGGCCATGCGAACGGAAAAAGCACGCTGCCCAAAAGCGAATTTTAGAAATGGGACAAAGCTGTCATGGCGGGTCAATGTCCCGTCAAAATCGAACACCGCCAGCAGGCGCTGCTCCACTTCCACTTCAAGATCAGGCTCTATCATTTAACTAACTGCCTCAGCGAGTCGAATGCTGGCATCCACGATCGAAGCGGGGGTCGGCAGGACTCCATGCCATTTGGCGCGCTCCATGATGTGGGTTGCCCATTTGTAATGAGTGGCCGGTTCACACATCGCATCGTTGTACTTGAACACCGCCGGAGCGACAGAGTTCAAAATCATCCGTGCGCAATTCAGGTCTTCCAGGCTCACACGAAACGCATTCTGAATGATATTGACCTGCGAGGGGTGGATTGCTGTCTTGCCCACCATACCGTTGGAGATATCCAGCGCCAGTTCCTGCTCCATGATGTCGGGAGTCGCCAATTGCTCAAAAACCGGTGCGGTCAGGGCAAACCCCTGGGAACCCATCACACCGGACAGCATCGGAATCACATAGCCCATGGGCGTGCCATACAGCGTCATGGCCGGATTGCGGCGCAGCCCCAGGCAGCCCATCAGATCGTTACCGCCAATGCGCAAGGCAATGATCCGCTCGCCCAGATTCACCTTGAGTGCCTGCCCCAGTTCGACCATGGCCGTCGGGTTGAACACCTCAGGCGTCTCCAGTGTAGGCATCAGGGCCAGCTCTGGATTGGTAACGGCATCCTCCCAGCTTGCAAGGCTTTGCAGCGAAAGCTTGGGGACAACGAACCCATCGACGTGGGCCATCAGCGGCCAGTCATTGAGAATTTTCGCCATTGCCGCATCGCGAGGACGAACAAACAACAACGGGCCATTGACCGGCCGTCCGCCACGGTCCTGAATGCGTGTCAGCACATTGCGCAGGTTGACCAGCGCCGTCTCGACATCGATCAGCGCCACGGCGTCTTCCAGGCACACGACCAGAGAGCGCAGTTCGGGGATCTTTTCTGCGAATACCACATCGAGAATGTCGTCGCGGGTGGCAGGCATATAGAGCGTTGCACCCAAAGCATAAGGCGAAGGTATGGCCATTAGCTGAGACTCCGAATGATGGTTACCGCCCTATAAGGCCCCAGGGCATTTGCAGATTCTTCGACAGGGATGCCCGCTTTTTCAGTCAGGTGCATGAGCAGTTGCACATCGCTGTCAGTGGTATTGCGTACCAGCACATGATCGGGCACACGGCGCATGACGGCACGGGTAGCCTCGGCAATCCCCGGCTTCACCCGGTTGAGATTGTTGATCCCGAACCGCCCGGCCAGAGTGTCGATCACTTCCCGGGCTGAACGTTTGAGCTCGATGCGCTGCTGCGGCGTCCAGGGTTGGGCTGCAACAACGCCCTGCAGATTGCGGCGCTGACTTTCGATTCGCTCGATGAACGAGCGAGTCACGTCGTGCCCTTGCAGGTGATCGTAAACGACACACCCGTGTAATCCGCCATCAGCAGGCCATATGGAACGCGACACCAGACCTGACACCGTGGCCCCCAGAATACCGGACGGGATGACCCAGTCCTCGGAGGACGCCGCCAGCCACGCACTGCCGCACGGGTCGGCCAGCACCACCAGACGCGGCTCTTCGGGAAACCGCGCATCGCCCGCCAGACTGCGTTTGATCTCCCCGGAAATCGCGCCCTTGCCGGTCCAGCCATCCACGAAAACAATGTTCTGCGCACCATGGGCCTGAATGATGGCCTCAAGCGCTACAGAGTCGATGCCACGGTCACGAATAATGCTGATGCCATAGTGATGCGCTTCGCGGCCCAGTCCGATCAAGGACCGACGCAACAAGACACCCAATGGCAAACCGGCACGCACGAATGACACCAGAACGATCTCGCGCCCCTGGCACGCCTGATCGAGGGCCAGCGCCAAAGCCTGCACGTCGGTCGCCATGCGCAGACCATTCTGCATCAGCGCACGTTCGAACAACGCGCCATGCGCCTCGCCCGGAGCTGACTCCAGGCTGATCATTTCTGAATAGTGCTTTTGCTTCGTCTGGATCAGACGCTCTTTTTCCTCGACATCGGTGGTGTCCATCTCGATGCCGCGCAGCAGAAAATGCACGTCATCCGCGAGATAGCTACCGCTGCCCACTGTATCGAGCCCGTGAACGGGATTACTCATGCGCAGCACCGGCGAACATCTTCGCTAACTGGCTGCGGGCAGGCGTTGCCCACCAATGGCACTCGTCCATGAAGCCCAGATCAGTGATGCTGTCACCAAAGCCCAGCACCGGACGCTCGCCGTTGACGGCTCGGTCACGGCGCAGCCATTCCTGCACGGCATAGCGTTTGGCCAACCCGTTGGGCAGGAACGCCAGGTTATTGCCGTTGCCATGCACGTGCATGTCGTCGAGCAGGCCACGTGCCTGCACTTCGGCCAGAACGCGAGTCAGGATGCTGTCATCGCTTTCGTTGTGCTTGGTCACCACATAATGGAAAAGTTTCGCCTCCTCCACTACCCAGCCACGCAATGAAACGCCCATTTCCTGACCAATGGCCAAAGTTGCGGCGCTCAGCTCATGCAAACGTCCCTGATAAGCGGCCAGGGTCTGTTTCATCTGTGCATTCCAGTCGCTGTCCAGGCGACCGGCAGCATCGAGCATCACGCCGCCATGGGAGCAGATTGCGCCCGAGTTGAACGGCAACTTCACCCGGCTGTAAGCCTCGACGCTACGCGCCGTGACCGGCACCACATCGGAATGGGCCAGCAGCCAGTTCACGAAGGATTTCTGCACATTGGTCATGTAGCCATTGGCATTGCCGGTGAGGTCGACGGTTGCCACATGCTTTTCGATACCGGGAGCCGTCTTGCGGGCGGTCTGGAACAGGGTGTCGTCCAGATCCACGAATATCAGCGGGCGTTCGTTACTCATCACAGATGACCTCGGCATTCAGCGCTTCGACCAGCTCGGCGGGCACAGCCTGCTGAGGGGTTTCGGTGCAGATCAGTACGCGATCGAACTGACCGGGCCGTACGTTGTAAAGAAAATTGGGAATCCCCAGGCCGTAGTTGTCGGAGAACGACAAGGCATGATCGATGGCATGCCCCAGGGCAATCGGTGAACGGCTGGTGGAACTGAAATGCACGTCGGCACCGGCCTTTTCCAGACGCTCGGCCAACAGGAACGGGCGCCAGACGAATTCGCTGGTGCCCACCACCAGAACACGCTCGCCCTTGGCGACCTGAATGTCGGGGGCCAGGGTGTCGAGTACCGAGCGAACACCCAGACGTCCCCAGTCATTAGCGGTGACCAAAGGCCAGTCACCCATGGCGACGGTGCCGACTTCCGGCATGTCCGGCAGTGGCGCGGCCAGATCCTCGGCAAAGGAATAGGAACCCTGCAGCAAGGAAACCTGCTCGGCCACATCGCCCATGGTGGTGCTGACCGCACCGGCCGACCAGTCGGTCAGGACGCAGGTCACGACACGCTCGACCTTGCTCAGCCCGGCCTCGACCAGCGCCCGATAGAGGTTGATAAATGTCTTGCCGGTTGAGGCTTCGTCATCCACCAGCACCAGCGAACGAGCGCCCAGCATCATCTCGCGCAGCGCAGGGTCGGTGGGCAAGTGAATCAGGTGAGCACTGGCGTGGCTGTGTTCTTCCTCGAAACGGGCGAACAGCTCGGTGCCCGTCGGGTGGCGAGTACTGACCAGATACAGCGAATCCGGACGCGACTCGCTGTAGGCGCGATGCACACCGGCACCCAGCCCTACAGCCGTCTCGGCCATGCCGATGACCAGCACCGGGCCAGGAAGATCGGCCGGGATCTTGTAGGCAAGGTCCCGGAAGCTCTTGAGCATCACGCCCGGACGCACCGGGATATGTCGCCCCAACACGCGGGAAACGAAGAGAAACGCCCGCTTGGGATTGCGTCGCTCGGCAAAGCCGAACAGGGAGTCCGGCGCGATGGTGGACGAGTCGACCATCACATCGAGACGACCACGAAGCAGATCAGCGCGAAGCCTTGTAGGGGTTGAAAGAGCTGAACTGCTGTCCATCGATAGATTCCTGGTTAACGGGGCCAATGCCCCTTGCGCCTGCCCGTTTCCCGGAGGAAAGCGGTCGTTACGTGCGCGAGGCCTCAAGGAGCCAGAGCGCCGACTGGGCAGAGCGTGTAATTTCAGTTGTGGTGTACGTCCTCTCAGGACGGGCATGGGATGCCGTTACGCGGCAGGCTTCCAGAAAAGACAGAAGCAATGCCGACTTCACCGCGAAATTCATGTTCTGTGCATCCGGCACACTTGAGGTCACCATCCCGATAACCGCGCCACCGTTGTCGAACAGTGGACTGCCACTGGAGCCCGGCTGAATGGGCGCCGTGAACTGAAACAGGCTGGCATCGCTGTGCAAGCCGAACAGGCCGGATATCCCGCCCTGAGTCACTTGCAGGCTGCCACCGGAAATCGAAGCCAGTGGATAACCCAGCGCTACCACCGTATCGCCAGGCTCCGCGCCCGTGCCTTCACGGAACGTGACCGGTTTGAGCGGCGAAGCGCCTTGTACCCGCAGCAACGCGATGTCGTTTCGACGATCGACCACCACTGGCTCGACCTTGAAGCGCCCTTCCAGCGAACTGATATACAGCACGCTCATGTCTTCAATGACATGGGCACACGTCATCACATGGGAAGGCCCGACCACAAACGCAGTGCCTGTCGCCGACTGATGATGACCGCCCGGAGAGTTGATGGAACTGCGCCGAGGGTGATGATCATTGACCTCAAGGCCGATCTTGCGTCCAAACGCTGCCAGTCCGTAGGCAGAACCTTCATGCAGCGCTCGAAACTTCCATTGATCGTTGCGCTGGTAAAACTCACCGATGATGATCGAAGCCTCACCGTTGTCCCGCAGATCTGCCTGGACTTCGATTTCCTTGTCGATCACCAGTCGCAAGCTGGAAATATCGCGAATTGGCCCGGTGGCGGCATAGACGTAAACCATCACCAGAACACGATCACTGCCAGCGGGCAGGCGATCCAGCTTGAGGGAACAACCGACCCGTTCCGGCCCGTCGCTCCACTCCATCCAGTTCTGTTCGCGGTGCAGCAATGCAGGATCGCCCTTGGGCTGACGTTTTTCGTCAACCGGCAGCAAGGCTACCGCTACGTACTCGCCGAATACCGAAGCCTTTCCGCTTTCAAGCAACCACGTGCAATGTGCATTCGCAATTGCTGTATTTGCGCCCGGTGCCAACACTTTCATGCCCAATCCTCCCTGATAAGAGCAAGGTAATAGCAAAAAACTATTATCCCGATCAAACCGAAGCCAGTACAGCCACGGTTATCGCCTTGACCCGGATATTATCCAGCCAATGTGTTTCCGGTTCTTTCAGCCCAAGCCGCCGGGTCGCGAAAATGCCCGGCAGATTGATACCTGTTTCCCGCGTGTAACCAATACCGCCCGAGTAGCGCGGGTTGATTTCCAGCAAGTGCGGCTTGCCATCGGCGTCGTCACGGGTCTGCACGTTGATCAGGCCGTCACAGCCAAAGTGCTCGGCGGCCTCCACGGCCAGCCGGACAGCCTCGCTGTCGCGCTCGAACGTCTGGTTCATGCCCTGCTTGCGGCGCCCGACGAAGGCCACCGCCTTGCCATGTTCACAGACCATATCCACCGAACACTCGCTGCCCGGCATATACGGCATGAGTAACATGGGCGGCCTGTCATCGGACTGGCGATAAGCGTTCAGGTACGCCTCGAAGCTGGTTTCCCGGGCATCGGGGTTGGCGAAGCAACGGAAGTCATCGACGCCTGCCTTGAAGCGCCAGAATCCATGCCCGAAAATCCCCACCGTCGGCTTGATACACACCTCTCCCGTGCGGGACAGGGTTTCGTAGGCGGCCTGCAACTCTTCGGTATTACTTGCGCTGATCCCCGGTATGCACGCCAGACCAGCCTGTTCGGCAGCGGCAGTGAAAAGGCTTTTGTCGTCTACATTGATAAAGGTCTGCATGCTGGTGCCGCCGGTGACCAGATCAAAACCCTCCGCCACGAAACGCTCACGATGCGCTTCATAAAAACTGCCGACACGCCCGGCAATAATGACTTTGACGCCCAGCTCGCGGGCCGTTTCGAGGACCCAGTCAATGCGCTCTGCGTTATTGCGCGGCTCCTGCAAGGCAACGTCGGCCTGCCCGGTAATTTCCGGGCGATCCTGGCGATGGGAAGCGATAATCCGCACCGATGCCGGCAAGGCATCACGCGCGCCCATGATGACTTCGCGTTGGCTGGACTGCCCTTCAAGGAACCAAATCATGTGACTCTCCAGAAAACAAAGCGGCTTTCTAAGCAGCTTTGTCGAATTTTGTAATAACTGTTTTGCTTCAAAATGTTCGGATTAAGGCAAAGTCACGCCATTTTTCACTAGGGGACAATGACATGAAGTGGCTCAAGCGGTCGATTTGGCTTTTGGTTTTCGTTGTATTCGGGATCGGCGCATTAAGCCTCTACTACGTCTTGCCGCGTCATGATGTCGTGATGGTCACGGGTGTGGAAGTAAAAAGAATGGATGCGGACGGCGTGATCAACGCCGATAACGTGGCCGACGGCCCGACCCGCGACGTCTACTTCATCAACACCGAAGACCCGGACACCAAGAAAGTCGTGGTCTACCGCAACGAAGACACCGGCTGGAGCTTCCCGTGGTACTTCAAGTTCGACTCGGCAGACATCCAGGCCAAGGCCCAGGGCTATTCCCGTGACTCACAGCAACTGGCATTGATCCGCTACTACGGCTGGCGCATCCAGATCCTGTCGATGTTCCCCAACATCACCCAGGTCGAACTCACCAACAGCCGTGAACAACCGTTCCCGATCTTCAACGCGATCTTCTTTGGTGTGTTGATTCTGTTGGTGCTGGTCGTGGTGATTGTGGTCAAGCGCCGGTTTCGCAAGCAACCGCGGGTGGATGGGGTTGTGAGGGGGTAGGCGAATTCATTCGGGGGGATGCGCGATGCTCCCCCGCAGCCAGAAACGAGGCAGAGAAGGACCTCCAAAACTCTGCCCGGACTGCTGCTGAAGAGTCTCAAGATAGGGAAAGTCGCGAACGATCGTATAGAAAATCAGGCCTGCTGCCAGAACGAGACAGGCCATCCATAACCGATCAAGAATCAGGTTGCGCGAAGCCGGTGTGACCTGCCATTCATGCAGGGCCAATAACCAGCCAACAATGATTGCCAGCCATAACTGCGAGTACGGCATGACAATGACACCATCGACCATCGCCTGTGTCAGCGCACCAACCAGACTTGCGAACAGGCAAAGCCGTAGCAGATCGACAGGCTCTAGAGAGTGAGCTCGCTTGAGTAACAAGAGCCCTGTGACCACGCCTCCATACAAAGCCAGCCCGGCGACGCACAATGCGGAAGGTATTCCCCACTCGCTTGCCCACTGCAGGATCGCCTGATGCGGATGCGCGCCATACGGGTTCCAGATATCAGCAAAATGCATCGGCCCAAAACCCAGCAGCGGACGCTCCTTGATCATGCTCCATGCCTGCTGCCACAGCAGCTCACGTGCAGACAACGAAGTATTCAGCCGCTCACCTGCAAAGTTGGCGACTTCAATGCCCAGCCAGGCGGGTAACAGACTGAAAAGAAGAAGAAACAGCAATACGCCCACTGAGGCGGCTGCCAGTTGCCAGCCTGCCCAGTAGCGTCCGGCGCGTCCGAGGCAGGAAGCAACGACCACAGCAACGCCCATCCCCAGCCATGTGCCTCGCGTACCGCCGCTCACGGCGATCATCCACCAGAGGCTCAGCAAGACAAAGATTGAGACCTTGATAGAGCGCCGCGCCGAAACAAGCAGCAGTGGCAATGCAAGCAACGGTAAGGTGAACGTCTGAAACTGGCCATAGAAACGCTTGTTGGAAAAACCTTCCAACAGCAGATCTGTATCCAGCGAAGAGGGAAAGCTAAGGAAGGCGGCAGCAGTTGCCGAAAGAAACTGAAGTGTTTTGATAGAACAAATGAAGACAACGAAACCAATGAAAAACCGATCAAGCTGAGCGCCATGAATTCGTCGCTGTTGGGCAAATGCACTGGCGATGGCGCAACACAGCAACAAGACCGATAACTCGATCAATGCCCAGAGGGGTTGATGGGCTGTCAGGCTGGAAATGACTCCACCCAGCAACACACATAAAAAAACAGCCTTGATACCAGATTGAAACACACTGGCGTTCAAACCCTTGATCGAATACAGACAAAGGGTCAATACGGAGAGGGTGCCAATAAGAAACTGTGCCAGTCTCTGGAAATTGTGGCCGGAAAACTCAAAGGTGCCAGCGCAGATAAAAAGCGTGATGCAACAGAAGAAGAAAAAAATATGGTTTTTTGCTGTAGATAACACTTGGAGACTCCAGACCTCCGACATCAAAAAAGGCGCCGAAGCGCCTTTCTTTCAAGCTATTACGAGCCTTGGCATGTTGCAGGAGCGGCGTTCGCCGGACTGACAGTACATCTCCAAGTGATGCTGGCACCTACACTTCCTGCACCAGTTATCGCTGGAGGCGTAGGTACAAGAGTAACAGTAACGTTGGGCGAGGTACGGGTAGCCGTTAAAGTACCGGTACTTGTGCAGCCTGTGACAAGAGTATCGCCAGTCCCACAAAGAGCAGTGCCAGTGAGGCCGTTGTTCCAATTCTCTGCTACCGCAATTTTAGCGGAATCCATTGTCGCGAGCAGAGCAGAGGCCTGCGCGCGCAAGGTGTAATTTTGATAGGACGGAATGGCTACTGCGGCCAGAATACCGACAATCGCAACCACGATCATCAGCTCGATCAGCGTAAAACCTTTTTGTGTTTGCATGGATACATCTCCAAGGCGTCAATGAGGTGGTGCCTTGCAGGAATAAAAGCACAGGCCATGCCAAATCCAGATACCGCACAATTGATTGATCAAAATCAACCATAAGCGCTCTTCGAGCCCACCGAAATCATCAGAAACTGACAATTTTCGTCACATCCCGCACAGCCATTTGGCAGCAAAGCCCGACTGCGCTATAAACCTCACACTGTCTGTGTCTGGTGGCTTTATGTCTGATGTCGTCCTTACCGGCCTGGCCAAGCAATTGGTCGAAGCCGAGCTTCTCACCGAAAAAACTGCGCAGCAGGCTTATCAACAGGCACGACGCGACAAGATCTCGCTGGTCAGCTATCTGGTCCAGAACAAGCTGGTCAAAAGTCTGGTGCTGGCCGAACTGGCGTCGGATCAATTCGGCGTCCCCTTCCTTGACCTCAACTGCCTGGATAAAGAAAGCCAGCCAAAAGGCCTGGTCAGCGAAAAGCTGGTGCGTCAGCATCATGCCCTGCCTTTATGGCGGCGCGGCAACAAGCTGTTCGTGGGCGTATCGGACCCCACCAACCACCAGGCCGTTACCGATATCCAGTTCAGCACCGGCCTGAATACCGAAGCGATTCTGGTTGAAGACGACAAACTCAGCGATGCCATCGAAAAACTGTTCGACACCGGCATGGGCCTGGGGGAAATGGCCGATGTCGATCTGGGCCTGGATATCGAACAGGTCGATAACGTAAAAGAAACATCGATTTCCGGAAAGGATGACGCCGACGACGCGCCAGTCGTACGTTTCGTCAACAAGATGCTGATGGACGCCATACGTATGGGCTCCTCAGACTTGCACTTCGAGCCTTATGAAAAGGTCTTTCGCGTGCGCTTTCGTACCGATGGAATTTTGCACGAGGCCGCAAGGCCCCCTATCCATCTGGCCAGCCGGATTGCCGCACGCCTGAAAGTCATGGCCAGCCTGGATATCTCGGAGCGGCGCAAACCTCAGGATGGCCGGGTAAAACTGCGAGTATCCAAAAGCAAGGCCATCGATTTTCGTATGAACACCCTGCCGACGCTGTGGGGCGAAAAGATCGTGATGCGGATCCTCGACCCCACCAGCGCCCAGATGGGCATCGATGCGCTGGGGTATGAGCCGGAGCAAAAAGCTCTTTATCTGGAAGCTCTCAAACAGCCGCAAGGGATGATCCTGGTCACCGGCCCCACCGGCTCGGGTAAAACCGTTTCGCTCTATACCGGCCTGAATATCCTCAACACCGTGGATATCAATATTTCTACCGCCGAAGACCCGGTGGAGATCAACCTGGAAGGTATCAATCAGGTCAACGTCAACCCGCGCCAGGGCATGGACTTTTCCCAGGCGCTGCGGGCCTTTCTGCGTCAGGACCCGGACGTGATCATGGTGGGTGAGATCCGTGACCTGGAAACCGCCGAAATCGCCATCAAGGCTTCGCAGACCGGCCATATGGTACTTTCCACCCTGCACACCAATAGCGCAGCAGAAACACTGACACGCCTGCATCATATGGGCGTCGCAGCCTTTAACATTGCCACGGCGATCAATCTGATCATTGCCCAGCGCCTGGCTCGTAAACTCTGCCCTCACTGCAAGAAAGAACTCGATATTCCACGGGAGACCCTGCTCAAGGAAGGCTTCCCGGAATCGGAAATCGGCAAGTTCAAGATCTATGGGCCTGTTGGCTGCGATCACTGTAATGGCGGCTACAGAGGCCGGGTCGGTATTTACGAAGTGGTCAAGAAAACCCCGGAGCTGGAACGCATCATCATGGAAGAAGGCAACTCACTGGAAATTTCAAAACAGATGCGCAAGGACGGTTTCAATGATTTGCGCACCTCTGGCTTGCATAAAGCCATGCAAGGCATCACCAGCCTTGAAGAAGTCAACCGCGTGACCAAGGATTAAACATGGCTAGCAAAGCAGTCAAAGTCACGGTTTACACTTGGGAGGGCCTGGACAAGAAAGGCTCGAAAATGAGCGGGGAGCTGAGCGGCCATAACCCGGCGCTCATCAAGGCACAACTGCGCAAGCAAGGTATCAACCCCACCAAGGTACGTAAAAAGTCCGTCTCGATATTCGGTAACGGCAAGAAGATCAAACCGCTGGATATCGCCTTTTTCTCAAGACAAATGGCAACGATGATGAAAGCAGGGGTTCCGCTGCTGCAATCGTTCGACATTATCAGCGAAGGTGCCGAAAATCCGAACATGCGGGCGCTGGTGGACTTCCTGAAGCAGGAAGTATCGGCAGGTAACAGCCTGGCAACGGCCCTGCGGCAAAAGCCTGAGTACTTTGACGACCTGTATTGCAACCTGGTGGATGCCGGCGAGCAGGCGGGTGCCCTTGAAAGCCTGCTGGATCGGGTGGCCACCTACAAGGAAAAGACCGAGGCACTCAAGTCCAAGATCAAAAAGGCTATGACCTATCCCATTGCAGTCATGTTTGTAGCGGTGATTGTTTCGGGTATTTTGCTGATCAAGGTCGTGCCGCAATTTCAGTCGGTATTTGCAGGTTTTAACGCTGAATTACCCGCCTTTACCTTGATGGTCATCGGGCTATCAGAGATTGTGCAAAATTGGTGGCTGGCCATCGTCGGTCTTTTTATTGTCAGCTTTTTCATGTTCAAACGCGCCTATAAGCAGTCTCAAAAATTCCGCGACAGCATCGATAGATTTCTGCTGAAAGTCCCGATCATTGGCCCGCTGATTTACAAGTCTTCAGTGGCCCGTTATGCACGAACCCTTGCCACGACTTTTGCCGCCGGCGTTCCGCTGGTAGAGGCACTGGACTCGGTGGCTGGCGCCACCGGCAATGTGGTGTTCAAGAATGCAGTCAACAAGATCAAGCAAGACGTTTCCACGGGTATGCAGTTGAACTTCTCCATGCGTTCAGTGAATGTATTCCCGAGCCTGGCCATTCAAATGACCGCGATTGGTGAAGAGTCCGGCGCTCTGGATTCCATGCTCGACAAGGTTGCGACTTACTACGAGGACGAGGTGGATAATATGGTCGACAGCCTGACCAGCCTGATGGAGCCGATGATCATGGCGGTACTCGGCGTTATCGTGGGAGGCTTGGTGCTGGCCATGTACTTGCCTATCTTCAAACTCGGAAACGTCGTCTGATATGCCCCTCCTCGATTTCCTGGCCAGCTCCGTGCTGGCCTTCGTCATTTTCACCTCTGTTCTAGGCCTGCTGGTTGGAAGCTTCCTCAATGTGGTGGTTTATCGACTGCCCAAAATGATGGATCGCGACTGGAAGATTCAGGCACGGGAAATACTGGGGCTGCCCGCCGAGCCCAAGCCGGACACCTTCAACCTGATCCTTCCTCATTCCAGCTGCCCGCAATGCAACCACCGGATTCGCGCCTGGGAAAACATTCCGGTCATCAGTTATCTGGCCCTCGGCGGTAAATGCTCGAACTGCAAGACTCCGATCAGCAAGCGCTACCCGCTGGTCGAGCTGACCTGTGGAATCTTGTCAGGCTATATCGCCTGGCATTTCGGTTTTGGCTGGCAGGCTGCGGCGATGCTGGGGCTGAGCTGGGGCTTGTTGGCCATGAGCCTGATCGATGCCGATCACCAGTTGCTGCCGGACTCTCTGGTGCTGCCCTTGTTATGGCTGGGGCTTATCGTCAATGCCTTTGGCCTGTTCACATCCCTCAACGATGCCATCTGGGGAGCCGTGGCCGGCTATCTGGCGTTATGGTCGGTGTTCTGGCTGTTCAAATTGCTCACCGGCAAGGAAGGCATGGGTTACGGTGACTTCAAGTTGCTCGGCATGCTCGGGGCCTGGGGCGGCTGGCAGATCCTGCCGTTGACGATCCTTTTATCGTCGCTGGTGGGCGCTGTGCTGGGCGTGATCCTGATGCGCATTCGCCAGGTCGAGGCGGGAACACCGATTCCCTTCGGTCCTTATCTGGCCATCGCGGGGTGGATCGCTTTGCTCTGGGGTGGTCAAATAACCGACTCCTATTTGCAGTTTGCCGGTTTCAAATGACCAACCCTGCTTTCAAACCCTGGATTCTTGGCCTGACCGGCGGCATCGGTAGCGGTAAAAGTGCAGCGGCACAGTGCTTTATCGATCTGGGTATTCATACCGTGGATGCCGACCATGTCGCCCGCTGGGTGGTCGAACCAGGCCGTCCGGCACTGGCCCGGATTGCCGAACACTTCGGCGCTGAGGTGCTTCAAGCCAGCGGTGAACTGGATCGTGGTGCTCTGCGCGCACGGATTTTCCAGCACCCGGAAGAACGACGCTGGCTGGAAGCCTTGCTGCATCCATTGATCAATCAGGAAATCGTCAGCTATCTGGCTCAGGCTCAATCGCCTTACGCGATTCTGGTTTCACCGCTGCTGATCGAGTCAGGGCAATACAAGATGGTGCAGCGGATTCTGGTGATCGATGCTCCCGAAAACCTGCAAATAGAACGCACCATGCAGCGCGACGGCTCCAGCCAGGAGCAGGTCCAGGCCATTCTGAAGGTCCAGGCGCAACGCGAAGAGCGGCTGCGGCATGCCGACAACGTGCTGACCAATGATCGCGACCCGGCGTGGCTGAAAAGCGAAGTCGAGCGGCTGCATCACTTTTTTCTTACTTTGCCCGGAGGCCAATCGTGAGCCAACCAACAACCGTCCAATGCCCGACCTGCGGCGCTCCAGTGGAATGGAGTGCAGCCAGCCCGGCCCGCCCGTTCTGCTCAGATCGCTGCAAGCTGATCGACCTGGGCGCCTGGGCATCCGAAGAACATGCGATTCCGGTCAGCCCGGATGCCGAAGATGAACTGTTTTCCGGTGATCTTGACCGACCGCTACGCGATCACTGACCTTGTCGATCGAGTGCAGCCAGTAACTGCTCGGCACTGCTGAACTGCTGCTGGCTGACCAATTGCCCGTCGCGCAACTGCAACCACAACACCTTGTCTTCATCGCCGGCATACTGCGGCACGATCCGCGCATCACGGTCGAGGATGACGCGATAGGAATAGTCGCGCATCTTAGGGATCGCAAACAGGCTGGCAATCACACTGGGCATCTTCTGGATATCGGCCACAAACACGGTCTGCCGCGACTCCAGAAAGCCCTTGGGCTTGTCCTTGAGCGCCACATTGACCAGCTTGGCCGCGTCCATGCTGCGCGCAACCAGCAGCGTTTGGGTCTGGTTGTTCAGGGTATAAGGCTGATCGTGCTGATCGAGCAAAGTCCAGGGCGTCAGCCGATCACCGACTTGCAAAGCCTGGGCGGTCAGCGGCAATAAAGCCAGAAGCAGGATGGGCAGAAGTTTCAATGTGCGAGTCCTTGAACAATGAGTGACAGTGGGCATGAATGCTTTACAAACACGCCCCCATAAGTCAACCGTCCAGCGCCTCTACACGCTTAAAACTCAAACATTGAAGCGTCTCAGCAAGCGATCCTGCTGATCCACTTGCTCCACCATCAAAGCACATTGACGTACCTGAACTTCGGCGCTGGCCGCAACTTCATGGCTGATGTCGCGGATATTGGTGGTATTGAGGTTGATCTCTTCAGTGGTTGCGCTCTGCTGCTCTGCGGCAGTGGCGATCTGCATGTTCATGTCATTGATGCGGATGATTGCCCGACGGATATCCGTCAGCATCTCATTGGCCGCGCCCGCCTCTTCAGCGGTCTTGCTGGCACTGTCGCGGTTCAGTTGCATACGCGACTCGGCTTGCTTAACGCCGGTCTGCAACTGGTCGATCATCTGACGAATTTCCTGAGTCGATTGCTGGGTGCGCGAGGCCAGGGAGCGCACCTCATCGGCAACCACCGCAAAACCACGCCCGGACTCACCGGCACGCGCCGCTTCGATGGCCGCGTTCAGGGCAAGCAGGTTGGTCTGCTCGGCAATGCTGTTGATCACCGACAGAATCGACTCGATATTCTGGCTGAGCCTGGCCAGTTCTGTAATCGCCTGGCTGGCTTCATCCATTTCTACAGCCAAAGTCTTGATCGCCGCAGTCGAACGCGACACCACACGCACACCGCTGTCGACCTCGTCATTGGCCGAGAGCGCCGCCTGAGCTGCGGCCTGAGCGTTGCGCGCCACCTCTTCGGCCGTGGAAGCCATCTCCTGCATTGCCGTGGCCAGTTGATCGAGCTCCTGCAACTGTCGCTGCAGGCGGCCATCGGCCTGGTTGGCCTCGCCGGAAGTGCGGTTGGTGCTTTCATGCACCTGTTTCGAGCTGCCCATCACCTGAACGATCAGGGTCTGCAGGCTTTCCATGAAGCGATTGAATTCACGGGACAGCAAGGCAATCTCATCCTTGCCGGAGTCGGGTAAACGTCGGGTCAGATCGCCTTCACCACTGTTGATTTCGCGCAAGGAGGTGTGAAGCAGATCAAGGGGCTTGAGCAGCCGCTTCATCAGCGCGCCCAGCACCAGCAAACTGATAAGCACACCCAGCAGCGTGGCAATAGCCGCTCGCCAGCTCAGGCTATTGGCCTCGGCCATGACGATGCTGTTGTCCAGTACGACGCCGATGTACCAGTTCATGCCCTTGAGGTTGGACAGCGGAGTAAAAGACACCAGCAGGTCCTTGCCAGAGGCACTGACCGGCTGCAGCCTGTTCTCCAGGACCGGGCTCTTGCCCTCGAACAACTCACTGTAGTTCTTGCCGTTCAAGGCACTGTTCGGGTGAGAGATGATGTTGCCACTGCTGCTCATCAGAAAAGCGTAACCAGCACCGTTGAAGTCCATGGTGTTGATCGTATCGGACACGCTTTTCAAGCGGACATCACCGCCGATCACACCGAGAAACGCGCCAGCACCTCGCAAGGGTGTAACGGCAGAAATCAGCGTTTCTCCGGTTGTGGAGTCGACATAGGGTTCGGTGAGCACAGCCTGGCTGGCTGCCTTGCCAACTGCATACCAAGGGCGTGTACGCCCATCCCAGTCAGGTTTCGGCTTCCAGGACTCCAGGTTCTTGATGGGCTTGCCATCGCTCTGCAAGGCGCCAAAAACCAGAATGAATTCATCCTTGAGCAGAGGGCTGCCAATCAGGTGCTGAAGGTTCTGGGTGCTGTAGTTGCTGTCGATATTCTGGCTCAACAGATCCATGAGCTTGAGCTTGGAGTTCAGCCAGTTCTCGATCTGTCTGGCGAGTGTATTGCTCGACTCGGCAATGCTTGCCGATACCTGACTGTGAAGAGTGTCACGAACCTTTGCGACCTGCGTCACCGACAACAAACTGGTGGTACAGAACAGTACGAAAGCTGCTGCAAGGCCAGCCTTATGGACAATCTTCATCAAGTCGCTCCGTGCGTTTAGAAAGAAGATTCATCGTAAACAGGATGGTAGCCATATGCAATCAAGCGTTTGATTGATATAGAGCTTTTGTACTATGTCTGTTTTGAATGTGAATTTTCGTGAATACCGAAAAGCATGCTTGTAAACGACAAAGAATGCCAAACCACGACAGAATTCAACGATTGGAAGAGATTTCCAGAGTAATAATCTCTTTTGTAACCACCCGGAAATGTCCCGGAATTCCCCCTCCTACAAAGGAGAAATAGTACCCAGCAGACCAATGCCGATGGTGAGGATCAAAAAACCAATCAGGAAGAATGCAAGCTTAGCCATCTCAGGCCTCCTACAGGAACAGATGTGCGATACAGCACGTGGCAGACGCCTCGGGGAGTGCTGCGGTGTGGAGATTGTGAGGTGGGGATGGGTTGCGGTACAGATTCAGGTGGTGGAGAAAAATGCGGATCAGATGGAGGAGGCATGACTAATGCCCAATGATAATACCAACAGTACTTTCAAGCTTTGCGAGCTAGCTAACTAATAATTAAAAATTAGAAAAAACAGCATCAACCAAAACAGAGTACGTTGCCAAATCAGACATTTTCACAGCCTTCCTCTTTAATACAATCAATTACGAGGAGGTATTACTTGCAGAATATAGTCTGAACTCCCCCCTTCAAAATCACAGTACCCAAGAGGGGAAGGATCACGACTATCTTTGGTTAGATAACGATATAAAAAGCCACCACGCAAATAATAAACCCTATAAGTACCGACCACTTCATCATCAGAGCTTCTAAAAATCTTATATTCAGCCCCATCGACTTGTGAGTCACGAAACTCGTTGTACTCGACCACATATTCACTTTTCATCTCACTACTATATGTATGCCTCAGCTCCCCCCTACAAGCTCATAGCGCTTATATCTACCCTCAACAAGGTCAGATGAATCGACCTCTACAAACTTATACCCTGCTTTCAGATATTCGTGAGCGGTACGCTCTGGCATGATATTTCGACGATCATAGAACCCATCAACTTGATTTCTTTGATAAACAATAAGACCTGAAAGCCTGCATAATTTTTGCCACTCATTGTCTGCATACCATTCAGGAAAAATAATAATCGCGGTGACAGCGACAAAAAAGCATATCGAAAATGCACGCCAAGGCCTGCACCTGTACAAAAAAGCACAAAAAACAAAAGAAAAAACAAGTATTAAAAAAGCCAGAATAACAAAAAATTCTAATCAAAATTCATTCCCCTATTTCACTGAGCTTACATTTTTCCTTTGGCGTCTCATTGGCACCAAAGCCATAAGCCATAAGCCATCCAAGACAGGGAAAATAAATTCCATGCATTTAGCCACACCTTCAACAGAGTAAACGTATGGTGTATTACGAATTTCTTTTCTCAGCATAAGAATCAGCAGGATAAGAAAAAAAACCCTAGGATAGAAGGAGTAATAGCACACCATTGACCGCCCGATGAACCACCAGAAAAGCTGTTGACACTACTTAGACCAATGCAAAAAAAATTAAACATACCCAAGGTCTCCAAAAACAGTAAACCTTGCCTGACCTACTCCATTTACAACAGCAAGCCCCAGCCTTTCCTGAGTGCGGTTCAACGCCATGACAATTTCCTCACAAGTAAACAACAAGAATCAAAGGAACGAATAACAACACCGTACCCACCCCAGCAACGAGATAGACAAACCAACCGCCATCCCCTTTATACCGCCCGCCAGTCACTACATAAAGAATTGCAAATCCAATTTTACAAAGGATTTTATGCACTAAAATCTCTAACAAAAAATCCAACACACGCTCACCTCATTCAAAACCAGCAAAACAACAAGCCCCAAAACAAGGTCGCAAACTCAAAAAACCTTACTCCATTACACAGCCACATAAACTCTAGGCAAAAAAGAGGTGCACCACTCCCGGCACACCTCTTTCTCAGGCTCACTGCCAGTTAGCAGCCAGCACAGCCTCCAGTTGCGTTTGTTGCGCAGCTGTCAGGTTTCTCTCTGCACCGGCATCCACCCCGAATGACGCCATGCTGTCGACCAGGTTTTGTACCTGGCTGTCGAGCAAGGTTTTGCCATCGGCCGTTTTGAACTGATCCACCTGGTAGTCGTTGGCTGCATACCAATTGTTTACCAACACCTTGTCGTTGGTGTCGATGACACTGACTTCCAGATCGTTGCCACTGCGGCGGAACCACAGGTCCTCCAGGCTGACATCGGCACCGAACTGCAACACATCCGTACTGCTTCCGGTGTCGTAGTTGCTGATGGTGTCTCTGCCCGAACCGATGCCGAACTCGTAGGTGTCACTGCCATCACCACCGTTAAGGTAGTCATTGCCAGTGCCGCCATTGAGCACGTCATTGCCCGTCCCACCATAGAGCGTGTCGTTGCCGGCATCACCGAACAGGCTATCGTTGCCTGTGTCGCCATACAGCGTATCGGTGCCCGCACCGCCGAACAGGTTGTCATTCCCGGCATCACCAAAGAGACTGTCATCGCCGTCGCCAGCGCTGATGACATCGTCACTGGTGTAGCCACGCAGGGTCTGATCGGATGCATTGCCGAGCAATACGTGCGACTTGATGAGCGACTGGTTCCAGATCGTGCCATCGGCAAATTGCAGTTGGTCGATCTGATAGCCGCCCGCGGCGTCCTCGGAGAAGTGACTCATCACTCGCAGACTGTCAGTCGTACCGTTCACACGAATGATCAGATCATTGCTCTCACGAACGATGCTGACATCGTTCGCATTGAGATCAGCAAGCTTCACGGTATCGAGTTTGCCGGTACGGCCTTCGTGGGCGTAGTAGATGGTGTCCTGGCCTGCGCCTTTACCGAACAGGTAGGTATCGTCGCCGTTACCGCCGTTCAGTTGGTCATTGCCTGCACCGCCGTCCAGGACGTCGTTGCCGTCTCCGCCATAGAGCGTGTCATTTCCGACACCACCTTGCAGCCAGTCGTCGCCCGCATCGCCATTAAGCGCGTCAGCGCCAGCACCGCCGTACAAGGTGTCATTGCCACTGCCACCATTGACCGTGTCGTCGCCAGCACCCGCGTCGATCACGTCATTGCTGGACGTACCCGACAGCGTTTCATCGATGTCAGTGCCTTGCAGCACCTGGAACTTGATCTGGTCCTGATCCCAGAAGCTGCCATCGGCAAACTGGATACGATCGATTTGATAACCGCCAGCGGCGTCACTCTGGAAGTGGTAAACCACTCGCAGGCTGTCGGTGCTGCCCAATACACGGATGATCAAGTCGTTACCGTCACGGCGCACGCTGACATCAGAGGCATTGAGGTCGGTAAGCTTGATGGTATCGAGCTTGCCCTCACGGTTTTCATAGGCGTAATAAATGGTGTCCTGACCCGCTCCCTTGCCGAACAGATACGTATCGTTGCCATCACCACCGTCGAGCTGATCGTTGCCCAGGCCGCCATCAAGGATGTCATCGCCGGTGCCGCCATTGAGCGTGTCGCTACCCGAACCACCCTGCAGCAGATCATTGCCAGCGTTGCCGTTCAGCGTATCGGCTCCTGCGTTGCCAATCAGTGTGTCGTTGCCGGCAGCACCGTTGATGACGTCATCGCCCTCTCCCGCATCGATGACATCGTTACCCTCGGTGCCCGTGAGGGTTTCCTCGGCTTCGCTGCCCTGCAACACCTGATTCTTGATGGCTGCCTGATCCCAGAAACTGCCATCGGCGAACTGGATGCGATCAATCTGATAGCCAGAGGTCGCATCATTCATGAAGTGATAAACGACGCGCAGACTGTCGGTACTGCCCAGCACACGAATGAGCAGGTCGCTACCATCACGACGCACGCTGACATCTGCGGCATTCAGGTCAACCAACTTGACGGTATCGAGCTTGCCCGCACGGTTTTCATAGGCGTAGTAAATGGTGTCCTGACCGGATCCCTTGGCAAACAGATAGGTATCGTCGCCATCTCCGCCATCGAGACGATCGTTACCCGCACCGCCATCAAGGATATCGTTACCAAGACCGCCATTAAGGGTGTCGTTACCCAGACCGCCCAGCAACAGATCATCTCCGGCTTCACCATTGAGAGTATCTGCGCCCTTGCTGCCTGACAGCGTATCGTTGCCGCTGCCACCATTGACGGTGTCGTCACCGGCGCCTGCATCAATGCTGTCATTAGTGGCGGTACCCGCCAGCGTCTCATCGGCATCGGTACCTTGCAGAACGGCGGACTTGATCGCGGCCTGATTCCAGGTGCTACCGTCAGCGAACTGGATCTGGTCGATCTGGTAACCATAGGTTGCGTCATTGGTGAAGTGGCTCACCACGCGCAGGCTGTCGGTGGTGCCCAGCACGCGAATGAGCAAGTCGTTACCCTCGCGACGCACGCTCACATCCACCGCATTCAAGTCGATCAGCTTCACTGTATCGAGCTTGTCTGAGCGCCCCTCATAGGCGTAGTAGATACTGTCCTGACCCGAGCCTTTGCCGAACAGGTAAATGTCGTCGCCATTTCCGCCGTCCAGCATGTCATTGCCAGCACCACCATCGAGTTGGTCGTTGCCATTGCCGCCGTTGAGAGTGTCCTTACCGTCGCCCCCGTTCAGCACATCATTGCCATCCTCGCCATTCAAGGTGTCGGCACCGCTACCGCCCGAAAGGGTGTCGTTGCCGCTGCCACCGTTGATGACATCGTCACCCGCAGCGGCATTGATGGTGTCATCACTGCTCGTACCGGCCAGAGTTTCATCCGCCTCAGTGCCTTGCAGCACTTGCGCCTTGATCGCGGTTTGATCCCAGAAGCTGCCATCAGCAAACGCAATCCGGTCGATCTGATAACCCGCAGTGGCATCGCTCATGAAGTGATAGACAACGCGCAAGGTGTCGGTCGTGCCGTTGATACGGATCACCAGGTCATAACCATCACGCGCCACGCTGACATCGGCGGCATTGAGATCAACCAGTTTCACCTGATCGACCTTGCCTGCGCGGCTTTCATTGGCGTAGTAGATGGTGTCCTGGCCCGAGCCTTTACCGAACAGATAGGTATCGTCACCGGCACCGCCATCCAGACGGTCATTGCCAGCACCGCCATCGAGGATGTCATTGCCGCTGCCACCGTAGAGGATGTCGTTGCCCGATCCGCCTTGCAGCAGGTCGTTACCCTCGTCGCCGTTCAGGGTATCGGCACCATCGCCTCCCAACAGGCTGTCGTTGCCTGCTGCGCCACTGAGGGTGTCGTCGCCTGCGCCGCCATCGATCAGATCATCGCTGGCAAAACCGGCCAGTGTCTGATCAGCAGGGCTGCTGGTCAGCACTTGTACTTTTATTGCGCTCTGATCCCAGAAGCTGCCGTCGGCAAACTCGATACGATCGATCTGATAACCAGCCGTGGCGTCGCTCATGAAGTGATAGACAACGCGCAAGCTGTCGGTCGTGTTGTTGATACGAACAACCAGGTCATAACCATCGCGTGCGACGCTGACATCGGCTGCATTCAGGTCAACCAGTTTGATGGTATCGACCTTGCCGACACGACTTTCGTTGGCGTAGTAGATGGTATCCTGGCCCGAGCCCTTGCCGAACAGGTAGGTATCGTCACCGGCACCACCATCCAGGCGATCATTACCCGCACCGCCATCGAGTACATCGTTGCCAGCACCGCCGTTGAGGGTGTCATTGCCCGACCCACCTTGCAGCAGATCATTACCCTCTTCACCGTTCAGGGTATCGGCACCCGAACCACCGGCCAGGCTGTCGTTGCCAGCACCACCGCTGATGGTGTCGTCGCCGGCACCCGCTTCGATCAGATCATCGGTGGCGTAACCCGCCAGAGACTGGTCGGCATCATTGCCTTGCAGTACCTGAGTCTTGATCGCGTCCTGATCCCAGGCGCTGCCATCGGCAAACTGGATGCGGTCGATCTGATAACCGGAGGTCGCATCACCCATGAAGTGATAAACGACGCGCAGGGTATCGGTCGTGCCGTTGATACGAATAACCAGGTCATAACCGTCACGCGCCACGCTGACATCGGCAGCATTCAGATCAACCAGTTTGACCTGATCAAGCTTGCCTGCACGACTTTCATTGGCGTAGTAGATGGTGTCCTGACCCGAGCCCTTACCGAACAGGTAGGTATCGTCACCGACACCACCGTCAAGACGGTCATTACCCGCTCCACCATCGAGGATGTCATTGCCTGACCCGCCATTAAGGACGTCATTGCCCGCCCCGCCTTGCAGCAGGTCATTGCCCTCGTCGCCGTTCAGGGTATCGGCACCGGAACCACCGGACAGGTTGTCGTTGCCAGCAGCACCACTGAGGGAGTCGTCACCGGCACCGCCCTCGATCAGATCATCGCTGGCGTAACCCCACAGAGACTGATCGGCATCACGCCCTTCCAGAACCTGGGTCTTGATGGCCTGCAGATCCCAGACGCTACCATCGGCAAACTGGATCTGGTTGATCTGATAGCCATAGGTCGCATCGTTGATGAAGTGATTGCTGACTCGAATGCTGTCCGTGGTACCGATCACCCTGATCACAAGGTCACTGCTTTCACGGGAGACGATCACATCGCTGCTGTTCAGCCCGACCAGTTGGACGGTATCGACCTTGTTCTGCGTTGAATCATAAGCCGAGACAATATCCTGGCCTGAGCCCTTGCCGAACAAGTAGGTATCATTACCGGCACCGCCATCCAGACGGTCATTGCCCGCACCACCATCAAGTACATCGTTACCGGCGCCACCGTTGAGGGTGTCATTACCGGCACCGCCTTGCAGCAGATCGTTACCCTCTTCACCATTCAGGGTATCGGCACCGGCACCACCTTCGATCAGATCATCGCTGGCGTAGCCCCACATAGACTGATCGGCATCACGCCCCTTCAGCACCTGGGTCTTGATGGCCTGCTGATCCCAGACAGTGCCATCTGCGAACTGGATCTGGCTGATCTGATAACCATAGGTCGCATCGCTCACGAAGTGGCTGCTGACTCGAATGCTGTCCGTGGTACCGATCACCCTGATCACCAGGTCATTGCTTTCCCGGGAAACAATCACATCGCTGCTGTTCAGCCCGACCAGCCTGACGGTATCGACCTTGTTCTGCGTTGAATCATAAGCCGAGACAATGTCCTGGCCCGAGCCCTTGCCGAACAGGTAGGTGTCATCACCGGCACCGCCATCCAGACGGTCATTGCCCGCACCGCCATCAAGCACATCGTTGCCGACACCACCGTTGAGGGTGTCATTACCGGCACCACCTTGCAGCAGATCATTACCCTCTTCACCGTTCAGGGTATCGGCACCGGAACCACCGACCAGACTGTCGTTGCCAGCACCACCGCTGAGGGTATCGTCACCAGCACCACCATCGATCTGGTCATCACTGGCGTAGCCCCACAGAGACTGGTCGACATCACTGCCCTGTAGCACCTGGGTCTTGATGGCCTGCTGATCCCAGATGCTGCCATCTGCAAACTGGATCTGGCTGATCTGATAACCATAAGTCGCATCGCTGACAAAGTGGCTGCTGACTCGGAGGATGTCCGTGGTACCGATTACCTTGATCACCAGGTCATTACTTTCGCGAGTCACAGTGACATCGCTGCTGTTGAGCCCGACCAGCCTGACGGTATCGACCTTGTTCTGCGCTGGATCATAAGCCGAGACAGTATCCTGGCCTGAACCTGCGCCAAACAGATAGGTGTCATTGCCAGAACCACCGTCCAGACGGTCATTACCGGCACCACCGTCTAGCACATCGTCGCCACCATAACCGTAGAGCGTATCGTTACCGGCACCACCGGTGAGGGTTTCGCTTCCTTCCGTGCCGGAGACAGTCAATGCACTGACCACTGCAGGTGTGAACAGATTGGCGCTGATGTCTTCCTTGTTCCAGATCACCCCATCGGCAAATTGCACCTGATCAATGTTATAGCCGTAGAGAACGCTGGTGCTGAAGTGCGAGCTGACCCGCAAGGTTTCACCGCTGTCCTTGATCTGGATAATCAGATCATCGGACTCACGGCGCAGTACCACATCGTCGGCATTCAGGCCTTCCAGGCGAATCACGTCCAGTTTGTTGGCCGTGGTGTCGTTGTAGGCGTAGTTGTTGATGGTGTCCTGGCCCGAGCCCTTGCGGAATACGTAGGTATCGGAGCCGTAGTCACCACTCAACGAGTCATTGCCACTGCCTCCATCCAGAGTGTCGTTGCCATCTCCACCATTGAGGGTGTCACGGCCATCGCCACCGTTGAGGATGTCATCACCGGCACGGCCATTCAGGGTGTCGTTGCCCGACAGGCCAAACAGACTGTCTGCCGACTCGTACCCTGTCAGGGTCTCATCGACTTCCGTACCGGTCAGCAGCGCTGTACGAATCTGCTCATTGCTCAGCACCGTACCATCGGCAAACTGCACCTGATCAATGTTATAGCCGTAGAGAGCGCTGGTGCTGAAATGCGAGCTGACCCGCAGGGTTTCACCGCTGTCCTTGATCTGGATGATCAGGTCATCGGACTCACGGCGCAGCACCACATCGGCAGCGTTCAGGCCCTCCAGACGGATCACGTCCAGTTTGTTGGCGGTGGTGTCGTTGTAGGCGTAGTTGCTGATGGTGTCCTGGCCCGAGCCCTTGCGGAATACGTAGGTGTCGGAGCCGTAGTCACCACTCAACAAGTCATTGCCACTGCCTCCATCCAGAGTGTCGTTGCCATCTCCACCATTGAGGGTGTCATTGCCATCGCCGCCGTCGAGGATATCGTCACCGGCACGACCATTCAGGGTGTCGTTGCCCGACAGGCCGAACAGATTGTCTGCCGACTCGTAACCTGTAACGGTCTCATCAACTTCGGTACCGGTCAGCAGAGCCGTACGAATCTGTTCGTTGCTCAGCGTCGTGCCATCGGAAAACTGAATCTGGTCAATGTTATAGCCGTAGAGAACGCTGGTGCTGAAGTGCGAGCTGACCCGCAGGGTTTCACCGCCGTCCTTGATCTGGATGATCAGGTCATCGGACTCACGGCGCATCACCACATCGGCAGCATTCAGGCCTTCCAGACGAATCACGTCCAGTTTGTTGGCCGTGGTGTCGTTGTAGGCGTAGTTGCTGATGGTGTCCTGGCCCGAGCCCTTGCGGAACACGTAAGTGTCGGAGCCGTAGCCACCGTCCAGCGAGTCGTTACCGATACCGCCGTCCAAGGTGTCGTTGCCATAACCGCCAGTCAGCGTGTCATTGCCTGCACCACCCAGTAACGTGTCGTTACCGTCTTCACCGTTAAGGGTGTCGCGGCCGTCACCACCGTCGAGAATGTCATCACCGGCACGGCCATTCAGGGTGTCGTTGCCCGACAGGCCGAACAGGCTGTCTGCCGACTCGTAACCTGCAAGGGTTTCATCGACTTCGGTACCGGTCAGCAACGCCGTACGGATCTGCTCATTCGTCAGTACCGTGCCATCGGCAAACTGCACCTGATCGATGCCGTAGCCATAGATCGCACTGCTGTAGAAGTGCGAGCTGACCCGCAAGGTTTCACCGCTGTCCTTGATCTGGATGATCAGGTCATCGGACTCACGACGCATGACCACATCGGCAGCGTTCAGACCTTCCAGACGGATCACGTCCAGTTTGTTGGCCGTGGTGTCGTTGTAGGAATAGTTGCTGATGGTGTCCTGGCCCGAGCCCTTGCGGAACACATAAGTGTCGGAGCCATAGCCGCCATCCAGTGAGTCATTACCACTGCCGCCGTCCAGGATGTCATTGCCATAGCCTGCGGTCAGAGTGTCGTTACCTGCGCCGCCCAACAATGTGTCGTTGCCATCTTCACCGTTGAGGGTGTCACGGCCATCGCCACCGTCGAGGATATCGTCACCGGCACGACCATTCAGGGTGTCGTTGCCCGACAAGCCGAACAGACTGTCTGCCGACTCGTACCCAACAAGGGTTTCATCGACGTCCGTACCGGTCAGCAGCGCTGTACGAATTTGCTCATTGCTCAGCACCGTACCATCGGCAAACTGCACCTGATCAATGTTATAGCCGTAGAGAACGCTGGTGCTGAAATGCGAGCTGACCCGCAGGGTTTCACCGCTGTCCTTGATCTGAATGATCAGGTCATCGGACTCACGGCGCATCACCACATCGGCAGCGTTCAGGCCCTCCAGACGGATCACGTCCAGTTTGTTGACCGTGGTGTCGTTGTAGGCGTAGTTGCTGATGGTGTCCTGGCCCGAGCCCTTGCGGAACACGTAAGTGTCGGAGCCGTAGCCACCATCCAGCGAGTCGTTACCACTGCCGCCGTCCAGGGTGTCATTGCCATAGCCACCGGTGAGGGTGTCATTGCCTGCCTCGCCCAGCAGCGTATCGTTGCCATCTTCACCGTAGAGCGTGTCCTTGCCGTCACCACCTTCCAGGGTGTCGTTACCGGCACGGCCGTAGAGAATGTCGTTGCCCTGGGCGCCGGACAAACGGTCATCGCTCGCGTAACCGGTAATGCTGTCGTCGGTTTCTGTGCCAATCAGCAAGGCTGCTGTGATCTGAGCCTGATCCCAGACGACACCGTCAGCGAACTGCAACTGGTTGATCGCATAGCCATAGCTTGGATCGCTGTAGAAATGCGAGCTGACCCGCAGGGTTTCGCCCGTCTGACGAATCTGGATCACCAGGTCATCAGACTCGCGGCGGATGCTGACATCTTCCGTGGTCAGCCCCTCCAGACGCACAACATCCAGCTTGTCCGGCGTGGTGTCGTTGTAGACATAGTTGTTGATCGTGTCGCGACCATAGCCCTTGCCGAAAACATAAGTGTCAGAGCCTTTGCCGCCGTCCAGGGTGTCGTTACCGGCACCACCATCAAGCAGGTCGTTACCCGTTCCACCGCTCAGCGCATCGTTACCTGCGCCACCCAGCAGCGTATCGTTGCCGTCTTCACCGTAGAGCGTGTCCTTGCCATCGCCCCCATCAAGCACGTCATCGCCAGCACGGCCACTCAGGGTGTCATTGCCCGACTGACCGATGAGGTTATCGTCGCTGGCATAGCCAGTAACACTGTCATCGCCCTCGGTACCCACCAGCAAGGCTGCCGTGATCTGCGCCTCGTCCCAGACAGTGCCATCGGCAAACTGCAACTGGTTGATCGCATAGCCATAGCTTTGATCAGTGTTGAAGTGATAGCTGACCCGCAGAGTTTCGCCCGTCTGGCGAATCTGGATCAGCAGGTCGTCGGAGTCTCGGCGGATACTGACATCGCCGGTATTCAAGCCCTCCAGACGAACGACATCCAGCTTGTTGGCCGTGGTGTCGTTGTAGACATAGTTGCTGATGGTGTCCTGCCCGGCCCCCTTGCGGAAAATATAAGTATCCGAGCCTTTTCCGCCCTCAAGCGAATCGTTGCCCGCACCGCCGTCCAGAATATCGTTGCCGTTGCCACCGCTCAGGCTGTCGTTGCCGATACCGCCCAGAAGAGTGTCATTGCCCTCTTCGCCGTAGAGGGTATCGCGACCATCACCACCGCTCAGCAGATCGTCACCAGCACGACCATAGAGTACGTCGTCGCCTTCCAGACCGACCAGTTCATCAGCCGTCGCATAACCGGTAATGTTGTCGTTGCCCTCCGTGCCAATCAAAAGCGCTGAAGTGATTTTGGCCTGGTCCCAGACCGTGCCATCAGCGAACTGCAACTGATCGATCGCATAGCCGTAGCTTTGATCGCTGTAGAAATGCGATCCGACCCGCAGGGTTTCGCCGGTCTGACGGATCTGGATCAGCAGATCGTCGGACTCGCGGCGGATACTCACATCATCGGCGTTCAAGCCTTCCAGACGCACAACATCGAGCTTGTTCGGCGTCGTGTCGTTGTAGGCATAGTTGCTGATGGTGTCCTGGCCCGAGCCTTTGCGGAACACATAGGTATCGGAGCCAAAGCCACCGTCCAGCGAGTCATTGCCGCTGCCGCCGTCCAGAATGTCGTTGCCGGAACCACCGGTCAGCGTGTCATTGCCTGCACCACCCAGCAGAGTGTCATCGCCTGCTTCGCCGTAGAGGATGTCTCTGCCATCACCGCCATCGAGCACATCATTGCCATTGCGGCCATAGAGGGTGTCATTGCCTGCCAGCCCGGACAGCGTATCGGCCGTGTCATAACCCGTGAGGGTATCGTTGCTTTCAGTGCCATCGAGAAGGGCTGCGGTGATCTGCGCACGATCCCAGACGGTGCCATCGGCGAACTGCAGTTGGTCGATGGCATAACTCCAGTTGCTGGATTCAGCACTGAAATGCGAACGGATGCGCAGGGTCTCACCGGTCTGGCGAATCTGCACAATCAGATCATCGGACTCGCGACGCAGACTGACGTCTTCGCCATTCAAGCCATCGAGACGCACTACATCGAGTTTGTTGACGGTCGTATCGTTGTAAGTCGAGTTATCGATTGCATCGGAGCCAGAACCTTTGGCGAAGATATAGGTGTCCGATCCCTTGCCGCCTTCAAGCGTGTCATTACCAGCACCGCCATCCAGTACATCGTTACCGTTTCCGCCACTCAGACTGTCGTTGTCGGCACCGCCTGACAGCGTGTCATCACCATCGTCGCCATATAACGTATCGCGCCCGGCACCTCCCAGCAGAGTGTCGTTGCCGAGGGCACCATACAGCGTGTCATTGCCTGCCAGACCTTGAAGGGTATCGTCGGTGTCGTAGCCGGTAAGCGTGTCGTTGAACTCGCCGCCCGTCAGCAGAGATGCCTTGATTTGCTCCACGCCCCAGACCGTACCGTCAGCGAACTGCAGTTGATCGATGGCGTAGTTGTAGTAAGTGCTGGCAGGAGAGAAGTGTGAGGAAACACGCAGGGTATCGCCGGTTTCCTTGATCTGGATGACCAGATCACTGGACTCGCGACGCAAGCTGATATCGGCCAGGTTGAGGCCTTCCAGACGGATCACATCCTGTTTGCCCACCGCAGTTTCGTTGTAGACGCCGTTGGAAATGCTGTCCTGGCCAGAGCCCTTGCGGAAGACATAGGTATCGGAACCATAGCCGCCATCCAGCGAGTCGTTACCGCTGCCGCCATCAAGTACGTCATTGCCATAGCCGCCGCTGAGCGAGTCATTACCTGCACCACCCAGCAAGGTGTCGTTACCTTCGTCACCATTCAAGGTGTCCGCACCGTTGCCACCGTCAAGCACGTCATCGCCTGCACGGCCACTGAGCGTGTCATTTCCGTCCAGCCCGGAGAGGTTGTCTGCTGTGGCATAACCTGTGAAGGTATCAGCACCTTCCGAAGCCTGAACAACAACAGACTTGATCTGCGCGCCATCCCATACGGAACCATCGGCAAACTTCAGTTGATCGATGGCATTGGTCGAGGTGCCTTCCTGGCTGAAATGCGAGCGTACGGTCAGGGTATCGCCTGTCGCCTTGATCTGAATGACAAGGTCGTCGCTCGAACGAGAGAACCGCAGATCGGCCGGATTGAGGCCGTCGAACTGGATGGCATCGATCTTGTCTGCCGCCGTTTCGCCGTAGGTTCCGTTATTGATAACGTCCTGACCATAGCCCTTGGCAAACCGGTAAGTGTCGGAGCCACGACCACCGTCAAGGGTATCGTTGCCGGTGCCGCCATCAAGGATGTCGTTACCGTCTTCGCCATTCAGGTAATCCGAGCCGGCACCACCGTTCAAGGTGTCCTGGCCAATGCCGCCGTACAGGGTGTCGTTACCACCATCGCCATTCAGAACATCGTCACCGGCAAGGCCGTTGAGGGTGTCGCCTCCCAGACCACCACTGACACGGTCATCAGAGGCGTAACCGGTCAGAACATCACTGCCGTCGGTACTGGTAAAAGCAGCCATGATCTTGACTTGCTCGACGTTCCACTGCGTACCGTCAGCGAAGCGGATCTGCTCTATAGCGTATGGAGTATCGCCGTCATTCTGGAAGTAGCTGGAAACAGTAACTTTGTCAGTGGCATTTTTCAGCGACAGCACCAGATCATTGCCTGACCGGGTGATGATGATATCGCCAGGAAGGATATCGGCTGCGAACTCGATAGCGTCAGTCTTACCCGCACTTGAGTCGTAGTTGTTGATCGAGTCCTGGCCCCAGCCACGGCTGAAGCGGTAGGTATCGGAGCCATCCCCCCCTATCAGATAATCGTTGCCGATACCGCCATCCAGTTGATCGTTACCCGAATCGCCATACAGCGTGTCGTTGCCTTCATCGCCTGCCAGAGTGTCATTACCATCGCCGCCAGTCAGGTAGTCCGAGCCCTCGCCACCGGACAACCGGTCGGTACCAGTTCCTCCGTACAGATAGTCATTTCCGGCTTCACCGAGCAGAGTATCGTCACCGGCTTCGCCAGAGAGACTGTCCGTACCGGCACCACCTTGAAGGGTGTCGTTGCCTGACTGACCATACAAGTTGTCATCACCCAGACCGCCGTTCAGGGTGTCATCGGTGGCGTAGCCCCAGAGATTGTCATTGCCGTCTGTAGCAATGACCGCAGAGGCGTTGATCTGATCGAGACTCCAGGTGGTGCCGTCAGCAAAACGGATCTGCTCCAGGATGTAGGAGCTAACGCCATCATTCTGGAAGTAACTGGAAACGGTGATTTTGTCAGTAGTATTTTTAAGCGACAGAACCAGATCATTGCCGGAACGAGTGACAACAATATCGCTCGGGAGAATATCGGCTGCGAACTCGATAGCATCGGTCTTGCCGGTACTTGAGTCGTAGTTGTTGATCGAGTCCTGGCCCCAGCCACGGCTGAAGCGGTAGGTATCGGAGCCATCCCCCCCTATCAGATAATCGTTGCCGATACCGCCATCCAGTTGATCGTTACCCGAATCGCCATACAGCGTGTCGTTGCCTGCATCGCCTGCCAGGGTGTCATTGCCATCGCCGCCAGTCAGGTAGTCCGAGCCCTCGCCACCAGACAACTGGTCGGTACCAGTTCCACCGTACAGATAGTCATTTCCGGCTTCACCGAGCAGAGTATCGTCACCGGCTTCGCCCGAGAGACTGTCCGTACCGGCACCACCTTGAAGGGTGTCATTGCCTGCCTGACCATACAGGCTGTCATCACCCAGACCGCCGCTCAGGGTGTCATCAGTAGCGTAGCCCCAGAGATTGTCATTGCCGTCTGTAGCACTGACAGCAAAAGCCTTGATCTGATCAATACTCCAGGTGGTGCTGTCAGCAAAACGGATCTGTTCCAGTACATAGGGGGTAACACCATCATTCTGGAAGTAGCTGGAAATCGTGATCCTGTCAGTGGCGTTTTTCAGCGACAGCACCAGATCATTGCCTGAACGGGTGATGATGATATCTGTCGGGAGAATATCTGCTGCAAACTCGATAGCATCGACCTTGCCGGTGCTTGAGTCGTAGTTGTTGATCGAGTCCTGGCCCCAGCCACGGCTGAAGCGGTAAGTGTCGGAACCTTCTCCGCCAGACAGGTAATCGTTGCCCAGGCCACCATCCAGTTGGTCATTGCCCAGGTCGCCATAAAGGTAGTCCGAACCCTCACCACCCGATAACCGGTCGTTACCAGTACCACCGTACAGATAGTCATTTCCGGCTTCACCGAGCAGAGTATCGTCACCGGCTTCGCCAGAGAGACTGTCCGTACCGGCACCCCCTTGAAGGGTGTCGTTGCCTGACTGACCATACAGGTTGTCATCACCCAGACCGCCGCTCAGGGTGTCATCAGTGGCGTAGCCCCAGAGATTGTCATTGCCGTCTGTAGCAATGACAGCAAAAGCCTTGATCTGATCAATACTCCAGGTGGTGCCGTCAGCAAAACGGATCTGTTCCAGTACATAGGGGGTAACACCATCATTCTGGAAGTAGCTGGAAACCGTGATCCTGTCCGTAGAGTTTTTCAGCGATAGGAGCAGATCATTGCCTGAGCGGGTGATGATGATATCTGTCGGGAGAATATCGGCTGCAAACTCGATAGCATCGACCTTGCCGGTGCTTGAGTCGTAGTTGTTGATCGAGTCCTGGCCCCAGCCACGGCTGAAAAGGTAAGTGTCGGAGCTTTCTCCTCCATAGAGGTAATCGTTACCCAGGCCACCATCCAGTTGGTCATTGCCCAGGTCGCCATAAAGGTAGTCCGAACCCTCACCACCCGATAACCGGTCGTTACCAGTACCACCGTACAGATAGTCATTTCCGGCTTCGCCGTGCAGGGTATCGTCA
The DNA here is from genome assembly GCF_900187465.1 of Pseudomonas sp. Irchel 3A18. NCBI lineage: Bacteria > Pseudomonadati > Pseudomonadota > Gammaproteobacteria > Pseudomonadales > Pseudomonadaceae > Pseudomonas > Pseudomonas sp. Irchel 3A18. The sequence goes on from NZ_FYDI01000006.1 coordinate 165,486, forward strand.
CCGGCTTCGCCCGAGAGACTGTCCGTACCGGCACCCCCTTGAAGGGTATCGTTGCCTGACTGACCATACAGATTGTCATCACCCAGACCGCCGCTCAGGGTGTCATCAGTGGCGTAGCCCCAGAGACTGTCATTGCCGTCTGTAGCAATGACGGCAAAAGCCTTGATCTGATCAAGACTCCAGGTCGTGCCATCAGCAAAACGGATCTGTTCCAGTACATAGGGGGAAACACCATCATTCTGGAAGTAGCTGGAAACCGTGATCCTGTCCGTGGCGTTTTTCAGCGACAGCACCAGATCACTGCCTGAGCGGGTGACAACGATATCTGTCGGAAGAATATCGGCTGCGAACTCGATAGCATCGACCTTGCCGGTGCTTGAGTCGTAGTCGTTGATCGAGTCCTGGCCCCAGCCGCGGCTGAAGCGGTAAGTGTCGGAACCTTCTCCGCCAGACAGGTAATCGTTACCCAGGCCACCATCCAGTTGGTCATTGCCCAGGTCGCCATAAAGGTAGTCCGAGCCCTCACCACCCGATAACTGGTCGTTACCAGTACCTCCGTACAGATAGTCATTTCCGGTTTCACCGAGCAGAGTATCGTCACCGGCTTCGCCCAAGAGACTATCAGTACCGGCCCCCCCTTGAAGGGTGTCGTTACCTGACTGACCATACAGGGTGTCATCACCCAGACCGCCACTTAAAACGTCGTTCGAGGAGTAACCCCATATCACGTCATTTCCAGACGTAGGTACCGAAACGAAAGCTTTTATTTGCTCCAATTCCCACATGACACCATTGGCGAAATGAATGGCTTCAAGCTGGTAACTGCTAACCCCATCATTTGAAAAATAGCCATAAACCGTAATCTTGTCGGCACTCCCCCTAAGCGAGAGAACCAGATCTAAGTAGCTACGTGAAACCTCAATATCGGCAGGCGAAATATCAGCAGAAAATTCGATTACGTCACGTTTGCCAGTACTGAGATCATAATTCCTGACGGCATCTTGCCCCCACCCGCGGCTAAAATAATACTTATCTGAACCCGCACCACCGGACAGGTCATCATTACCTGCCCCACCATTTAGCAGGTCATTGCCTTCATCACCCGAAAGTCTATCGGCACCCACACCGCCAACAAGAATATCGTCTCCTACACCACCGTAAATTGCGTCATTACCTTCACCCCCCACCAAAACATCATTACCCTCATTACCGACAAGATTGTCTTCCCCCGCCCCACCGTGAAGATAATCCTCGACAACAGATCCTAGTTGCGAGTCATTGCTTGAATCCCCTATGAAAACTTTATTTACACCTGAATACAATTCTCTCAGCTGCAACTTCTGGGCATCTGTCAGTTCAGCCAACCAGATACTCAGTTGCTCACCCCACTCTCCATTCTCCATACCAATAGAAAGCTCTGACGCATCAACAATGCCCTGAACGGGGTCAGCGGCATGAGTCTCAATGAGTTTCTGGGTTATACGAGATGTATCAACACCTAATCCCTCGGCGCTGAGAGTAAAGCGCAGCTGCGACACATAATCACTTAACCGTGTCTGAAGCACCAGACTTGAATAAACCGAAGACGTCAGAGTATCGTAAGCCTTGTTGATCTGAGTGATCTGCTGTGCCTGAAATGTAAACATCTCCTCCGTGACATAGACAGTTCCAATTGGATAAGAAACAGAGCGAACCCCACCCGTTCTACGATCACCTGTGGAAGATGAAACAAATACCTGTTTCTTTTCCTCTTCACCTGACTCCTCTTTGGCGAACCTGAAATACTCAATACCCGTAAAGGCCTCAAGAATTTTGATCTTTTCGATCACAGCCTTAATTTCTAGCTGGCTGGCAGTCGGTTCACGAGATGGGATGGGCTGACCACCTGCACCGCCATTGTTACTGGCGATAAATTCATTATTGGGCTTTTCCCAAGAATAGGAGAAGCGAACCTGATAACCCATGGTAGAGAGGTCTTCTACCCGTTCGTCAAAACTCTTGAGCGTACTGGTGTCGGCCCAGGCAGCCACCAGGCTATCTATTAATGCAATCTGTCCCTGACGGCTGGTTGTCGACTTGTAAACGGCCAGCACATCCTGAAGATCGCTATTAATCATCGCTGCCTGCCGCAGATCGCGCACAGCACCGGAGCCAGTCATTTCAGGCAACGCGGCTACTTCAGAGCTGATCTCAATCGTGTCAGAAAACTCTCGATAAAAGGTATTCTTTACAAAATTAATGCTACCTACCGCACTATTCACAGACTCCCCGCTCTGAACGTCGGTATGCGTGTAGGAGCCTGTCGCGGTAATAATATTACCGTTATTTCCATAGCCGCTTTCAACGCTCTGTAACCCGATACCGGTAATTCCCAGCTCGTCTAGCGTCTTGAGCTCTGACGTCTGAGAAATACCGTCTTGGTTAGCATCACGCCAAACCTTGACCACGTTAAAGTTCTCATCCGCTACGTCAAAGATGCCGTCGGCGTTACTGTCCAGATCAGCCAGAGCTTCAAAACCGTTAGTGGCCTTGACACCATTGGACATCACCCGGTCCACACCAAACAACTCAGTACCATTATTGATAATGTTGTCGCCATTGAGGTCCATGACCAGCAAACCGTCATCAGAGCCAACCCACCCAGTACCGGTCTTATGACCGTCGCCATCATGATCGAAAACAATTCCGATATTGCTGGATACCGTTTCGATTCCGTCACCGTCAAGATCAAGAATCAAAGGGTCGACAAACTGAAGCGCAGCACTTAACTGGGAATACGTACCAAAACCGACTCCAGGATGTCCAAGTTTCTGTTTTAGCCACTCAGCGTGAGACAAGTCTGACTGCGATTCAATCCATTCGCCACGCGTTTTCATGAGTTGGCCGGTCCACGACCCCTCTACCAAGTTATAGAAAGTCTCCGCAATATCAGTGAGACTCTGACCTACAATTTTTGCACCTTGTTCAGTTTCCAGGGTCCAGCCGCCCTCAGGGGTATAGGTCGCTTTCGGTTGCCCTGTCAGTTCTATCGCACCATAGGGACTTTTTATGCCGATTTCGGGGCCGGATATCTCTGCCTTGGTCAGAGTGGCACCGCCACCGTTCACCTGCCCAGACAGCTCTACCGAAGCGCCGCCAGGCAGGCCAACAGAGATACCAACCTCCCCGTTCCCATTACCTTTTACCGTTGTATTACCTGCCCCCCAAGTATAGGAAAGTTCTCCACCAGAATATCCGACTTCATTACCATTTTTGTCTGAAACCTTGATAGCTCCGCCGGTACCAATATTCAGAGTATTTCCCGCTGAATCTTTGACCGTAATGCCGTCAGCCCCAATCGACACGCTCATAACCAAACCCCTTTCAATATAGAGAGTAAATCTGTTAACCAGCACCGGCATCACGATCCCAAGATCGCAGAAGCACACCAAACACAACTAAACGCTTAGTTAAAAAACAACCACTAGAAGCGAAACATTAAACTACCGCTCCCTCAAACTCTCCGACGCATGCTGCTGCAACGGACTCAGGAAATACTCAATAACCCGCCGCTTGTTAGTCTTAACTTCCGCCGTCACCGCCATACCCGGCGACAACTTGATATCCACGCCATTGATATTCAGCGTGTCGCTGTTAAGGCGGATCTTGCTGCTGTAGATCAAGCCGCGTTTTTCGTCTTCGATGGCGTCACTGGAGACGCTGATGACTTCGCCTTCGATGGTGCCGTACTTGGTGAAGGTGAAGGTTTCGACTTTGACGGTAACGGGCTGGCCGGCGCGGACGAAGCCGACGTCCTTGTTTTCCAGCATGGCTTCCACTTCCACGGGCTGGCCATCGGGGACGAGGACCATCAGGGGTTGTGCGGGGGTGACGACGCCGCCGACGGTGTGGACGTTCAGTTGCTGAACAGTGCCATCCACCGGCGCTTCGAGGGTGGTGAGGTCTTCCTGGTAACGGGCCTTGGTCAGGTCCTGGCTGAAGGTGGCGATTTTCTGGTCGGCCTGCTGCAGCAGGTCGAGCATGGCGCGACGGGTTTGGGCGACCACGCCTTCGCGACGGCGTTCGGCTTCCTGGCGGGCGGCGGTGGATTGCAGGACGCTGGCCTGTTGCACACTGAGTTGTCGCTCAAGATCGAGACGAGCCTGTTCCTTTTCCAGGTAGGCGTGGCGAGCGATGTATTGTTTTTTCAGCAGGTTTTCGTAGTCGTTGGCCAGTTTGGTGGCGATCGGCAGGGTTTTCTGCAGGCTCGCGACCTGGATGCGTGCCGCCTGGATATCGGCCTGGCGTTGCTGGATTTCGGCTTCGGCCAGGTCGAGGCTGCTGCGGTACTCCTGATACTGGCCTTGCAGCCAGCGCTCGGCAGCAAGGACATGTTCGGGATCGGCATCGCGAATGATACCGGTCAGGTCCCGCGGTGGTTTGCGCTGGTTGATGGCATCGAGCATGGCGGCGGCACGGGCGTTGTCGATACGTGCTGCCAGCAGGTCGCTGCGTACCCTCCCGACATCGGCATCGGCGGCTGTGGAGTCCAGTTCCAGCAGCAACTGGCCAGCCTTGACCGACTGTCCGTCACGCACATGAATCGCCTTGACCACCGCCGTCTCGCTGGACTGGATGGTTTTGGTCTTGCCGCTGGGGATGACCTTGCCGCTGGCGGTGGCCACTACATCTATCCTGCCCAGGCAGGCCCAGAGCAAGGCCAGCGCAGCAAAAACCATGATCGCCCACATGAAGATTCTTGGTGCGGGGTGGCTGGGTTTGTCCTGCAACTCCAGGGCTGCGGGCAGGAATTGCACTTCATGGGCCAGACGCTTGGGCGCATCCATTTCATGGCGGCGACGCCAGGACTGACGCCATACCCGGCGATAACGTTGCAGCAGTCCGTTTGATTCGGCGTTAGACATGACCGCCTCCTTGCTGCAGGCGATGCAGACGTGAGTAATGGCCAGCCTGATGCGTCAGCAGTTCGGCGTGGGTACCTTGTTCGACGATCTGCCCGCGATCGACGACCACGATACGGTTGGCATCGCGCACCGCCGACAACCGGTGAGCAATGATGATGACGGTGCGGCCCTTGCAGATGGCCTGCATGTTCTGCTGGACGATGCGTTCGGACTCATAGTCCAGCGCACTGGTGGCTTCGTCGAAGATCAGGATGCGCGGGTTGCCCATCAGGGCACGGGCAATAGCGATACGTTGGCGCTGACCACCCGAGAGCGAGGCACCATGCTCACCGACCATGGTGTCGTAACCTTCCGGCAACTCCAGAATGAAGTCGTGAGCACCGGCCAGCTTGGCCATTTGCATCACGGTTTCCAGCGGCGCGCCGGCATCGCTCAGGGCAATGTTTTCGCGGATGCTGCGGTTGAACAGCATGTTGTCTTGCAGCACCACACCGATTTGTCGACGCAGCGAGGACACGTCAGCCAGAGCGAGGTCCATGCCATCCACCAGCACGCGACCACGTTCGGGGACATAAAGCCGCTGCAACAGGCGTGTCAGGGTGCTTTTGCCCGACCCCGAGCGCCCCACGACACCAATCACCTGGCCCGGCATGATGGTGAGGTTGATGCCGCGCAGGATCTCAGAACCGTCCGGGCGATAGCGGAAATGCACCTGATCGAACTCGATACGCCCCTTGATGGGCGGCAAGGCGCTGCGGGTGGCCTGGGAAAGTTCGTTACGGGTATTGAGGATGTCGCCCAGACGCTGAACAGAGACACCGGTCTGCTGGAAGTTGGTCCACAGTTGCGCCAGGCGCATGATCGGCTGGGCCACACGCCCGGCCAGCATATTGAAGGCAATCAACTGGCCCACCGAAAGCTGGCCGTCGATCACCAATCGGGCGCCGAACCACAAGGTCGCGACGGTGACCAGCTTGCCGATCAAGGAGACGCTTTCGTTGGCAATGGTCGACAGGTTCTGGGTCTTGAAACCGGCAGCGACATACCCCGCGAGCTGGTTGTCCCACTTGCGGATGGCCTGGGGTTCCACGGCCATGGACTTGAGGGTGTCGATGCCGTTGACGGTTTCCACCAGGAAGGCCTGGTTCTCGGCACCACGGGCAAAGCTGTCGTTGAGGCGTTTGCGCAGCACCGGGGTAATCAGCACCGACACCAGCACGTAAAGCGGCAGCGATAGCAAAACGATCAAAGTCAGCCAGCCGCTGTAGTAGAACATCACTGCAATGAAGACCACGGAGAACAGCACATCCAGCAGCAGGGTGATGGCGTTGCCAGTCAGGAAGTTGCGGATGTTTTCCAGCTCCCGAACCCGCGCCACCGAATCCCCCACGCGACGCGCCTGAAAGTACGACAGCGGCAAGGTAATCAGGTGACGGAACAATTTCGAGCCGAGTTCGACATCGATGCGGCTGGCGGTGTGGGCAAATACATAGGTGCGCAAGCCCGACAGCGCCGACTCGAACAGCATGACGCCAGCCAGGCCGATGGCGATCACGTCCAGCGTCGTCAGGCCGTGGTGGACCAACACCTTGTCCATGACCACCTGAAAGAACAGCGGCGTGATCAGGGAGAATATCTGCAGCACAAAGGACACCAGCATCACTTCGCCCAGCAGCTTGCGGTATTTGACGATGGCCGGGATGAACCAGGTGAAATCGAAACGGGAGGACTCACCCGGCGTACCGGCTTCAGAGCGGATCAGCACCAACTGGCCGGTCCAACGCTCTTGCAAGGCCTCGAAGGTAATGACTTCCGGACGCTGGGCGAGAGGGTCATGGATCAACGCCTTGCCTTGGTCCAGACGCGCAATGATAAAGAAGCCGCCGTTGTTATCCGCCGCGATGGCAGGCAATGGCGTACGGTCCAGACGTTCTGTGCTGGTTTTGGCTACCTTGGCCTTGAGACCGAGCTTGCGGGCGGCCAGCAGCAGGCTTTCCAGGGACAGGTTCTGGTCAGGGCTGCCGAACTCATGGGCGAGTTGGTCGGGGGACGCCGCCACCTGATGAAAGCGGGCAAGCATGACCAGCGAGGCCAGGCCAGTGTCGAGGCGCGGGGCGCTTTCGGGCACCGCAGTGCCCATTCCTGAATCGTTCATAGCGCTTCCCTGCCGACATGCCACCTGGATGGGCAAATCTGATCAAGTTGTTAAATAGTAGCAATAAGCCACTGTGACGAATATCACATTTTTGGAAACTAATGTATCGACATCGTTACTTTTGAGCTACACAACCTCAAAAACCTCGCTCAAAGCCCTGGCGGCAGAAAATCCCGGGCCGGGTCATAGTCCTGTTTCAGGTATAACGCGAGCGCCTTGAGGTCATCGGGGCCGAGGGTGCCAGCCGCCTGTTTAAGCCTGAGATTGTCGAGAATGTAGTCATAACGGGCATCGTTGTAGTCGCGAACGGCCGCGTACAACTGGCGTTGGGCATTGAGCACGTCAGCAATATTGCGCGAACCGACATCCACCCCCACCTGGTTGGCTTCCACGGACTTCTGACCAGACACAATGCTTTGCCGGCGAGCCGTAATCTGCTCTATCCCGGCGTTGATACCGCGAAAGGCATTGCGCGTGTTCAACACCACTTCCCGACGACGGTCTTCCTGTTCGTCCTGGCTCTGATAAAGGCGCTCGGTGGACTCCTTGATCTGGGAGTTGGTCATCCCGCCCGAATAAAGAGGAATGCTCAGCTCGATACCGATGCTGCTTTGCGCAACCTTTTCGCGATAGCCGTTACTGCCGAAGTCGGTAGGGTTGCTGTAGCCAAAACTGTCGTTGTCGCCCTTGCGGTAGGAGGCTACGGCGTCGATGGTCGGCGCATGCCCGGCCTTGCGCTGGTTGAGCGTCTGTTCGGCGGCACTGACCGCATGCTCGCTGGCCTGCAACTCCAGATTCTGCCGCACGGCGGTATCCACCCAGGCGCGGGCATCATTAGGAACAGGTGCTTCGACCGGCAGTTGATGGCCCATGCCGGCAATCGAGGTGTACGTGTGTTTGGTCAGACGCTCCAGCGCCTCATAGGCATCGTCCACCCTTCGCTGTACCTGCTGACGGTTGGCGCGGGCATTGTCATAGGCAGCCTGCGCGTCATACACGTCGGTGATACTCGAAGCGCCATCTTCCAGACGCCCCTGGGCCTGGTCGCGCTGGCGCAGCAGTGCGGTTTCTTCAGCCTGGGCAGCAGCAAAACCGTCCAGTTGGCGCAGGGTTTCAAAGTAGGCCTGGGCGGCCGTGAGCACCAGGGTCTGCTCCCTGGCGGAAAGCTCCAGCTCGGCCTGGCTCACGCTGGATTGGGCAGCCTTCAATTGAAACCAGCGATCGATACGGAACAATGGCTGGTTGAGGTTGGCACGAAAGGTTGTGCCGCTGCGCTCGCGGCTCAACGCAGGTTCGTCACGCTCAAGACGAGTCACTTCGGAAGTCGCACCGGCAGTCAGATTAGGCAAAAGACCGGCCCGCGCCTGCGGCACCGCTTCGCGCTGGGCCTGATAGGCGTGACGTGCAGCCGACAATTGCGCATCGTTGAGCGCAGCCGACTGATAAACGCCTAACAGATCGGCATGTTGCCCAGGCAAATCACGGGATAAAGCCGACCCGCTGTATGCGCTGGCGCAACACAGGATGACCAGACCAAGGGAGAAATAGGGATTCATCTACGTTCCATGCGAGAAAGGAATTCCTGAGCGTCATTTAATTGGCTCGCCATGGGTTCGGCGCAAAGAACAAAAGCTTTAGGCAACAAAACCGGTATTTTTTGCAACAGGCCTGCGCCGCCTGAAATCGGTACAAAAAACTCTCGAAACAGCCAAGTCTTTGTTTTTCACGTTCACATTTGGACGCTAAGCTTGGGCCATGGATGACTCAGACTATTTACGCCTGCTCACGAGCCAGGCCGAACAAGCCAACGCCTTCCTTTCCAATGCGCGAAAGTGGGAGCGCGAGCGCTGGGTTTGTGAACGCCTGCTGCAAGGCTTGAACATCCCTCATCGCCATGAAGACTTTCTGCCTGCGGGTCAGGAGCCTCCCGATGTGCTGTTTCGCGACGCCTGTTTCGAGGTGTTCTTTGTGCTGGATGAAGGCCGGCGCCTAAATGATGAGTGGCGCGAGGAACTGGAGCGACGACGTAGCGCGTTCTCGCTGAGCCAGTTGGTGCGACGGGAGGCCAAACCCAAACGCATCCCGGCGTCCGAGCTGCTGCGCAGGCTGGCTCCCACGCTAAGCAAGAAGGCCAGCAATTACCGTGAGCGCGGCCTGAACCTGGGCGAGCTGGATATCATTGCGTTTGCCAGCCTCAAGCGTGAAGTGCTGGATCTCAACAGTCACTTTCCACCACCGACTGAATACCTGCGCCAGGGCTGGCGCTCGTTGTCGCTGGTCGGCCCGACCTTTGCGCGGGTATTGTTTGCTCATCCGGACGCTCCGGATTTTCTGCGGACCAACTTGGGACGCAGTGTCGTCTTTGATGTTGGAATCAGTTTATGAGCCCCTTGCAAGAACTGCTGGCCGATGTGCCTCAACAAGGCCTGGTGCGCTGGATCGGCGTGCGCCCGCAATCACGTCTCGACATGATCGAGCTGGATGCCGTGGAGGCGCGGCGCGAAGCTGGACTGACCGGCGACCACTCACGCCCCGGCCCGCGCAATGCCCGGCAGGTGACGCTGATTCAGTGGGAGCATCTGGCGGTGGTCAGTTCGCTATTGGGCAGGCCTATGGATAACCCTATCGTGCCCCAGGACCTGCGCCGCAATCTGGTCATCAGCGGCATCAACCTGTTCAGCCTCAAAGGCCGACGATTCAAGGTCGGTCAGGCAATCCTGGAAACCACCGGCTGGTGCCAGCCCTGCGCGCGGCTCGAACAACGCCTGGGCCACGGGACCTTCCAGGCCGTACGCGGCCATGGCGGAATCACCGCCCGAGTGATACAAAGTGGAATCATTCGACTGGATGACATGCTGCGAGTCGAACCATTGGAGCCACCAGCGATATAACGCACTGACAGCAGGCAACGTCTGCAAGAGGCAAAAATGAGCAGCCGTCTGAACCCGGACGACCAAAGCCGTGTCCAACACTACCTCAACGCCCCCCAGCATCAGGTTGAGCGCAGGCCTTTTCGGCCATGGCTGCTCCTTGTTCTGGTAATTGCCGTGGTCATCGGCCTGGGCTTGCTGAGCCGTTTACTGAGCTATCTGACGCTATGAGCTGCCTTGCGCTCGCGAAGATCGAGCTCCTGCCCCCGAATTCCTTAAACCTTCCGAGTAATCCTTATGACTCATCGTATTGTCATCGTTGGCGGAGGCGCTGGCGGTCTGGAGCTGGCAACCCGTCTGGGTAAAACCCTGGGCAAGAAAGGCACCGCCAGCGTGACGCTGGTGGACGCCAATCTGACGCACATCTGGAAACCCCTGCTGCATGAAGTGGCCGCCGGTTCACTCAACTCGTATGAAGACGAACTGAACTACGTGGCCCAGGCCAAGTGGAACAACTTCCAGTTTCAACTCGGGCGCATGACCGGTCTGGACCGTGAAAGCCGCCAGATTCACCTGGCCGCCACACTGGACGAAAACGGCGCAGAACTGGTGCCGGCACGCAGCCTGGGTTACGACTCGCTGGTGCTGGCCGTGGGCAGTACCACCAATGATTTCGGCACCAAGGGCGCAGCTGAGCACTGCCTGTTCCTGGACAGTCGCAAACAGGCAGAACGCTTCCACCAGCAACTGCTCAACCACTACTTGCGCGCTCACGCCGGACAAGCCGACAGCGCTCAGGAAATCACCGTGGCCATCGTCGGCGCTGGCGCAACCGGCGTGGAACTGGCCGCCGAACTGCACAACGCCGCCCATGAACTGGCGTCTTACGGACTGGGCCAGATCAAACCGGAAAACCTGCGCATCACCGTGATCGAAGCCGGGCCACGGGTGCTGCCTGCCTTGCCTGAACGCATTGGCGCACCGGTGCATAAAACCCTGGAGAAACTGGGCGTGACCGTGCTGACCAACTCGTCAGTCAGCGAAGTGACGGCCGAAGGCCTGGTCACGGCCAGCGGCCAGGTCATACCGGCGGTCCTGAAAGTCTGGGCGGCAGGCATTCGGGCCCCGGCCTTCCTGCATGAACTCGACGGGCTGGAAAGCAACCGCATCAACCAGTTGCAAGTGCTGCCGACTCTGCAGACCACCCGGGATGAAAACATCTTCGCCTTTGGCGACTGCGCCGCCTGCCCACAGAAAGGCACCGACCGCAACGTTCCGCCTCGCGCCCAGGCCGCTCACCAGCAGGCTTCGTTGCTGGTCAAATCACTGCGCCTGCGGATCGAAGGCAAGGAACTGCCGGAATACACCTACAAGGATTACGGCTCCCTGATTTCCCTGTCGAGTTTCTCGGCGGTGGGTAACCTGATGGGGAATCTGATGGGCAGCGTAATGCTTGAAGGCTGGCTGGCGCGGATGTTCTATATCTCGCTGTACCGTATGCACCAGATGGCGCTATATGGCACTTTCCGTACCTTGATGTTGATGCTCGGGAGCAAGATTGGTAAAGGGACCGAGCCACGGATGAAGTTGCATTAAGCTGTAAGCGTCAAGTTTCAATAAGCGCCTGGGGTCAGGCGCTTATTTGGTATTTTTTCATTTTTGAATACAGTGTCGGGCGACTTATTCCCAGCGCCAGAGCGGCTTTGGAGACATTGAAGTTCATGGCTTTCAGTGCAAGAAAGATGGCTTGTTTTTCGGCATCGTGCATCAAAGGCTGATCGAAATCAGGGCTTATGGCTTGATGGGAAACAGCGGACTGCCTGATAAGATCATTGATCTCATTGGTGTATTCATCCTCGGACTTGAAGCGTCGGGGAGCATTGGCCAACTGCCGAACGACCCGTTTCAATTGTGAAATATTTTCCTTCCAGTCCTGCTTTTTCAGAAGTTTGCAAAGGCGGACGGGAATGGCTGATCTTTTACCCTGCGCATGTTCTTCACGCCAGAAAAAGCTCGTATAAAGCTCCACATCTTTTGGCCTTTTTCGCAAAGGTGGAAGCTCAAGGTTATGACGACTCAATACTCCGAGCAGTTTGGGATGCAGTCTCTGCTCATGGAGTACGACGCCCATTGCATCGGTTGTTGCCATAAGAATCTTGAGCCCTGATGTGTGTTGATGCTCTTTCAAGGCCTGAAAAAGATACACCTGTATGGAGATGGGCAAAACATCAACACCGTCTATAAACAAAGTCCGGTTCTGGAAAATATCAGGATGAAACTCCCACCTGCCGACTTGATCGTCCGTCATGACGTAACACAGGATTTTTTCCTTGAAATCTGCGACAGACAATCGGGAACAGTCGATGACCCGCATTTCTTTATGAGTGCTTTCATCTACACCATGAAGCGCTTGTGCAAAAGTGCTCTTTCCGGTGCCGGGTTCTCCAGAGATCAACAGAGCCTCGTTCAAACCGACATACTGCTTTGCAGTCTCTATGGCATTCTGAAAGAGAGTGGACACTCCCAATAATTTATCGAACCCGATGCCTGACTCTTCCCTCAGACCTTGATCGGGAAGCGTGGACGCTGTAGAAAACCTTCTGAATATATTTACAACAGAAACGATTCTACCGTCGTCATCAGCAATGGGAATGGCCGTATCCACCAAGGGAATTTCGTCTTCACCTCGTAGAATGACAACCTTCTTGTTTACGTAGCCACGCTTTTGCGTAAAGACATCTCCGATGATCGGCTCAAACCCAAGCAAATCGCGAAACTGGCGTTTCGCATCGTCTATCTTGAGCATTTTCTTTCCGGCTTCATTTATATACTTCAGGAAACCTGACTGGTCGAGAACGAGCAAACCATCTTCAATCAGCCCACTGACGGCATCTCTTTCCCGGATGGATTGCCGGAGGAATATTGAGAATTTGTTGAGCAGGATATTCTGCCCAACCACGTGGACACCGATACGACCGACCGCTGACAGAATGTGTTTATCAACCTCGGCATGACAGTCTTTCTTTATTGAGACGACAAAAAACATATCGACCTGATCGGGAAGGATCTTCCAATAAAACAAATGCGTATGACTTTCGGATGAGGACAACACCCCTGAGTTTTCTTTCAGGTTTTCTGGCAGCACACCGGGAATGTAAACCAGACCGCGAGACACAACCATATTACTGTTGTGATCATAAAGGGCGAGCGAGAAATTATACTCGCCCCAAACAAGGCTAAGTACGTCCCCTATCAGGTTCAGCTCATCATCAAAATCACAAGACTCGCCGTGGTGTGATGCCTTCATTCCATTGATGCCCACTTCATAGCCTGCCATGTAGATTATCGCTCTCTTTCTACCATAAAATAATACCTACCTGCTGACTCGCTCAAAAGCGGCTAATATTTCACCGCTCCCGCCCAGCGAAGATATGACTGCACCTGCACAAATGTAAAGTTTTTTTACAACAATTCAAAAACACCCTTATTCCATTCTCTAAGAATAGATTTTTTTGTTCTTTGCCAAGTACTTGAGCGACTGATAGTTTACCGAACCAATTGTGAAGTCTCCATACGCTGAACGTACCCAGCAGTATCAAGGGATATCTCGCTTCCCACCATGGAGTCACTCAATGCTTGAAGCCAAAGAATTATATAAATTTTTTGGAGACAGAGCCGTATTGGACGGTGTATCCCTTTCTCTTGAAAAAGGAAAGGTACTGGCACTTTGCGGTCCCAGTGGTTGTGGAAAAAGCACTTTGCTACGGATCCTGAGCGGGCTTGAACCGTCCACTCGGGGCTCGGTGTTTCTTGGGGATATTCCCATCAATCGTGAAGCCTTGCGCAAGCCTGAAGTGCGGGGACGTATTGGCTTTGTTTTCCAGCGCCCGGCGCTCTACCCCACTATGCGAGTGATGGAAAACATCACGCTGGCCTTGCGCAAAGTCAGGCAGCTTTCTCATCAGGATGCAGAAGAAAAAGCCTATGAAGCGCTGGGTAAGGTTCGCCTTACCGACAAAAGTACAGCCTGGCCCGCTACGCTGTCCGGTGGCCAGGCCCAGCGCGCGTCAATCGCCCGCGCACTCGCACTTGAGCCTGACGTGTTGCTACTGGATGAACCCACTTCTGCCCTGGACCCGGAACTTGTCCACGAAGTGCTCGACGTCATGCGCGGCCTGGCTCGCGGCGGCACAACGATGGCCGTGGCCACTCATGAACTCGCCTTTGCCAGGGAAGTGGCGCATGAAGTTGCCTTTTTCGACCACGGGAAAAACCTGGAGACACAACCTGCCGAGGACTTTTTCAAACGTCCGCAAACGGATCGGGCCGCTCGCTTTATCGAAAGCATCTTACATCGCTAGCTGGGCTTCACAGTCCGTGACATGCATGCCTTAGCTGATCGGCATTAATCCGCTGGAATGACTTTATTCCGAGACAACTTACTAGATATTTATATGGAGCAAGCCTATGAAAAGAAAATTGTTGTGGGCAGGAATTCTCGCGATCTCTTCTTTTCTTTCTTTGCCCACCATCGCAGCCGAAACGGTATCGGTGCTGGATCAAGTCAAGCAGCGCGGCAAACTGGTCATTGGCGTAGATCCCAGCGCACCGCCCATGGCGCAGATCGGCGCGGACGGTAAAAGTGTCGGTTTCGCTCCGGACCTTGCCAGGGCCGTGGCCAAAGAGCTGAATGTGAGTGTCGAGTTCAAGCCCATTTCCGGAGCCGTTCAGATTCCCTCCATCAAGAACGGCGACATCGATGCGATGTTCGGGTCGACCACACCCACTGTAAAACGTGAGCAGGTACTGGATTTCACCATCGTTTATAACTGGGACTATGTAGTGCCGCTGGTTCGGGCCGGTGACAGTGGCGATATCAAGACCTACACGCCACCCAAACGTGTTTCCACGTCCAAGAACAATTACGCGGCTCAACTCTTCAAAGACCTTGTGCCGACCGGCCAGGTGACGTTCTTTGACAACTACAGCGATGCCGTTGAAGCCCTGCGCTCCAATCAGACAGATGCCGTGCTGCTCAACAGTTTTTCAGCCAAGGCCTACGCCAAACGTTATGGCGACAGCCTGAAGATTGGCGAAGCATTCTTTACCGATCCACAGGCAATCATCGTGCGACAGAACGATTCACTCTGGCGTAATTATCTGAACCATACCATTCAGAAGATCTGGGCCCGTGGCGAGTTTGCCGAACTGTACGAAAAGCATTTTGGCTACAAACCTGAATTCACCCTCTGGTCTCAATACAGACTGCAGCCAGGTATCGAGAATTGATATCGTTCTGGGATGAGGCGGGCACTCTGTTCGCCTCGGCGTTTACCACGACTCTGCTTTTGGCCGTCATAAGCCTGGGCATTACTGCAATCCTCAGTGCGCCTGTCGCTCTGGCACTGCATGCCAGGTCTGCATGGGCCCGGGGATATGTAGACCTCGCGATAAAAGTCCCTTTGATCGTCAAACTTTTCGTGTGCTTTTATCTTCTGCAACTCAATCCACTGATATGCGGAGTCATTGCGCTTGTACTGCATCAAGTCGGGTATTGCGCCGAAATCCTGTCGGGAGGGCTGAGAGCCGTTCCCACCGAGTATGAAGACGCAGCTCTGAGTTCAGGTTTGTCATGGTCGAGAACCGCTTTTTCAATCCGGCTACCGGAAGCCTTGCGTCTGGTCGCTCCCTCGCTGGTACTGCAAACCGCAGAAATCATTAAAAACACCTCGATAGTCTCGCTCATTGGTGTTGTAGAACTCACCGGCGCATCGGAAACATTGCAGTCTCAAACCTTTGAATACTTGCGCGGTTTCCTCGCCGCAGCGGCCTCCTATGCAGTGCTGACACTCCCGATAATGGCCGCCGGCTATTTCATGGAAAAAAGATTACGGAGCAGGATATGAAAACCGTCCTGTCCATTATTGGCAGATACCGATTGCTGATCATCCCGGCTCTTTTTGGTGTATGGGCTCTGATCGATCCGATCTGGAAAGAACTGGCTTCGTCCTGGCCGTTTTTTCTGGAGGGTCTTTATACGACAGCCATCTATTCCCTGGCAGGCGTAGTACTGGGTTTGCTCTTCGGTGGATTATTGGCAAGTCTGCGGCTTGCCGGAGGCCTTGCGGGTTTTATCGGGGGCTTCATTGTTGTAGCCACTCAAGCCGTGCCGCCGCTCTTCATTATCAGCGCAGCCTATCTGGTATCACCGGAGGTATTACCGTTCAGAGTGACACCCGCAACGGCCGCAGTCGTGGCACTGACCGTGATCGGGGGAAGCTATTATTGCGAAGCCCTGCGCAGTGCAATCGCGGGAGTCGAACAGCTACAGATCGAAGCCGCTGAAATCACCGGTTTGTCACGTAGAACAACATTGCTTCGCATCATATTGCCCCAGGCGCTTATCTCCTGCGTCCCGGCGCTGGGCGCGATCTCCATTGTGGTTTTCAAGCTGTCCACACTTCTTTATCCACTCGGAATTACCGACTTCTTCAGAACAACCGTACTGGTGAATAACCGGGTGGTTGCGCCTTGGCAGTGCTACGCACTTATTGCCGGTTTTTACTATGTCATGAGCGATGTTCTGCAGTGGGTCATCAACCGGATATCCGCACGCATTTCCGGCAATTCAACCCTGGAGCACGAGAACCAGAGCGCCAAAGTTGCCGTTAGTTGAAACCTCATACAAGGAGTAGACCATGACCACTCAACGCCAACTGCACCTGGCTGCATTCGGCGCTCTTGGGGGTAACCATATTGCCTCCTGGCGTCATCCGAAAGCCGACACTGCCCAGGTGCTCAGCGCCGCCTACTACAAAGACTTCGCCCGACTGGCCGAGCGAGGTCTTTTCGACCTGATCTTTTTCCCGGACATTCTGGCCGTCGCACAGGACCGGGATAAAGACGGCTTTAAAAACATTGCCAAGGGCATTCCCTTTCGGGCGGAACCTATCAGCACGCTCGCACTGATTGCCGGTGTAACGGAGCATATTGGTCTGGTGGGCACGGTATCGACAGCACACACGCAGCCCTTCAATGTTGCCCGCACCTTCGCCTGGCTGGATCATCTCAGCGGCGGGCGCGTCGGCTGGAATATCGTGACGACTGCCAGTGAAGCGGAGTCGCGCAACTTCGGGACAAGCCTGCCGCCCCATGACGAGCGGTACGCACGCGCTGAAGAGTTTGTCGCCGTGGTACGAAAGCTTTGGGACAGCTGGAAGGATGATGCCATTCTCGGCGACAAGGAGAACGCACGGTTTGCCGATCCGGCACGGGTGAATCCCGTCGGCCATGAAGGCCGGTTCTATAAGGTTGAAGGCCCGCTTAACGTACCTCGCTCACCTCAAGGCCATCCCGTGCTGTTCCAGGCTGGCGCTTCCGATGTCGGCAGAAGCTTTGCTGCCCAGACTGCCGATGCCGTGTTCTTTGCAGCTCAGACTCGCGAGGACGCGCAACGAATCGGCTCGGATATCCGTCGGCTGGCGCAGCTCCACGGGCGATCGGCCGAAGGGGTACGCCTGCTGCTGGGTGTTCTGGTTATTGTCGGTGAGACCGAAGAGCAGGCCCGTGAGAAACAGGCCGAACTGGGGCGTTTGCTGGAACCCGAGGTGGGTAGAGCCCTGTTATTTGAACTCATTGGTGTCGACCTGTCTGACTGGCCGCTGGACGGCCCGTTTCCAGAACTCGATCCCGCGGCCGTTCCCGGTATTAAAAGCCGATATGAATTACTTCGGGACATGGCGAAACGTGAGCAGATGACGCTCAGGCAGGTCATCGAGCGCGTCGCCAGCGCGGCAGGTCATCTTGTAGTGGTGGGTAATCCACAGCAGGTAGCCGACCAATTGCTGGACTGGTTCGATGCGGGGATCGTGGATGGCTATGCGGTCATGTGGCCACATCTGCTGGGAGGCATGCAGGACTTCGTCGACCTGGTCATACCTGAACTGCAACGACGTAATGCTTACCGCACCGCTTACACGGGCAATACGCTGCGCTCGCACCTGGAGTTGCCCGATATCGATTTGCCGGCGTGAAGCCGAGGGCAAATGCCCGGCAAAGCAAAGCCCCATCTCAAGGCAGGTGGGGCTAAAAGGATTGGGTCAGATTTTTTGACCCGAGACTTACACAATGAACTCTGGGTAATTGATAGACAGCGGAATTTCTTTATGCGGATTGAAAGAGTCGTAGGGATTTGAAATATGCCCTTTCTTGGTCGGATGCCGCGTAAAGAAAATCAGCATGTCCCGCGTGGCTCGTGAATCACTCACGGAGGCATGAACAGGCGAGAGACTGTGTTTGCGTTCGTGATCGACGATCAGCAATGTATCCAGAAACTTTTTGTGCTGTGCCTGCCCCAGACGATATTCGGGGTTGGCTTCATTCCAGCGGGTGCCATTCTTTTCTCTGTTGTCATGGATAAACGTGATCGCACTGTTATCCGTAATATTCTCTTTGCCCAACAGAGTTGTCATCGTATGGTCGACCCCATCGGCATGCACTCCCTCCAGGGCAGGCTCTCCGAGCAATTCAGGTGTCGTGATGGTTCTCAAGTTGAAAACCGTGGACACCAGGCTGGTGGAATCATAATCAAGGCTTGGCCGCGGGCTTATAGAAGTGTCCTTGATCAAGTAGGCCTTGAAAAGCAGCAGCGCTTGAAACGCACGGTTCAATTGCAGGTCGTCACCAATCCCCCTGAACTCTCTGACTTTCCCCGAGTCATGGCGAACAAAGTCTTCCTGGGCAGAAAGAACAAAAGGTTGAAACTCTATCCTGTTGATCTTTGAGTTGGCGAAGTCCAGCTCAAAACGCCCGTTCCTTGATTCGCGAAAAGGCAGGGTTGGATCAGGAGGCAGATTATCGCTGACACTCTTGAGCGCTTCAAGATCCTCGTCCGTGGCCCCCAGGCCTTTTACGATTCTCGTTACATCATCCCCGTCCAGAGAAATGAAGCTTTCCCTGACATACGCGGATTTTACTTCAGACAAAAAACTGACCAGATTAAAACTACCCATTTTAAACCTCATTTAAATGATTGCTGCCATGCACTGATGAGTTTGATATCACTGAGACGTTTGGCCACGAGGATACGTGGACCACTTACTTAATATGCTTCACCCCTCCTACACCATTGACAATCCCGAAAACCAAACTCAAAATCCTTTATCACTTTATGTCTTCAGGGAAGAACATGTTAAAAGCCAGGTTTCACAATAATGCCGTCCTGCTTATTTCCTGCCTGTTCGTTGTGCTGTGGTCCACCGGCTTTATCGTTGGAAGAATGATCGTTGGCTCCGCGTCTCCCAACATCTTTCTTGCCAGTCGTTTTTTTCTTTCCTTTTTACTGTTCACTTTCGCAGCGGCCTTGCTGAAAAAAATATGGCCTCCACTTAATGAGTGGCACAAGCACATATTCGCGGGCCTGCTCATTAACGGTCTTTATCTGGGCGGAAGCTACTGGGCCATTTCAAAAGGATTGCCCGCCGCCCTGATGGCTCTGCTGGGTGCCCTGCAACCGCTGCTGACGGTCGTGATTTCGATAGCCTTTCTGAAGGGAAGAATCGCGCCCCTTCAAGCGCTGGGCATCTTCATTGGACTTTCCGGCGTAACCCTTGTCCTTTCCCCGTCATTTCAAACAGGCAGCCACATTGATTACTCGTTTTCAGTCTTGCTGATTGCCATACTTTCCGTTTTCTCGATAACGTTTGGCACCATCCTGCAAAAGACTTCACTTGGAAAGTCTGAACTTCTGCCCTCCATGGCCATACAGAACCTGTTTTCATCGGTTGCTGCACTGATATTTATCCTGCTCCTTGACGAGTCACACCTGATCGTCAATGCAAACTTTATATTTTCTCTTGCCTGGGCCGTATTGGTCTTATCAGGATTGGGAACGCTGTCCCTGGTCTGGCTGATCAGAAACGGGGACATGACCAAGACAACATCCCTGTTACTACTCGCTCCGCCTTTGGCGGCATTAGAGGCTTGGGCCTTTTTTGGAGATAAGCTCGTGCCGATACAGATTGCCGGGTTTATCCTTTCATTACTGGGCGTCTGGTTTTGCAGGGTAAAAGTTGCTCCCCCTATTACCCAATAGCTCTGTGAATCACTTCTGTTTGCCGATAATTCCTCAGCGAAACCGCTGAGGAATTATCGCAACCCTCACCCGGACTTGTGGCCCCGTGAGAAACTCCAGATCTTGTGGACCTCCATTATTGAAAATGGTGAGTTTTAACTCCATCTGATTGTGTCGTCAGGCGTGTTTTATTTCTTGTGAAAATGTAGAGCAGATAATAAGCACGGGCTAATATTTGGCAACTATCATTTTTCAACATGATTATTCCAGCCTGGAATATACTTCGACTTACACGTGGTTCTGTAAAGAAACATTACACTGGCGTGTAATTTTTCAGAGTTTATTTTCCACGCAAATAACCTTATAACTTCTTTTTATAAGAATACTTCGGGTAGTTTTTATCTGGGGGCCGGACTCTTCGCGAATGAATTCGCTCCTACGCCGTTTTCAACGCATAACTGCACGTCCGTGTAGGAGCGAAACTGCTTATTGTGCGGCGAGCACAGCAGGAGGCGTGTTCTTTTTCATCGCCAATATCAGGCCAGCCATGATGCACAGCGCACCGATTGTCCCTGCAAGCCCCAACGATTCCCCAAAGAAAGAGAATGCAAACAGGGTGGCAAAAAGAGGATCACTGGTTTCAATGATCTGCACCTTGCTCGCCTCGCCCTGATCTACAGCCTTGGTCGTGAAGTAAAAACCGCCAATAGTGGGCAGCAGTACCAGTGCAGCGATAGCCAGCAGAGCAATGCCACCTGGAAATACAAAGCCCTCTCTGAGCAAAGGCACCAGCAGATAAAGGCTGCCAAAACCAAAGAGCCAGACCAGTTGTGGCAATCCACTCCCCACGTTCATCAATTTGGAAGTGAAGATGAACAAGGCATAACCCAGGCCACCCAGCAGCGCGAGGGTGATGCCAAGGTAGCTGCCGCTGATCTCGCCTTCGTAGCTCAGAATCAGGTAGACCCCCGCAAGGATGGATGTAAAAGCGATGACTTTGTACAGCCCGATTCGCTCACCCAGGAAAATGGCAGACAGAACGATGGTCATTGCGCCCGCGGCGTAAAGCAGAAACGCTACCAGCGGTATGGAAGCCTCTTCAAAGGCCCATGTCTCAAAAAAGTAGAGGCAGAATATTCCCAGAAAGGCGAGCACGGCGAATTGAGGCCACTTGTTGGCCAGCGCGAGGGTTTCTCGCCTGCGTACCTGGCTGGTAGCGCAATAGAGGGCAATGACCAGAAAGGCTACGAAGCATTTCCAGAATGCGATCTGATTGGAGGTTGCCCCGTGAGCAAAGCCCACGCGGGTGAAGGCACCGATAGTACCGTTCAGAATCGCGGCAATCAGTGCATAAAACTCGGGGCGTTTGAATAAGCTGGTACTCATGGATATTCCTTACCTGGAAATGAAGTAGCCGCCTCTTGCATGAGCTGCGGCGATGCTTCCTTGCACAGTGCGCTGATTTTTATAGCGCACAAAAGAAAAATGCCCAGCTTCAGCAACTACGCTAAGGCCAGGCACTTTTCAATTCGCATCAGAAGTAAAAACTCTACTTCTGCGCTGATGTATGGTCGGGGTAAGGGGATTCGAACTCCTGACATCCTGCTCCCAAAGCAGGCGCGCTACCGGACTGCGCTATACCCCGTTGAAATCAAGACACCTCAACAAGCTGCCTGCGATCTGATGCGAATGGCATCAGATCTTTAAGATTCGGCTTCAAAGATCACTTTGAAGCCAAAAATGGTGGGTCGTGTGGGATTCGAACCTACGACCAATTGGTTAAAAGCCAACTGCTCTACCAACTGAGCTAACGACCCAAATTATGGTCGGGGTAAGGGGATTCGAACTCCTGACATCCTGCTCCCAAAGCAGGCGCGCTACCGGACTGCGCTATACCCCGACTGAAACTGCATTGAACCTTGTGAAATCTGGCTCCACGACCTGGACTCGAACCAGGGACCCAGTGATTAACAGTCACTTGCTCTACCAACTGAGCTATCGCGGAACTTCGGACTTCAGATTCAACTTACTGCCTTGAATCAACTCGCTGTTAACTCGTTAATTCAACCTCTTTGACTTTGCCCGCTTCGTTTGCAACGTTGCGTTCACGTCTCTGAGGCGCGCTATTCTACATTTTCAAAAACACCTGTCAACCCTCTAAATTGCTTTTAAGACAATGATTTGCGATTTTTTTTCAGATCGCCTGTGCACTCCCTGCAAACCCGATTCCTGCACCGCCAGTCGCCACGATGAAAAAGGGCCCTCGCCAGGAGAGCCCTTCCGTTCAGCTATATATAGAAGCGATCAGCCAAACACGATCTCGTCATCCACCACCTTGCCGGTGATGCTGGAGCCAGGCACGAGGCTGCCCGACAGAATCAACTGAGCCAGCGGGTTTTCGATCCAGCGCTGGATCGCACGCTTGAGAGGCCGTGCGCCATACACCGGGTCGTAACCAATGGCGATCAGCTTGTCGAGGGCTTCCGGACTCAAGGTCAGGGAAAGCTCGCGCTCGGCAAGACGGCTGCGCAGACGTCCCAGCTGGATTTCCGTGATGCCCGCGATCTGATCCCGGGCCAGCGGCTCGAAAATCACCACTTCATCGATCCGGTTGATGAACTCCGGACGGAAATGCGTGCTGACCGCATCCATCACCGCAGCGCGCTGGGCTTCACGATCACCCACCAGTTCCTGGATCTGCGCCGAGCCCAGGTTGGAGGTCATGACGATCACGGTATTACGGAAATCCACCGTACGACCATGGCTGTCTGTCAGGCGACCATCTTCCAGCACTTGCAGCAGGATGTTGAAGACATCGGTGTGGGCCTTTTCGACCTCATCGAGCAGGATCACCGAATACGGCTTGCGACGCACCGCCTCGGTCAGATAACCGCCCTCTTCATAGCCGACATAACCCGGTGGCGCACCGATCAGGCGAGCGACGGAGTGTTTCTCCATGAACTCGGACATGTCGATCCGCACCATGGCCTCTTCGGTATCGAACAGGAATTCCGCCAGCGCCTTGCACAGCTCGGTCTTGCCGACACCGGTCGGGCCCAGGAACATGAACGAACCGCTCGGACGATTGGGATCGGACAGCCCGGCACGAGAACGACGCACGGCACTGGCCACCGCCACAACGGCTTCGCTCTGGCCGATGACGCGCTTGTGCAGCAGGCTTTCCATCTTAAGCAGCTTCTCACGCTCGCCTTCGAGCATTTTCGAGACAGGAATGCCGGTCCACTTGGAAACGACTTCGGCAATTTCCTCCTCGGTCACACGGCTGCGCAGCAACTGGTTTTCCGGCTTGCCGTGCTGATCGACCATTTGCAGGCTGCGTTCCAGATCAGGAATGATGCCGTACTGCAATTCAGCCATGCGATTCAGGTCACCGCGACGGCGTGCCGCCTCCAGCTCCTGGCGCGACTGCTCGATTTTCTGCTGGATCTGAGCCGAGCCCGTCACTTCGGCCTTCTCCGAAGCCCAGACTTCTTCGAGGTCAGCGTATTCACGCTCCATGCGCTCGATATCGAGCTGCAATTTCTCCAGACGCTTGATCGCGGCTTCGTCCTTTTCCTTCTTGAGGGCCTGGGATTCGACCTTCAACTGGATCAGGCGACGCTCAAGACGATCCAGCACCTCAGGCTTGGAGTCGATTTCCATGCGAATACGGCTGGCGGCTTCGTCGATCAGGTCGATGGCCTTGTCCGGCAACTGGCGGTCGGTGATATACCGATGGCTCAGCTTGGCAGCGGCGATGATCGCACCGTCGGTAATCCCGACTTTATGGTGAACCTCATAACGCTCTTTCAAGCCACGCAGAATGGCGATGGTGTCTTCTTCGCTGGGCTCTTCCACCAGCACTTTCTGGAAGCGACGCTCAAGGGCAGCGTCCTTCTCTATATATTGGCGATACTCGTTGAGCGTGGTCGCACCGACACAATGCAACTCGCCACGAGCCAGAGCCGGCTTGAGCATATTGCCCGCATCCATCGAGCCCTCGCCTTTACCGGCGCCGACCATGGTGTGCAATTCGTCGATGAACAGGATGATCTGACCTTCCTGCTTGCTCAGTTCATTGAGCAGCGACTTCAGGCGCTCTTCAAACTCGCCACGGTATTTTGCACCGGCAATCAATGAGCCCATGTCCAGCGACAGCAGACGCTTGCCTTTGAGGCCGTCCGGCACTTCGCCGTTGATGATGCGCTGCGCCAGGCCTTCAGCGATGGCGGTCTTGCCCACGCCGGGTTCGCCGATCAGCACCGGGTTGTTCTTGGTACGCCGTTGCAGAACCTGAATGGTCCGGCGAATCTCGTCGTCTCGCCCGATCACCGGGTCAAGCTTGCCCTCTTCAGCGCGCTTGGTCAGGTCAACGGTGTACTTGTCCAGAGCCTGACGCGACTCCTCGACGTTAGGGTCATTGATCGCGCCGTCACCGCGCAGGTTATTGATGGCGTTCTCAAGAGCCTTCTTGCTCACGCCCTGGCCGAGCAACAACTTGCCCAGTTTGCTGTTCTCGTCCATGGCGGCGAGCAGCACCAGCTCACTGGAAATGAACTGATCGCCCTTCTGTTGCGCCAGACGATCCGCCTGATTGAGCAGGCGCGCCATATCCTGGGACATGTTGACGTCGCCGGTAGGGTTCTGGATCTTCGGCAGATGGTCGAGCTCTTTGCTCAACTCCTTGCGCAGGCTGTTGATGTCAAAACCTACCTGCAGCAATAGAGGCTTGATGGAGCCGCCTTGCTGTTCGAGCAGGGCATGCATCAAGTGCGCGGGCTCAATGGCTGGATGATCCATGCCAACGGCCAGCGATTGGGAATCTGATAAGGCCAGTTGCAATTTGCTGGTCAATCTATCGATACGCATTAGTCACCTTCCTTCAGAGCAGGCCGGAGCAATGAACACACCTATAACGAAAACCTGCTGGATAGTCAGTTAGATGCGGACGATTCTGCGGGTTTCAAGCTTGACTTGATTGATGCATATCAGCCTGACGCTGAAGCGGACTGCAATCAGGCTTGATCGATCCAGATCAGCGAGGCGAAACGGCCAGTGATGGCACTGCGGCGGTAGGAAAAGAAACGTGAGTCAGTGAACGTATCCAGCCCGCCGCCATGGACTGATAAAACACCATAGGCGGCAAGGCGCAAACGCGCAAGGGCGTAGATATCGGCCATGAAACGCCCGGCGTTGACGCTTGGGATAAAGGCATCGGCCGTTTGCGGATGGGTCGCCATGAAGGTTTCACGGACTTCCGGGCCGACCTCGAAAGAAGGCTGCCCGATGGCCGGGCCGAGCCAGACCATGATGTCTTCGGGGGCAACACGCAAACTGTCGGCCGTTGCCTCGAGCACACCTGCCGCAAGCCCTCGCCAGCCAGCATGAGCTGCGGCGACACGAGTGCCCTCGCGATTGCAGAACAGCGCGGGAAGGCAATCGGCGGTCATGATGGTGCAGGCAATGCCCGGCGTGTCGGTCCAGCTTGCGTCGGCTTCGGCCACCGAAGCAGGATCGGCATGCGAAACTGCGACGCCGTGCACCTGACGCAACCAGGCAGGCTGCACATTCAGTTGTGAGGACAGGTATTGACGGTTGCTGGCGACCGCTTGCGGGTTGTCGCCCACGTGATCGCCCAGATTGAAGCTGTCGAACGGCGCCTGGCTGGCTCCGCCCGAACGGGTGGTGACGCAGGATCTGACGTGCGCAGGCGCAGGCCAGTCTGGAATCAGCCAGTCACTCACCCGATGAACGCCTCGCGGTCCTGCTTGAGCAACGACAGCAACCAGACGAAATCGTCAGGCAGCGGCGACTCCCAGCTCATGCGCTGGCCTGTGACCGGGTGATCCAGCTCAAGGAAACGGGCATGCAGCGCCTGACGCGGGAACGTCTTCAACGACTCGACCATGGTCTGGCTGGCCGCTGGCGGGATACGGAAGCGCCCGCCATAGGCAGGATCGCCCACCAACGGGTAGTTGATGTGCGCCATGTGTACGCGAATCTGGTGAGTACGACCGGTTTCCAGCTTGACCCGCACATGAGTGTGGGAGCGGAAGCGCTCAAGTACGCGGTAATGACTGACCGCCTGCTTGCCGCCTTCCATCACGGCCATGCGCTGACGCTGCTGGCCGTGACGCCCGATCGGCGCATCGATCTTGCCGCCAGCAGTGACGACACCGATGACGATGCATTCATAGATACGACTGACACTGCGGCTTTGCAACTGCGTGACCAGTTGTGTCTGAGCCTGGAGCGTCTTGGCGACCACCATCAGGCCTGTGGTGTCCTTGTCAAGACGATGCACGATGCCAGCACGCGGCACGTTGATGATGTCGGGAACGTGATGCAGCAAGGCATTGAGCAAGGTGCCGTCGGCATGACCCGCGGCAGGATGCACCACGAGGCCGGCAGGTTTGTTGATCACCAGGATCTGGTCGTCTTCGTAGACGATATCCAGCTCGATATCCTGGGCAACCCACTCGCCCTGAGCTTCCTGCTCGGCAATAAGTTGCAGGACGGAGCCACCGTGAACGATGTCACGCGGGCGCAGGACACCGCCGTCCACAGTCAGACGGCCGTCCTTGATCCAGGCGGAAAGGCGCGAGCGCGAGTGCTCTGCGAATAATTGTGCGGCGACTTGATCGAGGCGTTGACCGCCCAATTCGGACGGCACCTCTGCGCGAAGTTCTATATTTTCGGACATGGCCAGACTAGAAGGCGCGGCTAGCCTTTGGTTTCGGCAGCGCGCTTGTGGTTAAATACGGCGTCTTTTGCCCCGCGGGTCTTGCGGGGCGCTCATCATAACAGGACGGCCCCGCCCAAGACAGCAGGCCGTTATAGGGACGCAAGCCGCCATGCAAGTGAAACACCTGCTGCTGATCGCCATCCTCGCACTGACTGCGGCCTGTTCGTCGAAGGAAGTCATCGACGAGAACCTCAGTGAAGTCGAGCTGTACCAGCAGGCGCAGGCCGACCTGGACAACAACAGCTACAACAGCGCCACCGAAAAACTCAAGGCGCTGGAGTCACGCTATCCGTTCGGTCGCTATGCCGATCAGGCACAACTCGAACTGATCTACTCGAACTACAAGAACAGTGAGCCCGAAGCAGCCAAATCCGCTGCCGAGCGCTTCATTCGTTTGCACCCGCAGCACCCCAACGTCGATTATGCGTACTACATGAAGGGCCTGACCTCCTTCGACCAGGACGTCGGCCTGCTGGCGCGCTTCCTGCCGCTGGACCAGACCAAGCGTGACCCGGGCGCTGCACGGGACTCGTTCAACGAGTTCGCCCAACTGACCAGCCGCTACCCGAACAGCCGTTATTCGCCTGACGCCAAGCAGCGCATGATCTACCTGCGCAACCTGCTGGCGGCCTACGAAATCCACGTAGCCGACTACTACCTGACCCGTCAGGCTTATGTCGCCGCCGCCAACCGTGGCCGTTACGTGGTGGAAAACTTCCAGGAGACGCCTTCGGTCGGCGACGGTCTGGCAGTGATGGTCGAGTCCTATCAGCGCCTTCACCTCGACGAGCTGGCAGCCACCAGCCTCGAAGTCCTGAAGACCAACTACCCGAACCACCCGCAACTGGCTGACGGCCAGTTCACGCCTCGTCAGGCCGAAGCCGACAACCGTACGTGGCTGTCGAAAGCGACGCTGGGCCTGATCAATGGCAGCGCACCGCTGCCACCGGGCGAAACCCGCGCCAACCAAGACATCCAGAAGCAGTACCAGGATGCCAAGGACGCCATCCCGAAAGAACTGTTGCCGGAAAACCAGGCAGAACTGGATGAGCAGGCCAGAGAAGCTGAAGAAGCGAAAGGCACCAAAAGCCGCTCCTGGTTCAGCTACATGACATTCGGCATGTTCGACTGAAACCGGTGATGACAACGAAGAGGCCTGCGGGCCTCTTTTTTATTTCTTGCGACCGAATTGCCTTGTCTGTCGGAGGCGGCTTGCCGGCGCCCTTCATTTGCCAGAGCCAATTAATTCGCGAAAGACCATTACACTCTGTCCGCCCGCCTGCTCCTTGGCTACACTGCGAACTCTTCAATCATTAAGCCTGGTAGTCATGATTCGCATAATTATGTGGGTCGCGTTGATCGCGGCAGCGGTGTGGTTCGTCAAGCGCCTGCTCAACCCACCTGCTCCGAAAAAACGTGCCGAGCCGCCAGAAGCGGTGGCATCGCCCATGGTGCGTTGCGCCCATTGCGGCGTTCATCTTCCTCGTGATCGTGCATTGAGCCAGGAACAACAATGGTTTTGCAGCGAAGCGCACAGGCTAGAAGGCCCAGCGACTCGTGACCGCTGAGACGCTTTCACTCGGCAGCCCCCAAGCGCAACGGATCCTGCGGCTGTATCACCTTTATCGACTGACCATTGGCATCGTGCTGGTGCTGTTGATCTCCAGCGACCTGGACACCGAACTGTTGCAACTGGCCAACCTGAATCTGTTTCGGGCTGGCTGCTGGCTGTATCTGGTATTCAACATTCTGGTTGTGGTGCTGCTTGAGCGCCCCAGCCATAAAGTACAGCTCTTCAGCCTGGCAGTGACCGATACGGTGATGCTGTCAGGGCTGTTCTATGCAGCGGGCGGCACTTCAAGTGGTATCGGCAATCTGCTGATTGCCTCGGTCGCCATCAGTAATGTCCTGTTGCGCGGCCGCCTTGGTCTGTTGATTGCTGCTGTTTCCGCCATCGGCATCATTTACCTGACTTTCTTCATCAGCTTCATCAGCCCGCTGGCCTCAAATGATTATGTGCAGGCCAGTACGCTGGGCGCCTTGTGCTTTGCCGCCGCCATGCTGGTACAGGCACTGACCGCCCGCATGCAGGTGAGCGAAGTACTGGCCGAACAGCGTGCCGCCGATGTCGACCAGCTCGAAGAACTCAATGGCCTGATCCTGCAACGCATGCGCACCGGCATTCTGGTGCTCGACTCGCGCCGCCAGGTGCTGCTGGCCAATCAGGGCGCCTTGAGCCTGCTGGGCCATGAGCAACTGGTCGGCCAGGTCATCGATCAATACTCGCCACAACTGGTGGATCGCCTCCGGCAATGGCTGATCAACCCCATCATGGCACCGCGCAGCATATCGACCTCAGCCATCGGCCCGATCCTGCAACCGAGCTTTGCCGCACTCAACCGTGGCGACCAGCGCCAGACGCTGATCTTTCTGGAAGACCTCTCGCAGGTTGCCCATCAGGCCCAGCAACTGAAGCTTGCAGCATTGGGTCGTCTGACAGCCGGTATCGCCCATGAGATCCGCAACCCGCTGGGCGCTGTCAGCCACGCGGCGCAACTGCTCAATGAATCGGAAGAGCTGTCAGCACCGGACCGACGACTCGGGCAGATCATTCATGATCAGTCGCGACGCATCAATGTGGTGATCGAGAACGTCCTGCAACTGTCCAGGCGCCGCGAAACCGAACCCGAACTGCTTGACCTGCGAACCTGGCTGGAGAGTTTCGTCGCGGACTTTCGCAGTTCCGCACCAGCCAACCAAAATGTGCATACCGAGATCGGCCAGGGCATGCTCACCACGCGCATGGACCCGGAGCAATTGAATCAGGTGCTGACCAACCTGCTGCACAACGGCTTACGGTACAGCGGCAAGAACCATGACATAGCGCAGGTCTGGCTGAAACTGTTCCACAATCCGGAAAACGACCTACCGACCCTGGAAGTTCTCGATGACGGCCCTGGCGTATCCGAGCAGCATCTGGCCAAACTCTTCGAGCCCTTTTTCACCACAGAAAGCAAAGGTACCGGCCTTGGCCTCTACCTTTCCCGGGAACTGTGCGAAAGCAATCAGGCGCATCTGGATTACTCCCTTCGCCACGAAGGCGGTAGCTGCATGCGTATCACTTTCGCTCACCCGTTCAAGTTGAGCTGAGCATGACCCAACGGCAAAAGATCCTGATAGTCGATGATGAGCCGGACATTCGTGAACTCCTGGAGATCACCCTCGGCCGCATGAAACTCGATACCCACAGCGCCCGCAATGTGACCGAGGCCCGCGAGTGGCTGGCCCGCGAGCCATTCGACATGTGCCTGACCGACATGCGCCTGCCTGACGGCAATGGCCTGGAGCTGGTGCAGCATATTCAGCAGGTTTACCCACAGACACCCGTGGCAATGATCACCGCCCATGGCAGCCTGGATATGGCCATCCATGCACTGAAGGCCGGGGCATTCGACTTCCTGACCAAACCGGTGGACCTGACCCGGCTTCGTGAACTGGTCAGCAGCGCCTTGCGTCTGAAGCCCGGCGCCCCGGCAGAACGCAGCATCGACAGTCGTCTGCTGGGCAACTCCCCACCGATGCGTGCCTTGCGCAAGCAAATCGACAAACTGGCTCGCAGCCAGGCGCCGATCTATATCAGTGGCGAATCGGGGAGCGGCAAGGAACTGGTCGCGCGGCTGATTCATGAGCAAGGGCCACGCATCGACAAGCCTTTCGTGCCAGTCAACTGCGGGGCGATACCGTCGGAATTGATGGAAAGCGAGTTCTTCGGCCATCGCAAAGGCAGCTTTACCGGCGCCCATGAAGACAAGCCGGGGCTGTTTCAGGCGGCCAATAACGGCACGCTGTTTCTGGATGAAGTCGCTGACTTGCCGCTGGCCATGCAGGTAAAGCTACTGCGGGCCATACAGGAAAAATCCATCCGCAGCGTCGGTGGTCAGCAAGAGCAAGTGGTGGATGTGCGCATTCTCTGCGCCACCCACAAGGACTTGAACGCCGAGGTCGCTGCCGGGCGCTTCCGGCAGGATTTGTATTACCGCCTGAACGTCATCGAACTGCGAGTGCCGCCCTTGCGTGAGCGGCGTGAAGATATCGACCAACTGGTCGGCAGTGTCCTGCTGCGTCTGGCGGCCAACTGCGGCCAGGCCTCGGCACGCCTGCACCCTCAGGCGCTGGAAACCCTGAAAAGCTACCGCTTCCCCGGCAATGTCCGCGAGCTGGAAAACATGCTGGAGCGTGCTTACACCCTTTGCGAAAACGATGAAATCCACGCCTCGGACCTTCGCCTGGCCGAGTCCGGTACGCCTCAGGAGCACGACGGCCACAATCTGGCCGATATCGATAACCTGGAAGATTACCTGGAAAGCATCGAACGCAAACTGATCCTGCAAGCCCTGGAGGAAACCCGCTGGAACCGGACTGCGGCAGCGCAGCGCCTGAGCCTGTCATTCAGATCGATGCGTTACCGGTTGAAGAAGCTGGGGCTGGATTGAACCCGGTTCGCGAATGAATTGGCTCTTATAGTGGCGAATTCATTCGCGAAAAAACCGGTATATAAGGAGCCGGATCGATAATCGGCTCATGCCCCAGCAGCAGATCCGTCAACAACTGGCAAGATGCAGGCGCCAGCACCAGACCGTTGCGGTAGTGCCCACAGTTCAGCCACAGCCCCTCGAAATCCTCCAGCGGGCCGATAAAGGGAATGCCTTCGGGCGAACCGGGACGCAGCCCTGCCCACTGGGCAACGGGCTCGGCATTGGCCAGTTCGGGAATCAATTCGATGGCCGAAGCCTTGAGGCTTTCCAGCGCAGCCGTGGTCGGCGTCTTGTCGAAGCCTTCGTGCTCCAGCGTGCTACCGATCAAGATATGACCATCACGACGCGGGATGGCGTAACGTCCCTTGGCCAGCACCATGCTCGACAGGAAGTCGGACGCGCACTTGTAGAGAATCATCTGGCCCTTGACCGGCTCGACGGGTAATTCCAGGCCCAGGGTCTTGAGCAACTCACCGCTCCACGCTCCCGCCGCCAGCACGACACGGTCGCCCAGAATATCGCCCGTTGGCGTGCAGACACCCCGAACAATATTGCCCTCGCGAACAAACCCGCTGACTTCGCACTGCTCGCGAATCTCGACATTGGGCAAAGCCAGCAACGCCGCCTTGAGGGATTTCACCAGACGAGGATTACGCACATTGGCCACATCGGCCATGTAAATGGCCCTTGAGTAACCCTGCCCCAACGCCGGCACCGCATCGTGAACAGCCGACACATCGACACTGCTCAGCGGTCGTTGCTCGCGGGCCGCCCAATTCAGGGCTTGCTGCTCATCGTCCAGGTCCAGCCAGTACAGACCTGTCTTGTGAACTTCAGGATCAACGCCCGTACGAGCAAACAGGCGTTCGGCCAGATGCGGGTAGAAGTCCTGGGACCAGTGAGCCAGGGCGGTAACTGCCGGGCTGTAGCGCCATGGATAGAGTGGCGACACGATCCCGCCACCCGCCCATGAAGACTCCTGACCGACGCCGGAGCGATCAAGCAACACGACACTGGCCACTTCGGCGGCAAGGTTGAAGGCAGTCAACAACCCGATAACACCACCACCGACGATCACTACATGTTGCTTGTGCATTTTGGTCTCTAGGCAAAGAAAAAAGGAGTTAACGCCCCCAGCAGTCCTTGGTTGTCACGCCGCTGGTGGCGCCTGTATTGCTGATTGCCCCGGTGTTCGTGATGACAAAACTGCCGCATTTGTCACCACTCATGAGCGAGCCGGTTGGGGTAGCGGTCAAGGTGAAGCCTGTGGCGGTGAGGACCGGGCCAATGTTGTAATAACTATTGCCGCCACTCAAACCTTGCGCTCCGACGTAGGTGCCATTTCTTGAAAAGAAACGCTCAAGGGCCTGGGTCTGCTCCGAAAGCAGGCTGGCAATGGCCGAACGCTGAGTACGCTTCGTGTATTCGACATAACTGGGGTAAGCAACGGCCGCCAGAATACCGACAATCGCCACGACGATCATGAGTTCGATCAAGGTAAAGCCTCTGGATACTGCTCGCATGAATCACCTTCCCTACTGGATTTGTCGCCACATGATGCGCTGGAAGACGTTGGCACTCCCGCCCTTTTCCAGCAGCTTGACTGGCGTTCCGCCACTGGAGTCGATCAGGTATTTGTTGTCGTTGTTGCCGTTGGTGCCTGCCACGATGGAAGCGACCACCGGAATCCCCGTACCGATCCCAAGGCCGGCAACGAGGGTGTCGGCAGCGGTAATGTCATTGTCGCCGTTGGTATCGAGCACCTGATAATTGAGCATGCTGCCGGTGGCGGCATCCAGCTCGAACAGACGCCCGGTACCGGTACTTTCACACGGGTCGGTGGAGTTCACCGAGGCCGTGGTGAAAATGATACGGCCACGAGAGGTCTGTGCAGGATAGATAATCCTTTCGCCCAAGTAAGGCGCAGCGGTTGCCAGTGGCATGTACCAGCCCTTCTTGGTGGCCCAGTCCACATCGTTGGTAGTGGAAGTGAAGTAAGTATTGCCATTGCCGGTCACCGAACCATTGACCGCCTGGGCCTGCAGGTTGGCTTCAACAATATTGCCTGACCCGGCGTCACCATCCCAGATGGCGTAAAAGTCCTGCAAGGCGCTGGTCTGCTTGTCAGTGGTTTCACTGAATTTACCGGTACCGAAATACACAAGCTTGCCGTTGAGCGGGTGATCGATTAACAGCGGCTGTACAGTAATCGGCTGGTTGGCTCCCCTTGGCGCAGTGAACAACGGCGAACCATTGAAAGCGACCCTCCAGCTGGAAGCCGCCGCACCACTCATGTCGAACTTCCACATACGCCCCTTGAGGTCCCCGGCATAAGCAGCCTGAACGACGTTCTGCGAATTGACCCGCAGCTTGACCGAGGACAGGCCGTTATCAGTCTCACCACTGACGACAAGCGGTGTCTGGATTTCCGCAATGAATGCGCCTGTATTGGCATTCAGCACGAACAGCGACGCCCGGCCTGTAAAACTGCCATAGCCATTGCCCACCACCATGATGCCGGTCCCGTCGGCCATACGCGCTACATCAGGCTTGGAGTAGGTATAACCCAGGTTATTGAACCTGTTATTGGTGTCGGAGGTGTCCGGTGCCTTGACCTCCCACATTGCCTCGGGGGTATTGCTGGTCCCTTCAAACAGTTTGATCGCAAAGAACGCCTTGCCCCCCGCCCCCAGACCGGAGAAAGCGACTGTACGCCATGCCGAGCCAGCGGATAATTGAGTATCGAAAACCGCAATCTGCCCATCAACCGTGAACTTGTGCACCCCGGAACCGTAGTTGGTTGAAGAGATGGTCGCCAGAGACGCCAGCGACGTGGAAGGCATATAGGCGTATCGCCGCACCCCGTTACTAGCATTGATGACATTGAAGAAGCCATCGTTAGCATTGGCCAGAAGGCTGTAGGTCATGTTGCTGTTCTTGTTGGCCAGGTAGGTGGTGTAACTGGTATCGCCAACCAGATCGGCAGCTGTCTTTTCAGTGGGCAACCCCGCGCCCAGCGTAGAGTTGATGATATCGCCGAGCAGCCTGGTGCGCGTGCGCAACTTGGCGTTCGCAGTGCCCTTGGCCCAGGCAATCACCTCTGGCCCCGTCACGCCTGTAGGCAGTGTGGTCGTGAATGCAAGCTGCTGTGCCGGACTGAAATTGAGGAAGTCCAGTGTAATTCTCGCGGATGCAGTCCCTGTAGTCCCCGTGTTCCATGACTCGAAAACAGGTGCAGTAGAACTGCTGACAATCGTGCTGTCCGTCGTCCAGACCGGAGCACTCAAGGCTCCGGTCGTGGCATTCAGATTGAAGGCCCTGACGGTACCGTGCCAGTCGGTCGGGTCGTAGAGCGTCTGGTAAAACTGTGTTCCGGCCTGGAGGGTCGATGAACTTGATACGCCACCACCGCCGGAGCCTGCCTTGGCGTAGATGTCAGTAAGCGCAAGGTTCAATGCGGTATTCAGACCGGCACTGTCGTTGGCCTGGAAGTATTTGGCACGTCCATGATTATCGTCTGCGGCATCGATAAGCATCTGGTTATCGAGCGTGAAGCCGATCGTGTATGTGCTCAGGTTCTGCCTCGGGAAACCGGCATTGTCCCAACTTCTACCCGTCAGATCGCCGCCCGGGGAAGTGGAGTCTTTGCGCATGTCAATGTCATAGGCGAACTTGGCAATATCGTCCAGATAGAGCGTATCCCCTTCATTGGCCTCATTGGTATTCGGGCCATCATTGTTGACACGATCCCAATTGGGCAAGTAACGATTGGGATCATCTACATCATTGGTGGGAAAGTTCTTGTCGTACGTAGGTAGACCATCCGTCAATACAACACCGTAGTTCTTCTGGCAACGATATTGAATGGGGCTTGTAAAGGTTGTCGGGGAATTGGTGTATGCCGGAAAAGGAGTAAGCCCGCGAAAATAACGAGTCACCTGATAATAGGTTTCAGCAAGGGGCGTGTTGGCCTCTGCAGTCAACGCCGAAATCGCAGCTCGCAGATTCCTGTAGTTTGTATCGGCAGTCGCCTGAGTAACGCCTGCCTGATAAGTCGTGGCCGGAACAGGCGATAAGTCACTCACCGCCTGCTTGATATTACCACCCGGTCCTCTGTCGTTATTGTTGGGGGGATTATAAGTCGCCAACCCGATACGCAATGACCGGTTGGCATCGACCAGTCCCAATGCAACAGAAATGGCAGAGGTCAAACGGCTTTCGGTCGGTATATTCGCCACACTGCGGCCAGCATTGACTTCGGAAACCAGATAAGACAGATAAGCACCGGGATAACGTGTATTACCGGACCTTGCAGGGTCAGGCAATGAGATACAGGTCACCGAAGAAGCATTCCTGTAAAAACCATAACCACTGTTACACCCATCAGTACTCAGGCTACCCACAGTTACATAATCGGAATCCCCCGTATTGATTTGTGCCCCCCTTGAATAAGAACCACAAATAAATAAAAAACAATTGGATTGAGACTCATAAATAACAGGCCACGACGCCGACGCATTGAACCCCGAGGCAAAAATGATCGTATCCATACTGCCGGAGTTATCCACCTGCAACATGACATTGGGCGTAACGGCAGAAGCACTCAGCAACGGTACTTGTGAAGGTGTGAACGCATAAACCGGCGCAGACAGATAAAGCGCTGCCAAGGCACCATACGCATACTTCAACCCGCGCCGAAGTGTCTTAGCAATTGGCATAAATACTCTCCAGCACCGTTCTCGATGTGCCCAGGATGGCGACTGACGTGACACGGTAAAGCGTAACGGTGCCTGCACAGGTAGGCGGGCGTTTTATGGGTGTTGCCGTGGTGCCAAGATTCTGGATGCCATAAAAACCACCTCCCGCTGCTGCAACCCAGCTCACCCCGGATGTGCCATTTGTACCGGCAGCAGTAAGCGTGGTGGATTCGGCAGGCGGGGCGCAGGTTGTGTTATTGGTGCATTTGGCCATGGTGAAACCCACAACCCGGATGGACGACTCGCCCAGTCGCAATGCAGCTTCGGCTCTCTGAAAGGACTGATTGCGCAAGCCCACACTGCCCGCCATCTTCTCCTGCAAGGTGGCATTCTGCATGGAGGAAATCCCCAACAATGTCAGCAGCAACAGAAATACCAGGCTGACCAGCAATACCATTCCGGATTGTCGGGCCGGGAATGCCGGCATGATGCAAAACCGCTTTGTATTCATTGCATACGGCCCTTTCAAAAGCGATTACGCAGGTAGGCAACCACATTGTATTGCTGGTTTCTGACACGACCATCCGGATCTTGCAGGGTCAGACTGATACGAACGCTGCGTATATCGGGCGCATTGGCAGCCGAGATCGTCGAGGTATAGGTCATGGGGTTACCCGCTATACCAAAGGAAACATCGAAGGCACTGACGTTTTGCAGCAACGGCTGCGCAGTCCCGCCTGTGCCGTATTTGATGGTCAGGTTCTGGCCGGTAAGGGTGTAGACCAACTGACGCATCGGGAACGCGGTTTGCCCTGCCGCAGGCGCTCTTGCCCCGGCATAAAGCTGGGTAGAGGTCTGGCAGTCGGAGACTATCGTCCAGGTCGGTGAGCTGCCGGTGGTGCCGATATCGGAGGTCACCAGAGTCAGGGTTTTATTGGCGTTATCCCACAGGATGGGGTTATCCAGAGCAGCAGGCCATGCAATGGCAGGTGCAGTCGGCACATAGTTGCTGAACCCCAGACAGCCATACATCCCGGTCATTCGGATTTCCTGCATCAGTTTGCTCAGCACGAAACGCGCATCTTCCTGCATGCGGGCCGAGGCATTCTGGGTCAGGAAGGTGCCTCGGGAGGCGCTGAATATCTGGATGATGCCCATGCTGACCACCAGCCCCAACACCAGCGCCACCATGATTTCGATCAGGCCAAAGCCTCTGGATGACTTCTTCATGGGTTCACCCCGATACGCGAGGTCAGGGTAAAGGTCTGCAGGGTGCTATCGGCCGCAGTACCACCGGATGCAACGGTGCTGGCCCCCGCCGCCCGCGTATCGTCCCAGGTAATGGTGATGGTGACGGCCGGCGCGCCGCTGACATCGATGCTGGCTGTGGCCGTGGAGCCGGCAAAAGTGGCGATGTTGGTCTTGAAATCGTAAAGGTCCTGATCCCGGGCCCGGGTCGGATTCCCTGTCGGCGGAGCCGAGGCCAGATTGGCCAGGGCATACGTCGCCAGTACGTTGGTGGTGCCGTTGGCGACCGCATTGCCATCCACATTCGCACGAATACGATCCATCATGTCGTAGGCAATGAAGCTTGCCTGGCTGGTCATGGTGGAACTGTCGGTGTACTTGAGAGCGTTGAGCTGAATCGCGGCGGCACCCAGCAGGCCGATGGCAAGTATCAGGACCGAAACCAGCACCTCGATCAGCGTCATGCCCGTCTGGCGACGTCGCACTTCATTTAGCATCAGCAACTTCCACCCAGAATGATCCGGCCCGTCAGACAAATATTCATGGTCCTGGCAATCGAGCCTCGCGTGTAGTTCATCACCACCGCAGTGGTGGGCGTAGACAAGGCGCCCAGATTATTGAATTCGATCCCGGTGACGTCAGTCGCCGTCAGGGTTGCTCCGCTGCTCAGGCGCGCAACCTTGCGCAACGCAGTCGGGGTGGCCGATGTATCGGAAGCCAGAAAAACCTGTAGCTCGGTCTTCCAGTCCGCCCCGCTGGTTGGTGCGATACGTACCGTCACCCCCCGGTTTATCGCCTCAAGACGTGCATAGTTGAGCGCCCGCTGCAAATCATTGAGCTCGGCATCCGCCTTGTTGTTCTGGATCGTGCTGGTAAAGCTCGGAACGGCAAGCGCAGCCACGATCGCCACCACAGACACAGTGACTAACAATTCAATGAGGCTGAAGCCCTTGGACATATAACGCATTGGGTGTCTCCTAGACGTTACGACTATAAGGCAGCAGCGATGCCTGAAAATCTCTAGCAGGATATACGGTTGTTTTGCGATGACGAATGCCCGGATGGCATTTGGAACACGGTTTTCCAGGGAGGAAAAGCAATGAAGCATGCAGGATTCACATTAATCGAGCTACTGATCGTGGTTGCCCTCGTGGCCATTCTTGCCAATGTTGCCAGCACACCGCTTACAGACTTTATCGATGCCAATCGCAGGCAGGTAGCGGCACAGGAACTGGCCGGCGGCATACGCTCGGCACGGGTTGCAGCCATTACCCGCAATCAGGTGGTGACCCTGTATGCCATTGAGGGAGACTGGAGCAACGGTTGGCGAATCATTACCGACACCAAAGGCAACGGACCGGATGATGACGATACCGTGCTGGTCGAACGGGCCATCGACGGAAAAACGCGCATTATCGGCAACAGCAAGATTGCGCAGTACATCAGCTTCAACGGCCTGGGAGGCCTCAGGAAAGCTGCCAACGGCACCTTTCACGTCTGCGTCCGTGATGAGGCCGTGAGCCACTATCGCGTGATAGTGGCCATTACCGGCAGAGTCAGAGTCGAGAACGACAAGATACCGACAGATCTCTGCGCCTGACCTTACGGCAGAGACTTGACCCGCAGTTCCTTGGGAACGGAGAACGTGATGTTCTCTTCGCGGCCAGACAGTTCATCGGCACCGGTCGCACCCCAGGCCTGCAATTGCTGGATCACGCCGCGCACCAGCACTTCCGGCGCAGAAGCACCCGCAGTGATACCGATACGCTCGATACCGTCGAACCAGCTGCGCTGCATATCTTCGGCACCGTCGATCAGGTATGCCGGCGTCGACATGCGCTCGGCCAGTTCACGCAGACGATTGGAGTTGGAGCTGTTGGGACTGCCCACCACCAGTACCACATCGCACTCATCGGCCAGTTGCTTGACCGCATCCTGACGGTTTTGCGTGGCATAGCAGATATCGTCCTTGCGCGGCCCGCCAATGGCAGGGAAGCGCGAACGCAGCGCATCGATGACACGACTGGTATCGTCCATGGACAAGGTTGTCTGGGTCACGAAAGCCAGGGCATCGGGGTTGCGCACCTGGAGGTTGGCAACGTCTTCCTCGTCTTCCACCAGGTAAATCGCACCGCCATTGCTGGCGTCGTACTGGCCCATGGTGCCTTCGACTTCCGGATGACCTTCATGGCCAATCAGGATGCACTCACGGCCATCACGGCTGTAACGGGCCACTTCGATATGCACCTTGGTCACCAGCGGACAGGTCGCATCGAAGACCTTCAGGCCACGGCCTGCTGCCTCGGCGCGTACCGCCTGGGAAACACCGTGGGCGCTGAAGATGACGATGACATCGTCCGGCACCTGTTCAAGCTCTTCAACGAAGATCGCGCCACGAGCGCGCAGGTCTTCGACGACGAATTTGTTGTGAACGACTTCATGACGCACATAAATCGGCGGGCCAAACACTTCCAGAGCGCGATTGACGATTTCGATCGCACGGTCCACACCAGCGCAGAAGCCGCGGGGGTTGGCGAGTTTGATTTGCATGCTGTGCCTCGTATTTACGTGCGGAGCAGCCCGGCCGAAGCCGGGCTTGATATCCGGCTCAGGAAGCCAGAATCGCCTTGACCTCGAAGATTTGCACTTCAAAGTTTAGTGTCTTGCCAGCCAGGGGATGGTTGAAATCGACGGTGACCAGCTCATCGTCGAATTTCTTCACCACACCCGGCAGCTCAGTATTGGCCGCATCGTTGAAGATCACCAGCAATCCTTCAGACAGCTCCATGCCCTGGAACTGCGAACGCGGGATGATCTGCACGTTTTGCGGGTTGGGCTGACCAAAGGCATTCTCTGGCGGCACCTGGACGGTTCTTCTGTCGCCGGCCTTGAAGCCGAAGATGGCTGCTTCAAAACCAGGCAACAGATTACCATCACCCACTTTGAACGTAGCCGGTGCCTTGTCGAAAGTGCTGTCTACCGTGTCGCCGTTTTCAAGATGCAGGGCGAAGTGCAAGGTGACTTGCGTGTTCTGGCCGATGCGCAGCTCGCCTTGAGTCGATGACTGTTCAGCCATGAGCAGGCTCCTCTTCTTTCTTGCTCTTGAACATATCCACAGCCAGCATGACGGCGCCGACGCTGATTGCGCTGTCGGCTACGTTGAAGGCAGGGAAGTACCAACGGTTTTGCCAGTGCACCAGAATGAAGTCGATGACATGGCCAAGCACGACACGGTCATAGAGATTGCCGATAGCGCCCCCCAGGACCAATGCCAGGGCAATTGCCAGCCAGGTGTCATCACGGCCAAGACGCTTGAGCCACACGACCAGCACTGCACTCACGACAATCGCAATCAGGGCAAACAACCAGCGCTGCCAACCGGCACCATCGGCCAGAAAACTGAAGGCAGCCCCGGTGTTATAGGCCAGGGTCCAACTGAAGTAATCGGGGATGATAACGATCTGGTCGTACATCTCCAGCCGGTTCTCGAAGTAATACTTGCTGGCCTGATCGACGATCAGGACCAGCAGGCTCAACCATAACCAGCTCAAACGGCCAAAACGGCCTGCAGCGCCTGGATTAGGCATAGTGACGCACCTCGCCAGCGCCGCTGATGTTATCCACACAGCGACCGCAGATTTCAGGATGCTCAGGGTTCACGCCAACGTCTTCACGGTGGTGCCAGCAACGGGCGCACTTCGCGTGACCGGACTTGACCACTTTCAGCTTCAGGCCAGCAACCTCGGTCACCACCGCATCGGCCGGTGCCGACAGCAAAGGCGCGACAGTCGCGGTGGATGTGATCAGGACGAAACGCAGTTCGTTGCTGAGCTTCGACAGGTCGGCAACCAGCGAATCTTCAGCGTACAGGGTCACTTCAGCCTGCAGGTTGCCGCCGATGGCCTTGGCAGCGCGCAGGTTTTCCATTTCCTTGTTGACCGAAGCCTTCACCGCCATGATCCGCTCCCAGTAGGCGCGGTCCAGCTCGAAACCTTCAGGCATTTCGCTCAGGCCTTCGTACCAGGTGTTGAGCATCACGGATTCGTTACGCTCGCCCGGCAGGAACTGCCACAGCTCGTCGGCAGTGAACGCCAGGATCGGTGCGATCCAGCGTACCAGTGCTTCGGAGATATGGAACAACGCGGTCTGGCAAGAGCGACGCGCCTTGCTGTCAGGGGCCGTGGTGTACTGACGGTCCTTGATGATGTCCAGATAGAAGCCACCCAGCTCCTGCACGCAGAAGTTGTGGACCTTCGAGTAGACGTTCCAGAAGCGGTATTCGCTGTAGTTCTCTTGCAGCTCGCGTTGCAGCAGCAGAGTACGGTCCACGGCCCAGCGGTCCAGCGCCAGCATTTCTTCAGTTGGCAGCAGGTCGGTGGCCGGATTGAAACCGGACAGGTTCGAGAGCAGGAAGCGTGCAGTGTTGCGGATCCGCCGGTAGGCGTCTGCGCTGCGCTGCAGGATCTGATCGGAAACCGCCATTTCACCGGAATAGTCAGTGGCCGAAACCCACAGACGCATGATGTCTGCACCCAACGTATCGTTGACCTTCTGCGGCGCGATGACATTGCCCAGCGACTTGGACATCTTGCGGCCGTTTTCGTCAACGGTGAAACCGTGGGTCAACAGCTCACGGTACGGAGCGTGATCGTCGATGGCACAGCCAGTCAGCAGCGAGGAATGGAACCAGCCACGATGCTGGTCGGAACCTTCCAGATACAGGTCCGCACGCGGGCCTGTTTCGTGGCCCATGGAGTGCGAGCCGCGCAATACGTGCCAGTGAGTGGTGCCGGAATCGAACCAGACGTCCAGTGTGTCGGAGATCTTGTCGTATTTGGGCGCTTCATCACCCAGCAACTCGGCAGCGTCCAGCTTGAACCAGGCTTCGATGCCCTCTTTCTCGACGCGCTGAGCGACTTCTTCCATCAGCTCGACGGTGCGCGGATGCAGCTCGCCGCTTTCCTTGTGCAGGAAGAACGGGATCGGCACGCCCCAGTTGCGCTGACGGGAGATGCACCAGTCAGGACGGTTGGCGATCATGGAGTGCAGACGCGCCTGCCCCCAGGCCGGAACGAATTGGGTGTCTTCGATGGCTTTGACCGCACGCTTGCGCAGGGTCTCGCCCGTCTCAGGCTGCTTGTCCATGCCTACGAACCACTGGGCGGTGGCGCGGTAGATCAGCGGCGACTTGTGACGCCAGCAGTGCATGTAACTGTGGCTGATGGTTTCGGTGTGCAACAAGCTACCGACCTCAGCCAGCTTGTCGATGATGTTCTGGTTGGCCTTGAAGATGAACTGGCCACCGAAGAACTCCAGGGACTCGACATACACGCCGTTGCTCTGCACCGGGCTGATGATGTCATCGTTGGTCACGCCGTAGCTTTTGCTGATGACAAAGTCGTCGACGCCGTAAGCAGGCGAGCAATGCACAACACCGGTGCCAGCGCTCAGCTCGACATACTCGGCCAGATAGACGGGCGACAAGCGGTCATAGAACGGGTGACGGAAGTTGATCAGCTCAAGCGCGGTGCCCGTCGTAGTAGCAATAACGGTGCCTTGCAGGTTGTAGCGGGTCAGGCAGCTTTCAACCAGCTCCGAGGCCAGAACCAGCAGTCTGTCACCGACATCAACCAGCGCATACTCGAACTCTGGATGAACGTTCAGCGCCTGGTTGGCAGGAATGGTCCACGATGTCGTGGTCCAGATCACGATGGCAGCAGGTTTGCTCAGCGAATCGAGGCCAAATGCCGCAGCCAGTTTCGCGTCATCGGCAACAGGGAATGCCACGTCGAGGGTAGTGGATTTCTTGTCCTGATATTCGACTTCCGCCTCAGCCAGGGCCGAACCGCAATCGAAGCACCAGTTCACGGGCTTGAGGCCCTTGAACACGAAACCGCCCTTGACCATTTCGGCCAGCGCACGGATTTCACCGGCTTCGTTAGCGAAGTTCATGGTGAGGTACGGATTGTCCCAGTCGCCCAGCACGCCCAGGCGAATGAACTCGGCCTTCTGGCCTTCGACCTGCTCGGCAGCATAGGCGCGGCACAGCTCACGGGTCTTGTCGGCGGACAGGTTCTTGCCGTGGGTGACTTCGACTTTGTGCTCGATCGGCAAGCCATGGCAGTCCCAGCCCGGCACATAAGGCGCATCGAAGCCCGACAGGGTCTTGGAGCGCACGATCATGTCCTTGAGGATCTTGTTGACGGCGTGACCGATGTGAATATTGCCGTTGGCGTAGGGAGGACCGTCGTGCAGGACGAACTTTGGACGATCCTTGCCAATCTCGCGCAGCTTCTGGTACAGGCCAATGCTGTCCCAGCGCTGCAGAGTTTGCGGCTCGCGCTGGGGCAGGCCGGCCTTCATCGGGAAGGCGGTGTCCGGAAGGTTTAGCGTGGCTTTATAATCGGTCATTTCAGGCTCTTGGTTAGCGGTTGGCCATGCCAATGGGCACGGGCGGCGGCGACGTCCGCATTGATCGCCGTCTTGAGCGCCTCCAGTGAGGCGAAACGCTGCTCATCGCGCAGCTTGTGGTGGAAAGCCACCGTCAAACGCCGGCCATAGATATCACCGGCAAAATCCAGAAGATGAACCTCAAGGTGGGCACTGCCATCACCTGCCACGGTCGGACGCACGCCGATATTGGCGACTCCCGGCCAGGCCTTGCCATCGATGTTCGTGCTGACCAGGTAAACCCC
The DNA here is from genome assembly GCF_900187465.1 of Pseudomonas sp. Irchel 3A18. Lineage (NCBI taxonomy): Bacteria > Pseudomonadati > Pseudomonadota > Gammaproteobacteria > Pseudomonadales > Pseudomonadaceae > Pseudomonas > Pseudomonas sp. Irchel 3A18. The sequence goes on from NZ_FYDI01000006.1 coordinate 209,407, forward strand.
GCTCAACGGCACACGACGACGCTTGAGTTGCACATTGGCCGTGGGCGTACCCAACTGGCGTGCTAGCTTCTGGCCATGCAGAACCCGTCCGGTAATCTGGAACGGGCGACCGAGCAAATGCTCGGCCAGGGCAAAATCCGCGACAGCCAGGGCATTACGCACCTTGGTACTGCTGACCCGGACACCATCGATCTCAACGGTCTGCGCCGCCTCTACGGTAAAACCATGAGTATTACCGGCTTGTTGCAGGAAGTCGAAGTCGCCGATGCGGTCGCAACCGAATCGGAAATCGTCGCCTACCTCAAGATGCTGCACGCCCAGCCCGTCGACCAGAATGGTCTCGACGAAGCTGGCGGCACTGAGTTTGCTCAGACGCTGGTTGAAAGACAGGCACAAGACCCGGTCAACACCCTCGGCGCTCAGCAGTTCAAGCTTGTCACGCAGCCGGGCCAGACGTGCTGGCGCGGTGTCAGGAGCGAAGAATTCCCGTGGCTGCGGCTCGAAAATGACCACGCAAGTGGGCACGCCCAACTCGACAGCGCGCTCGCGCAGACGCATCAGGATCGCCTGATGACCGCGGTGGACACCGTCAAAGTTGCCAATCGTGGCGACGCAGCCCCGATGCGAGGGGTGCAGGTTGTGGAGGCCTCTAACCAGCTGCATAACGCACTTCTTGCTCATAAAGTGGCCGATTATAACCACACACGGCCCCGGGCGACAGGCAACACGCCCAGACCAGACAACAGCGGTCGGACCGCAACGCAAAAATCCGACAGCCACCCCGTCAAACTACGTTTACATGATTGCCTTGCGAGCGAAATGCCGCAGGCGAAAACCCAACAGCAGCAGCATACCGAAATAAACCACCACACCCGCCGCGACCAGCGCCCCCAGGCGTACGAACCGCTCAAGCATCTGCCCTTCGCTCCAGGCCGGCATCACATGCATCAGCCCCAGCAGCACTGCCGACATGACCGAAACAGCCAGAATCAGCTTGAACAGAAACTTCGCCCAGCCAGGCTGCGGCTGAAACAGACCCTGCTTGCGCAACTGCCAGAACAGCAGACCGGCATTGATACACGCCCCCACACTGATGGCCAGGGCCAGACCCGCATGCTGCAACGGCACGATAAACGCCAGATTGAGCAACTGGGTAACGACAAGGGTAAAGATCGCGATCTTAACCGGCGTGCGGATATTCTGCTGGGCATAAAAGCCGGGAGCCAGCACCTTGATCAGGATGATCCCCAGCAACCCCACCGAATAAGCGACCAGCGCACGCTGGGTCATGGCCGCATCCAGCGCATCGAACTTGCCGTACTGGAACAGGGAGACCGTCAGCGGCTCAGCCAGCAGGCCCAGCGCCAGCGTGCAAGGCAGGACCAGCAAAAAGCAAAGGCGCAAACCCCAGTCAAGAATCCGCGAATACTCCTGGCGATCCTTGTTGGCATAGGTCTTGGACAGGATCGGCAACAGAATCGTACCCAACGCCACGCCCAGCACCCCGGATGGCAACTCCATCAGGCGGTCGGCATAGTACATCCACGAGACGGAACCTGCGACGAGGAACGAGGCAAATATCGTGTTGATAATCAGCGATATCTGACTGACGGATACGCCAAGGATGGCAGGCAGCATCTGCTTCATCACACGCCAGACACCCGTATCCCGCAGATTCAGACGCGGCAGGACCAGCATGCCGATTTTCTTCAGGTGCGGCAGTTGATACAGCAACTGCAACAAACCGCCCGCCAGCACCGCCCACCCGAGCGCCATGACCGGAGGATCGAAATAAGGCGTCAGGAACAGGGCGAAGAAAATCATGCTGACGTTGAGCAGCGTCGGCACGAACGCCGGCACGGAAAAACGGTTCCAGGTATTGAGGATCGCACCGGCCATGGATGACAGGGAAATCAGCAATATATAAGGAAAGGTCACCCGCAGCAGGTCCGCGGTCAGGGCGAACTTCTCAGGCGAATCGACAAAACCCGGCGCAGTGGCCCAGATCACCCAGGGCGCGAAGATGACGCCCAGCAAAGTGACCAGCGCCAGCGCCAGCGTGAGCAGCCCCGTGACATAAGCCACGAAGGTGCGGGTCGCCTCCTCGCCCTGCTGGCTTTTATATTCGGCAAGGATCGGCACGAAGGCCTGGGAAAAGGCCCCTTCGGCAAAGATCCTGCGCAGCAGGTTCGGCAGCTTGAAAGCAATGAAGAAGGCATCCGTCGCCATCCCGGCCCCGAACGTACGGGCAATAATGGTATCGCGAATGAAGCCCAGCACCCGGGAAAGCATGGTGATAGAGCTGACGGCAGCTAATGACTTGAGTAGATTCATTGAAAGAGTTTTATGCCCTGGCTAAAGGATAGGCGCTCAGGCCTTCATTTATGCGATACTTCGCGCCGCAAAAAGCCCGGAGCGAAAGTCCGCGAGTTTACAGGTCGTACGCCGGAAATAAATATCCGGGTTCAGATAGCGACCACTCAGCGGAACACCTCAACTGCCCTTGACAAGTGACAAACTCATCGGCATGATTCGCGGCCTATTTTGTTAGCTATTTCATAAAAGTCTTTCGAGGAGCTCGACGGTGGCCAACACACCTTCCGCCAAAAAACGTGCAAAACAGGCTGAGAAGCGTCGCAGCCACAACGCCAGCCTGCGTTCCATGGTTCGTACCTACATCAAGAATGTAGTCAAAGCCATCGACGCAAAAGACGCAGAAAAAGCGCAAGCCGCTTACGTTCTGGCTGTTCCTGTTATCGACCGCATGGCCGATAAAGGCATCATCCACAAGAACAAAGCTGCTCGCCATAAAGGCCGCCTGAACGGTCACATCAAGGCTCTGAGCCTTGCTGCTGCCGCCTAAGCGATCTGCTTGTTAAAAAACCGACCCAAGGGTCGGTTTTTTATTGCCTGCAATATTGCACAGGACATGGGAGCGAATCGGGCAACCCCCATTCACCCCCACAGAATCATCAAATCATGGCGTAGCTGCATGCGGCCACGGCAGGATTGGAATCGCGGTCACCGCATTCTGCGGGCTACCCTCGATAATCCGGTCGCTGTAGACCAGATAAACCAGGGTATTACGCTTCTCATCCAGGAAGCGCACCACCTGCATGGTCTTGAAAACCAGCGAAGTACGCTCCTTGAATACTTCCTCACCGTCCTTGAGCGGCGGCTGGAAACGAATCGGCCCGACCTGGCGACAAGCAATCGAAGCCTCGGCACGATCCTCGGCCAAGCCAAGACCACCCTTCACCCCGCCCGTCTTGGCGCGGGACAGATAGCAGGTCACACCCTCTACCTTGGGATCATCAAAAGCCTCGACCACGATCCGGTCATTGGGGCCGACAAACTTGAATACCGTCGACACCTGACCAATCTCTTCAGCCGCCGCCAAGGCAGGCACGACCAGCAATGCCGCAAAAACCGCTTTCATGACTCGCATCGAACCTTCCTTTGTGATGGCCCGCATCAAACGAGAATCAGGTTATCCCGATGAATCAGCTCAGGCTCGGCCATGTAACCCAGCTCGCGCACGATGGCATCGGATGACTGACCGATAATCTTCTGCGCTTCGACAGCACTGTAGTTACTCAGGCCGCGAGCGATTTCCCGACCATCAGGCGCAACGCACACAACCATCTCACCACGACGGAAGCTGCCCTGCACCACCTTCACACCCACAGGCAACAGACTCTTGTGATCCTTGACCAGAGCAGCCACCGCACCACCATCCAGCACCAGCGTGCCACGAGTCTGCAGATGACCGGCCAGCCACTGCTTGCGGGCCGCGAGCATTTCACGCTCAGGCGACAGCAATGTACCCAACTGCTCACCCGCCTTGAGGCGCGCCAGCACGCGATCGATACGACCACCCACAATCACCGTATGCGCCCCGGAACGAGCCGCCAGACGCGCCGCACGCAGCTTGGTCTGCATGCCACCACGCCCAAGCGCACCTCCCGTGCCGCCAGCCACAGCATCCAGCGCCGGATCGTCGGCACGCGCCTCATAAATAAGCTGAGCCTCGGGATTGTTGCGCGGATCGGCATCGAACATGCCATCGCGATCCGTCAGGATCACCAGCAGATCAGCCTCGACCAGGTTGGCCACCAGAGCGGCCAGCGTGTCGTTGTCACCAAAACGGATTTCGTCAGTCACAACCGTGTCGTTTTCGTTGATGACCGGCACAACACCCAGCTCGACCAGCGTGCGCAGGGTGCTGCGAGCGTTCAGATAGCGCTTGCGATCGGACAGATCGTCGTGAGTCAGAAGAATCTGCGCGGTATGCCGGTCATGCTCGGCAAAGCTCGACTCCCAGGCCTGCACCAACCCCATCTGACCGATGGCAGCAGCCGCCTGAAGCTCATGCATGGCACTGGGTCGCACAGACCAGCCCAGGCGACTCATGCCGGCAGCAACAGCCCCGGAAGAAACCAGCACCAGCTCGACGCCCGCTTCATGCAGCGCCACCATCTGCTCAACCCACACCCCCATGGCCGAACGATCCAGGCCTTTGCCATCCGCCGTCAGCAGGGCACTGCCGATCTTCACGACCCAGCGCTGGGCACCCGTCACTTTGCTGCGCATCATCTTCCAACCTTAGCCAGAGAATTTTCTTAATACGGATTCGAGATACAAAAACGCCGCTATCAGTCAGTAGCGGCGTTCAAGTTTACTGCAAGCGATCAGTCTCGGACGTAAATGATTTCCGGACCATCTTCATCGTCCACATCTTCTTCATCCCAGTCATCTTCGCCAATGTCATGCACGCTCTTCACGCCGCTACGACGCAAGGCACGCTGATCATCCAGCGCCTGCAACTGAGCACGCGCCTCGTCTTCGATACGCTGATCCAGCTCGGCCAGCTCTTCAGCATAACCAGGCTCCTCGACCAGACGCAGGCTACGCTCTTCAAGATAGCGCATGATGTCACGAGACAACTGCTCAGTGCCTTCCTTCGCAATCGCGGAGATCACATAGACCGGCCCCGTCCACTCCAGACGCTCGACAATTTCCTGCTTGCGAGCCTCCTGCTCTTCCTCAAGCAATTGGTCGCACTTGTTCAGCACCAGCCAGCGATCACGCTCAGCCAGGGAAGGGCTGAACTTGACCAGCTCATTGACGATGACCTCGGCAGCATCGGCAGCACTGGTTTCATCCAGTGGTGCCATATCGACGAGATGCAGCAGCAGGCGCGTACGCGCCAGGTGCTTGAGGAAGCGAATCCCCAGGCCCGCTCCATCGGAGGCACCTTCGATCAAGCCAGGAATATCGGCAATGACGAAGCTCTTCCAGCGATCGACACTGACCACACCCAGGTTTGGCACCAGAGTCGTGAACGGGTAATCCGCGACTTTGGGCTTGGCTGCAGACACAGAGCGAATGAAGGTGCTTTTGCCCGCATTCGGCAAGCCCAACAGGCCGACGTCAGCCAGCACTTTCAATTCCAGCTTGAGATCACGCTGATCGCCCGGCTTGCCCGGCGTCGTCTGACGCGGAGCGCGGTTGGTACTGGATTTGAAACGGGTGTTACCCAGACCGTGCCAGCCACCCTGGGCAACGAGCAGGCGCTGGCCGTCCTTGGTCAGGTCGCCGATGATTTCCTGGGTTGTCGCATCGATCACGGTCGTGCCGACCGGCACGCGCAACACCAGCTCTTCACCCTTGCGCCCCGTGCAATCGGCGCTGCCGCCATTCGAGCCGCGCTCGGCGTCGAAATGACGGGTATAGCGATAGTCGACCAGCGTATTGAGGTTGACGTCGGCGATCATATAGACCGAACCGCCATCACCACCGTCACCGCCGTTAGGACCACCGTTTTCGATAAATTTTTCACGACGGAAGCTCATGCAACCGTTGCCGCCGTCACCAGCCTTTACTCGAATTGAAACTTCATCTACAAACTTCATAACGCACGCCTCCCGCCACAGGGACGAGCAGAACCACATAAATACATAAGACTCTTGCAAAAATGAGCGTTGCGATACCGATCAGAAACCAGCGACCCGTAAGGTCCACATCACAACAGCCCGCACAAACAGCTTTGCAAGAGACTCACCAACCTCAACTACAAACAAAAAAGCCCCGTCGCGAGACAGGGCTTTTCAAGCTACTGCGCAATTACGCTGCGGAGACTTCAGTCTTCGGAACGATGCTCACGTAGCGACGACCGAAGGCGCCCTTGACTTGAAACTTGATCACGCCTTCCACTTTCGCGAACAGGGTGTGATCTTTACCCATACCAACGCCATAGCCAGCGTGGAATTGGGTGCCGCGCTGACGCACGATGATGTTGCCTGGAACGATAGCCTGGCCGCCATACATCTTCACGCCAAGGCGTTTGGCTTCTGAGTCGCGACCGTTACGGGTACTACCACCAGCTTTTTTGTGTGCCATGAGTCAATTCTCCAAATGAGGATTAGGCTGAATTAAGCCTGAATACCTGTGATTTTGATCTCGGTGTACCACTGGCGGTGGCCCATACGCTTCATGTGGTGCTTACGACGACGGAACTTGATGATGCGAACCTTGTCGTGACGACCTTGCGAAACCACTTCAGCCACGACGGTAGCGCCAGCAACAACCGGAGCACCGATATTGACGTCGTCGCCATTGCCAACCAGCAGGACGCGGTCAAAAGTGACGGATTCGCCAGTAGCGATTTCCAGTTTTTCAATTTTCAGGTATTCACCTGGGGCGACTTTGTACTGCTTGCCACCGGTAACAATTACTGCGTACATGGTATTTCTCCGAAAATCCTGCTCACCCAGCTCTTTATAAGAAGAGTATCGGCTGGCATGGCTGCATCAGGCTGGAACGGCCTGGTTGCAATTGCGTAAGGCAGGTGCTGCCCAGGAAAGTTAGGGTGCGCGATTGTACGCAAGGCAAGGATGGGTTGCAAGGCCCCGGACGGCATACCTTGACAGGCCCTACCCTGCAACCTAGCATGCGGCGCAACCTATCTGGAGCACTTGTCGCAGATGCAACCCCAAGCCTTCTATCGCGCGGTGGCGGACGACTTTAGTGCCGTTGACCTTATCATCAAGAAGCAACTGACGTCTCGTGTGCCGCTGGTCTCGAAAATCGGCGATTACATCACGTCAGCCGGCGGAAAGCGCCTGCGCCCGCTGCTGGTGCTTCTGTGTGGCAAAGCCCTGGGACGCGAAGGCGACGACCTGCGCCTGCTGGCCGCCACTATCGAGTTCCTGCACACCGCCACCCTGCTACATGACGACGTCGTCGACATGTCGGGCATGCGTCGCGGCCGGTCCACGGCCAACGCACTGTGGGGCAACGCGCCCAGCGTCCTGGTCGGTGACTTCCTTTATTCCCGCTCGTTCGAAATGATGGTCGAGCTGGGCTCGATGCCGGTCATGCAGATCCTGTCCAAGGCCACGCGGATCATCGCCGAAGGCGAAGTCCTGCAGTTGTCCAAGATTCGCGATGCCAGCACCACCGAAGAAACCTACATGGAAGTGATTCGCGGCAAGACAGCCATGCTGTTCGAAGCCTCGACCCACAGCGCCGCCGCCCTGTGCAATGCCAACACCGAACAGAGCGAAGCCCTGCGTACTTTCGGCGACCATCTGGGCGTGGCATTCCAACTGGTCGACGATCTGCTGGACTACCGTGGCGATGCCGAGACACTGGGCAAGAACGTCGGTGACGATCTGGCCGAAGGCAAGCCTACCCTGCCGCTGATCTACACCATGCGCGAAGGTTCGCCGGAACAGGCTGCCCTGGTCCGCAAGGCCATTCAGAAAGGCGGCCTGGAAGATCTGGAAAGCATTCGTGACGCCGTCGAAAAGGCCGGCGCCCTGGATTACACCGCGCAACTGGCCCGCGACTATGCTGCCCGCTCCATTGCCTGCCTGGACGCCCTGCCGCCAAGCGAATACCGCGACGCACTGGTAGAGCTGAGTGAATTCGCGGTAGCCCGCACTCACTGACAGTCATCGGCTGCACAAGAGCCCGTCCACAGTGACGGGCTTTTTCATGGACACAGATCAACCATCCGGCAGAAAATGCGAACCAATCTCAAATAGAAGCTTGCTATTATCGTAATAGGAATTATTCTCATCAAATCAAAAGCAGGAGATGGAATATGACTTATTTGATCGATGCATGGCTGGACCGGCCACAGCCCTACCTGAGAATCCTTCACCGCGAGACAGGCGAAGTCTGTGCCGTGCTTGAAGAGGAAGCGCTGGAAGAGTTACGCGATCAGGGCGATCTGGATGTCCACAGCCTCAGCTCCAGCGAGCCCGTGGTGCTGAAAGAACTGGTGCGAAATCTGTTTCTGTTCTGTTATGCGCGGGCCTTGCGCCCAGCAGGAGAGCTGCACTGAACATGATCCATTCACGTACTGCTGCTGAACGAATCAACGCGATTCGTTCAGCAGCCATCTGCATCAGCCAATAACCGATTACAGAACAGCCAGCAGCTCTACGTCGAATACCAGGACGCTGTGCGGCGCGATGCTGCCAACGCCTTGAGCGCCGTAAGCCAGCTCGCTCGGCACGTACAGGCGCCATTTGCTGCCGGTATTCATCAGTTGCAGAGCTTCGGTCCAGCCCGCGATAACGCCGCTGACCGGGAATTCTGCAGGCTCGCCACGATCGTAGGAGCTGTCGAAGACAGTGCCGTCGATCAGGGTGCCGTGGTAGTGAGTGCGAACCTGATCTTCACGGGTAGGCTTTGGGCCATCGCCAGCGGTCAGCACTTCGAATTGCAGACCCGAAGCCAGAGTGGTCACGCCTTCACGCTTGCCGTTTTCAGCCAGGTAAGCCAGACCAGCACCAGCAGCCTTTTCAGCCTTGGCAGCCGCTTCGGCCTGCATGATTTCACGGATGACCTTGAAGCTGGCGGACATTTCTTCCTGACCAACACGGCTTGGCTGACCGGCGAATGCATCGCTCAAGCCGGCCAGGATGGCTTCCAGGTTGACGCCCGGTGGCGGGTTGTCACGCAGTTGGTCGCCCAGCTGACGGCCAATGCCGTAGCTGACGCGGGTTTCGTCGGTGGACAGATTGACTTCGGACATGACGCTGCTCCGTTGAGGGACACCCAGACAGCAAACGGCGAGAGAATCGCCCTTTACCCTGATGTGACCCGAACCAAAAGGGCAAGCAGCCTAGCACAATTGGCTGTGGTGCCCTATCGCAGTCAGGACCAGGATGAATGAAAGGAGATCGGCAGGCGCATCACCGAGCGGTCATTGACCGGCATGCCGCACAGTTCGTCATGAACCACTGAATGGACCAGGTAGAACGGCACCACCGGCAAGGTCTTGAGCAAGTCCCGTGCATGCTCGACCGAGCGCAGATGCAGGGTCTTGCCTTCGGCGCTCTTCAACATGCGCGAGCCACCTTCCATGCACACCTCAAGCAGGTAGATACCGCCTTCGATGGAAATCAGATTCAGCTCATCGACCTTTCCGGCCTGGGCATGATCGGTAAATTCCTGAACATTCATGATCGAACCTCGCAGTGGATTAGAGGAATCAGAACAGGTTTTCTACCTTATCTCGCCAAAACACACCAGAAACGAAACCGCCCGCCCCTTGTTCATCGCTGAACACAGAAGGCGGGCGGCAGGAATGGAGCAGACCTCAGTTCTTGGTCAGCTTGTCCAGATAGCCCATGGCAAATGCCGATATCACAAACGTCATGTGGATGATCACGTACCACATCAGGTATTGCGTCTCGATGTTCTTGGCATCCATGAAAACGCGCAGCAGGTGGATGGACGAAATCGCCACGATGGAGGCCGCAACCTTCATTTTCAGGGACGAGGAGTCCATGGTGCCCAGCCAGTTGAGCTTTTCCTTGTCCTCATCGATATCCAGTTGAGAGACGAAGTTCTCATAGCCGGAAATCATCACCATGACCAGAAGGCCGCCTACCAGCGCCATGTCGATCAGCGACAGCAGGACCAGAATCAGGTCGGATTCGGCCAGGGAAAAAATGTTGGGGAGAACATGAAAGATTTCCTGGAAAAACTTCAGGCCAAGCGCCAGCAGCCCGAGGGACAACCCGAAATAAATGGGTGCCAGCAGCCAACGCGATGCGTACATCGCATTCTCGAAAAAACGTTCCATTGAGACTCGCCAGTGATTTGGAATGACGGGCGAGTATATTCAGGGAGAGCCCATAGCTCTAGAGGCGTGACAAAATGACACAGAAAAAGCTTCGCCACTTGTCTCCATCAACCTCTAGAAGGGAAACGAGCGCTGACAGCGGGCAATGTCACTGTCGATGCGGCGCAGCTCGCTCTGCATGTGCAGCCTCCAGATCGGCACATCTGCCACACTTTCATAACCATGCAGAAGAAGGCTTTCAGTGATGGCGAGCAATACCGACTCAGCGGCCATCAAACCGTTGAACGGCCCTTGAGACTTGATGGCTGAAGGCTGTTCGCCGGACATCCCGGCGGCGAAGAGCAACATCCACATGCCCCCATCACCAGGAAGAGGCCGGATGACACATTCAATGCGGGTCATCAGCCCCAGGCATTGACGGGTAAGACAGAGGCTACGCGACATGGCGAGTTCCTCGTGAGCGACAGTATTCGCCTCTCCCGTTCAAGGGAGTGACGCGCCAGTCCATTTGGCCACTGTGGTAATCACACAGGATAGAAGAAAAGCCGCAGAACAAAAGCAGGCCGGATGAACGGGCATCCGGCCTGCTTACATCCACAAGACATGCATTGTCTCCAATGCCGCCTCGCGAATAAGCTCACTCCCCCTTGAGTGTTTTCAGGCTTTCAGCTCGGGCTCCTTCTCCAGTTCTTCCTTGAGCTCCTCATCGCTGAGCATTTCTGCGATATCGCGCAGGCGCTCCACCACTCGGGCATTGACGCTGCCTTCGGGGAATTCGCCATTCTCGTCAGGCGTACCGGCAGGCTCGCCCACCAGCAGGCTCAAAGCTTCGTCAGCCTGACGCACCGCATACACATGGAACTGCCCGGCGCGCACAGCTTGCAGCACGCGCTCATCGAGCATCAGGGTTGCGACGTTGGCCTGCGGGATGATCGCGCCCTGCTCGCCCGTCAGGCCACGGGCCTCACAGAGACGGAAGAAACCTTCGATCTTTTCGTTGACCCCGCCCACTGCCTGCACTTCACCAAACTGGTTGATCGAGCCGGTAATCGCGAAACATTGCTTGAGCGGCGTGCGGGAAAGCGCCGAAATCAGCGTGCAGGCCTCACCCAGCGAAGCGCTGTCGCCATCCACATAACCGTAGGATTGCTCCAGAGCGATACTGGCCGAAATCGCCAGAGGGAATTCCTGGGCATAACGACTGCCCAGATACCCGGTGAGAATCATCACGCCCTTGGAGTGGATCGGCTGGCCAAGGTTGACCTCACGCTCGATGTCGACAATGCCGCTGCCGCCGGGATAGACCGTCGCCGAGATGCGCGCCGGTACACCGAACGCCGAATCGCCGACCTCCAGCACCGTCAGCCCGTTACACTTGCCGACCGCAGCGCCATCGGTGTCGATCAGGATGATCCCAGCCAGCATGTCGTCGAGAATCCGTGCCGAGACGCGCCCGGTGCGGGTGGCCTTGGCCTTGAGCGCTCGCTCGATGTGCCCGGCGTCGGTCTGTTCTTCGTTGGCCAGTTGGCGAATGAAATCCGCCTCGCTGACCAACTGGAACAGATCACCGATCCGCGCCGACAAACGCCCCTGATGCTCGGCCAGACGCGCGCTGTAGGTCGCCAGACGCGCCACGGCATCGGCGGTCAGAGGCGCCATGCCTTCTTCCGAAGTACGGGTTTTCAGCAGTTGGGCGAACTGTTCCAGGGTTTCGTCGACCAGCGGGATTTCCTCGTCGAAATCCACCAGCACCCGGAACATCTCCTGGAAGTCCGGATCGAGGTCCTGCAGGGTGTAATACAGCGAACGCGCACCAATGATGATGATCTTGACGTTCCACGGGATCACTTGCGGCGTCAGGGTGACAGTCGCCAGACGTCCCATTTCCCCCAGCGGCGACTCCATTTTCAGCTTGCGAGATTGCAGGGTGCGCTTGAGTGCATCCCAGACATACGGCTCGCTGAGCATCTTTTCCGCTTCCAGGATCAGGAAGCCGCCATTGGCGCGATGCAGCGCACCGGGCCGCAACTGGCGATACGTGGTGTAGAGCGCACCCTGGTCGGTGCTGTATTCGATACGACCGAACAGGTTGTCGTAAGTAGGATGCGGCTCGAAGACCACGGGTGCACCACCGCTGTGGGTGTGGCCGACAACCAGGCTCGGGCAGTATTGCTCTTCCAGCAGCTTGCGCGCCTGGGCGTCGGTCTTGCTGTCATCCACCAGTTGCTCGACAACGGTCTTGAGCAGATAGACCTGCATCGCCTGCAGGTAAGCGCAGACGGCGGCATTCTCGGCATACTTTTCGGACAGCGGAGCCAGCAGCGGCTGCAAGGTCAGGGTGATGGTTTCTTCGTTCAACTGGCGCAGTTGATTACTGGATTCACGCTTCCATTGCGGCAGGCTGGCCAGCTCTTCGTTCAGGCGCTCTTCGAGACCGGAGATATCTTCGTGGAAGCGCTCCCGCTCGGCTTCCGGCAACTGGGAGAACTCGGCCTCGTCCAGCGCCTTGCCGTCGGCCATGGGTGTAAAGGCGATATTGGTACTGTCGCGGTACAGCGCAATGTCCTTCTCCAGCGCCAGACGCTCGATCACGTCCAGGGCGCGGTCATAACGCTGGTTGAAGGCGCGGTCGATGGCGCTCTTCTTCTGCTGATACGACGGATGCTCGAAGACCGCCGGAAAGGTCGCCAGCAGGTTATCGATCAAGACACCGATATCGGCCATGAACGCCTGAGCACTGCCTGGCGCAAGTTCCAGGGCCTTGGGTTCACGGGGCTCATCGAAATTGTTGACGTAGACCCAGTCCGAGGGCGTCTGCATGCGCTTGCCCTCGGCCTTGAGGTAGCGCTTTACAAACGAAAACCGACCTGTGCCGGGCTCACCCATGACAAACACGTTGTAACCGGGACGCGGCATCGCGACCCCGAACTGCAAGGCTTCTACGGCTCGTTCCTGGCCGAGTACTCCCCGAAAGGGCTCCAGATCATTGGTCGTCGAAAAGCTGAACTGTTCAGCGGAAAACGGGCGTGTCAGCGCTTGTGGCGCTAGACGAAGGCTGGCTGCGACAGAATCGGGCATCAGTGTTCCTTACATCAGGCGGGGCAGATGTCAGCATTCTGGCGCTCGCCGGACAAGACTTGCAAGACGGGAAAGCCCGGAATGTCCGTTCCCCCAACGAACAGGGCTGCGCAAGCACAAAATTAACCCTGTAACGCGAATAAATCTGCAATTGGCCACGGAACCCTTGGAACCAACCTAAACTCCAAATTGCGCATGTGGTTACAAATAGCCATTTGCCTTGATGTATCGGTGGGTGCGAGAAGTCAGCGGACGCAGGATTTTTCGCGCCGAACCGGTTCAAGAACCCCGACACTGGTTGAACATAAAGAGAAAAAAGCTATGAAACGGATTCTTCTTGGAACGCTCTTCACCGCAGTCTCTATCAACGCAATGGCACAAGCGCCGGGCGGCCCTGATTGTGGCTGGGGCAACATGTTGTTTGAAGGCCAGCGTGGCACTCCTGCGCACTTCCTGGCATCAACCACTAACGGCACTTCCGGCAACGCCACCTTTGGCATGACTTCCGGCACCAACGGCTGCTCTACCAATGGCGCACTGACCTACGGCGGCAAATCCTGGCTGGCCATGAATGGCATGATGGATGAGCTCTCCAAGGACATGGCCATGGGCCAAGGTGAAGCACTGACAACCTACGCGGTCGTACTGGGCGTTGCACCAGAAGATCGTGCGCATTTCGCCGCAGTCACCCACGAACATTTCTCGCAGATCTTCAGCAAGGCCGACACCACCGCTGAAGACGTACACAGCAACACAATCAATGTCCTGAAAAACGATCCGACCCTGGCCAAATACGCAACCCAGGCCTAAAGTCGTTTGCCCGCCCCTCGGTTCCGATGGGCGGGTCCCCATCTCCTGACAAGTTGCTTTCTATGCTCAAACGTCTTGCGTATCTGGCGCTGTTTATCTGTGTCCCGTTATCTGCCGCCCCCCATCTGAGCGCAGACCGTTTGCAGCAATTGGCCAATGAGCCCTTCTGGCTTTCTCTGGGTCATTACGAAGCCGGCAAGCTGGGCGGCTGGCGCAGTTACGTCGACGACCCGAAATTCTTTCTCGCTGCCGACGGGGCCCATTATCCGAAGGCAGAGCTGAGCGCAACACTTGCAGCCCTTTACGCACCTGTCGGCAATGAACAGGCACATGCCCAATGCGTCTATCCGTCCCGCACCCGCTGGCTGCGCGACCAGTTGCAACTCACCGATCTGCCTGCCGTGGACTGCAAGGATTTCAAGGCGTGGTTCAAGGATGTGGCACCGGACAGCACAGTGCTGATTTTCCCGGCGGCCTACCTCAACAGCCCGTCCTCCATGTTCGGCCACACATTACTGCGCATCGACCCGGCCAGCGCCAAGACCAGCGGCACAACGCTGCTCAGCTATGCCATCAACTTCGGTGCCTATATCGAAGGCATGGACAACAGCATTCTCTACGCCTGGAAAGGCCTGATGGGAGGTTATCCCGGCCTGTTTGCACTGGTGCCCTATCAGGAAAAACTCTCGGAATACCGCAGCCTGGAAAACCGCGACCTGTGGGAATACCGGCTGAACCTGACCAGCGAAGAAACGCAGCGCATGGTCGAGCATGTCTGGGAACTGAAGCAGATCCGTTTCAGCTACTTCTTCTTCGATGAAAACTGCTCTTACCGCTTGCTGGAGTTGTTGGAAGTGGCCCGACCGGGCCTGAAGCTGACCCCTCAATTCGGGCTGACAGCCATTCCCACCGATACCGTCAAGGCCATCAAGGCTGCGGGCCTGGTAGAGAAAATCGAATACCGCCCTTCCCGCGAGCGTGAATTACTGAGCCGGGCCGAGCCACTGAGCCCGGATGAACAACAGTGGGTATTGCAAGTCAGCGCCGACCAGACACAGCTCAAAGACAGCCAGTACCTGGCTCTGCCCAAGGAACGTCGAGCCCTGATCCAGGACGCGGCCTATCGGCTTGAACGCTATCGTGCAAACGGCCTGGAACGGGATGCCACCCGCTCGCAACGCAGCTTTGAGCTTTTGCAGGCCATCAACCAGAACCCGCCTGCGCAACTGGATATCCAGCGCCCCGGCCTGCCGGAAGAAGGACATGAGTCGCGAACCTGGCAACTGGGCGTGGGCAGCCGCAACGACCGGGCTTTCGCCGAATACGGCCTGCGCATGGCCTATCACGACCTGAACGACAACGCCTATGGCTTCCCGCTGGGCGCGCAGATCGAAATTCTTCAGCTCAAGCTGCGCCAGTACGAGGGCAATGACTGGCAGGTTCAACAACTGGATCTGGCGACTATCCGCTCCCTGACACCTCGCAATACCCTGCTCAAGCCATGGTCATGGCAAGTGACAGGCGGACTGGAGCGCGTGCCGGGCAAACATGGCGATGAAAACCTCGTCAGCCATGTGAATGGCGGTGCCGGCGGTACCTGGAAACTGGGCGAAGAAGTGCTGGGCTTTGCCTTGAGCACCGTGCGGGTCGAGCACAACAATGACTTCTCGGAGTTCATCTCGCCGGCAGCCGGCTTCAATACCGGCCTGCTCTGGCGCAACCCACTGGGTAACCTGAGCCTGGAGGCCAAGGGCGATTACTTCACCAATGGTGAAGTACGGCGCAGCATCAGCCTCAACCAGCAATGGGAACTGTCCCGCAACCTGGGCCTGCGCCTGAGCGCCCAGCGCGAGTTCAGCCAGTTGGCCACACCACAGAATGAAGTGATGCTTGAGGTGAAGTGGTATCACTATTGAGCACGCACTCATCCAAAAAACACACATGGCGGTAGGCGCGAATAAATTCGCTCCTACACAGCCGGCAGGGCACTCCATAGAGTTTATCGACACATCTTTGACAAATAACTCACAAGTGGACAACTACACTGAAGTCACTTGTAGAGGAAAACAGAAATGAACCTGCGCTGGGTGCTGTTGTGGCTGGTTGTCGTGCTGACAGGCTGTCAGTCCGCCCACGAGTATTTGCTGGCCGAAGGTTATCCACCGGCATTCGCCGATGGCTTCCAGGATGGCTGCGGCAGTGGCAAGGAAGCGGCCGGGGCGTTTACCGGGCAGTTCAAGAAGAACGTCCCCCGCTATCTCAAAGACCCACTCTACGCTGAAGGCTGGAACGACGGATTCCGTCAATGCCAGGCCATGGCAGACCGACGGGACCGGCTCGACCCCGGACAAGTCTGGAATGACCGCGACCGTGACTGGGAGCGGGAGAAAACCAGAAGCGCCGCCAAGGCCTATCGTCCAAATTAAAGACGCTTCGGGAAATCAGACGAAACCAATCCGCTGCAACCATGGACCAACTCTCAAAGAGGAGGACAAACCATGAGTCGCGCTTTCGTCAATGAAGACAACGCCGCCGCAGAGGCCAGTCAACCGGTTGAACGTCTGATCAGCACACACCCCAATTACGTTACCGCACACGGGCTCCTGCTGCTGCAACAGCAAGTCAATGAACTGCAGACACAGCACAGCGCCCAGACGGCTTTGGGAGATAGCGCCGACAAACAGCGCCTGGCCGATCTTGAGCGGGATCTTCGCTATTTCACCCAGCGCCTGCAGAGTGCGCAGGTGGTTACGCCGGCCATCTCAACCGAGCAGGTACAGATCGGCAGTCGGGTGACGTTCGCGGATGAAAGGGACAACCGTCAGCGGGTGCAACTGGTCGGTGAGGATCAGGCCGATGCCGCCAGGGGGCTGATCAACTGGAGTTCGCCACTGGGGCGTGCATTGCTGGGGACGCAACTGGGAGACGAGGTGCTATGGAAGCGCCCGGCCGGGGATCAGATCATCGAGATCGTATTGATCGAACCTGATGATGGAGCGGCCGGGGCGTAGCCATTCATCGCAATGCCGCACAAGGCGGCATTGCGACGAGAGGCCTTATCAGGCCAGCTTCTTGTGGCGAACACGATGCGGCTGTGCCGCTGCATCACCCAGACGCTTTTTACGATCGGCTTCGTATTCGGTGTAGTTGCCTTCAAAGAAGACCGCTTGCGAATCGTCTTCGTACGCCAGGATGTGGGTTGCCACACGGTCCAGGAACCACCGATCGTGAGAGATCACAATGGCGGCGCCCGGGAAGTCCAGCAGGGCTTCTTCCAGGGAGCGCAGGGTTTCAACGTCAAGGTCGTTGGACGGTTCGTCGAGCAGCAACACGTTGCCGCCTTCCTTCAAAGTCAATGCCAGGTGCAAGCGACCGCGCTCACCACCGGAAAGGTCCTTGACGAACTTCTGCTGGTCGCCGCCCTTGAAGTTGAAGCGCCCCACGTAGGTGCGCGACGGGATTTCGTAGTTGCCGATGCGGATCTGATCCGAACCGTCGGAAATCTGCTGGAACACGGTCTTGCTGCCGTCCAGGTCGTCACGGCTCTGATCGACACAGGCCAGTTGCACGGTTTCACCGATTTCGATACTGCCCGAGTCCGGTGTTTCCTTGCCCATCAGCATGCGGAACAGAGTCGACTTACCGGCACCGTTACCACCGATCACGCCGACAATGGCGCCTTTAGGCATGGCAAACGACAGGTTGTCGATCAGCACGCGGTCGCCATAGCCTTTGGAGACGTTCTTGAACTCGATAACCTTGTCACCCAGACGCGGACCGGCGGGAATGTAGATCTCGTTGGTTTCGCTGCGCTTCTGGAATTCCTGCGATTGCATTTCTTCAAAGCGTTGCAGACGGGCCTTGGACTTGGACTGACGCGCCTTGGCACCTTTGCGAACCCACTCCAGCTCGTCTTTCATGGCTTTTTCATGAGCCGACTGCTGCTTGGATTCCTGGGCCAGACGATCGGACTTGGCTTCCAGCCAGCCCGAATAGTTACCTTCATATGGAATGCCCGCACCGCGGTCGAGCTCCAGAATCCAGCCGGCGACGTTATCCAGGAAGTAACGGTCGTGCGTGATCGCGACCACAGTGCCCGGGAAGTCGTGCAGGAAGTGCTCAAGCCAGGCGACGGAATCGGCATCCAGGTGGTTGGTCGGTTCGTCGAGCAACAGCATGTCCGGTGCGGACAGCAGCAGGCGGCACAAGGCAACACGGCGCTTTTCACCACCGGACAACACGGAAACCTTGGCATCCCAGGCGGGCAGACGCAGCGCATCGGCGGCGACTTCCAGTTGGCGCTCCAGGTTATGGCCATCGCCAGCCTGCAGGATCGCTTCCAGCTTGGCCTGTTCGGCAGCCAGTTTGTCGAAGTCGGCATCCGGCTCGGCGTATTCGGCGTAGACCTGATCCAGGCGGGCCTGAGCGTCTTTGATGACGCTGACCGCTTCCTCGACCACTTCACGAACGGTCTTGTTCGGGTCAAGTTGTGGCTCTTGCGGCAGATAACCCACGTTCAGCTCGGGCATCGGACGTGCTTCGCCGTCGAACTCGGTATCGACGCCAGCCATGATTTTCAACAGCGTGGATTTACCCGAACCGTTGAGACCCAGCACGCCGATCTTGGCGCCCGGGAAGAAGGAAAGGGAGATGTTCTTCAGGATTTCCCGCTTCGGCGGCACAACTTTGCTCAGCCGATGCATGGTAAAGACGTATTGAGCCATGGAATGAAAACCTAGCGTCTGTGAGGGTGACTGATTAAAGCGCGAGCTTTTATTTGTCTCTGCTACTTGCCGCAGTGCCATTCAAAGCCTTGAATGAAACAGACAGAGAACGGACTTCTGCATCCGGGCAAATATAAAGCTGGATCGATGTTTGCAAGCAGTGGATTCACTCTTGCAGGAGTCGGGTTACAACGCGCATCGGGCAAAGCTACCCGAATGCGGCCTGTAGGGCAAACGATCCGGCCCCACAGGGCTGGCACTTCGCTACAACTCAGGGCATGCTAGCCGCCCTTTGGGCGTCGGGCTTTAATTGCATAACGCACTCGCTGCTTCAGTCCAGTAGTCAGGAACAACGATTTGCCTACACCAACGCCCTCCACGCCATCAGAAACAGCCAAAAGCACAACCGTTGTGCCTTTGCGTAGTTCCTTGAAAGGGCTACTGGCAGCGCTGGTTCTACTGATGCTTGCACTGCTGTTGTGGCAACTGCTCGAGCAGTTTCACCAGACACAGGAGCGCCAGCGTCAGCGCAGTCTCGACTACAGTACGCAACTCGCAGACCGCTTGAGCCTCAACATGGCCCTGAGCGCGCAGATCACCATGAACCTGCTGGATGAAGGAACGCCATCCAGAAGCGAAATCGCTCCTCAGAAACATCCCCTGCAAAGGCTGCGAGAAACCGTACCGTCCTTGCGCAGCGTGGCATGGCTCAGTCCTCAGGGTGATGTGATCCGCGACAGCGCCGAAACCACACTGGACGGTGCATTTCTCAAGAGCGCGCTCCAGCAGGCAGTGGGTCGGCCTTATTACTACACCAGTTCCGAAGATGGCCTGCAGATCTACATGTTCGTGCATCAGGCCGACGGCCTCGGCGGCGCCTACTGGGCCGTACGCATGGCGCCGGATGCCCTCAAGGCACTGATACAGCAACCCAGCCAGGACTTTCAGCATCTGTGGCGGCTCGAAAGCCGCCTGACCCAGCGGGTCATCCTGCGCGACGCATCGATGCAGACCGATTCCGGGCAGGCAGAAAGCGTGCTGCTGCAACCCTTGAGCAACAGCGACTGGCAACTGCACGGCCTGTTCGATGCCCACAAGGCACGTCAGGAACTGATTGCGCCCCTGATCGTGAAATGCGTGGTCGGCCTGCTGTTTTCACTCCTGCCCCTGGCCGCCATTCTCAGCATGCGTCGCCGCCAGCGCCAACTGCTGAAAAGTCGCCGCCGTTATCAGGACATTTTCGAAGGCGCAGGCGTTGCCATCTGCGTACTGGACATGTCCGACCTGCCTGAGCAGCTCGAAACCTTCCAGATCCGAACCACAGAAGACTTCGATCACTTTATCGAGACACAACCGGTGCTGCTGAAGCGACTGCTGCAGCAGATACGCATCACAGAGGTCAATCAGGTTGCCCTGAGCCTGTTGAATATCAAGTGCGGCGATGAAGCCTGGCAGCAACTGATAGAAGGCGAATCGCGCAAGCGGCCCGGCATCGGCACCCAGGTGATTCAGGCGGTTCTGAACCGACAGCAACGACTCGAACTGGAAATCCGCCTCACCCGTGAGTCCGGCCAGGACCAGCATCTATGGCTGGTATTGCGCTTGCCTGAAACCCGGTCCGACCATGACGCTGTCATCCTGAGCATCGGCGACATCACCAGCCGCAAGCAGATCGAACTGTCATTGCAGGAGCGCGAGCGCTTCTGGTCGGATGTGGTCCGCACCGTGCCCGATCACCTGTATGTCCAGGACGTGCTCAGCCAGCGCATGATCTACAGCAACCACCATCTGGGGCAGACGCTGGGCTACAGCAAGAGCGAACTGCACGCCATGGGCGAGTTTTTCTGGGAAATCCTGCTGCACCCCGAGGATGCCCAGAGCTATCAAGACATGCGCCTGCGCCAACGCCATCACGGGCACAACGAACTGCTGCAATGTGCCCTGCGCTTTCGTCACAAGGACACTACCTGGCGTTGCTTCGATATCCGCGAACAAGCCCTGACCCGGGACAAGGAAGATCTGGTCACCCGCATCATCGGCGTCGCCAAGGACATCACACGCCAGGTCGAGGCCAGTCAGTCCTTGCGCGACAGCGAGCAGCGCTACCGGATGCTCGCCGAAAGCATCAGTGATGTGATCTTCTCTACCGACAGGCTGCTGGAAGTCAACTATGTCAGCCCCTCGGTGCAAAGCGTTCTGGGCTACGAAGCCGACTGGGTTATCCAGAACGGCTGGGGCTCCACCGTTGCCAACCCGCAGCAGCTATCAGGCTTCTACAACCTGATAGCGCGCATCAAGCGGGTGCTCGACAACCCTCAGGAACTGGCGAAGCTGCGCAGCGCTGTTCCCACCCAGCTGTACCTGTTCGATTGCCTGCGTGCCGATGGCCGCAAGATCCCGGTAGAGCTGCGACTGGTTCTGGTCTGGGATGAGCACGGAACATTCGAAGGCATACTGGGCGTGGGCCGCGATATCAGCACCCAGCGTCGCGCCGAAAAAGACCTGCGAATGGCAGCTACGGTTTTCGAGCACTCGACGTCCGCGATCCTGATTACCGACCCGGCGGGTTATATCGTCCAGGCCAACGACGCCTTCACTCGGGTCAGCGGCTATGACGTGTCACAAGTGCTCGATCAATTACCGAACATGCTTACCGTGGATCGAGAGCAGGAAGCCCACCTGCGCTACATCCTCAAACAACTGAACCAGCGCGGCACCTGGGAAGGCGAAGTCTGGCTCAAGCGTCGCAATGGCGAGCATTACCCGGCCTGGGTCGGCATCACGGCCGTGGTGGATGATGAAGGCGACCTGGCCAGCTATGTGTGCTTCTTCAGCGATATCAGCGAGCGCAAGGCCAGCGAACAGCGCATTCACCGCCTGGCCTATTACGACGCCCTGACCCACCTGCCCAACCGCACACTGTTCCAGGACCGCCTGCATTCGGCCCTGCAACATGCAGAAAGACAGCAGGCCTGGGTGGTTCTCATGTTCCTGGACCTGGATCGCTTCAAGCCGATCAACGACTCCCTGGGCCACGCCGCCGGCGACCGCATGCTCAAGGAAATGGCCACCCGGCTGCTGGCCTGTGTCGCCGACGATGACACGGTCGCGCGCATGGGCGGCGATGAGTTCACCCTGCTGCTGCAACCGGGAGCCACCCGCGAGATCGCGCTCAATCGTGCGATCCACGTGGCCGAGCAGATCCTCAACAGCCTGATCACGCCTTTCGTGCTGGAAGGCCGTGAGTTCTTCGTGACCGCCAGTATCGGCATCGCCCTGAGCCCGCAGGACGGCAACGAACTGAGCCAGTTGATGAAGAACGCCGACACCGCGATGTACCACGCCAAGGAGCGCGGCAAGAACAACTTCCAGTTCTACCAGACCGACATGAACGCCACCGCCCTGGAACGTCTGGAGCTGGAAAGCGACCTGCGCCATGCCCTGGAGCAGCAAGAGTTCACGATCTACTACCAGCCTCAGTTCAGCGGCGACGGCAAACGCCTGACCGGCGCCGAAGCCCTGCTGCGCTGGCGGCATCCACGCCGCGGCCTGGTGCCGCCCAACGAGTTCATCCCGGTTCTGGAAGAACTCGGTCTGGTGGTGGAAGTCGGGGACTGGGTACTGGCCGAAGCCTGTCGTCAGCTCAAGAGCTGGCATCAGGCAAAAGTGCGGGTCCCCAAGGTATCGGTGAATATTTCCGCAAGACAGTTTTCGGACGGCCAGCTCGGCAAGCGTATCGCCCGGATGCTGGGCGAAACCGGTCTGCCACCGGCTTGCCTGGAGCTGGAACTGACCGAAAGTATCCTGATGCGCGAAGTCAGCGAAGCCATGCAAATGCTCGACGGCCTGAAGAATCTTGGCCTGAGCATCGCGGTCGATGACTTCGGCACCGGCTATTCATCGTTGAACTACCTCAAGCAGTTCCCGATTGACGTACTGAAAATCGACCGCACCTTCGTCGATGGCCTGCCATCGGGCGAACAGGACGCACAGATTGCCCGCGCCATCATCGCCATGGCTCACAGCCTGAACCTTGCGGTCATCGCCGAAGGCGTCGAAACCCACGAACAGCTGGAGTTCCTACGCGAACACGGCTGCGACGAAGTCCAGGGCTACCTCTTCGGCCGCCCGATGCCGGCTTCGCAGTTCGAGGCGCAGTTCAGCAATGATGCGTTGTTCATGTTCGACTAGGTCGAACAGAAACAAAGCGGCAAGCTGCAAGTTGGGAGTTTCAAGCAAAAGCAGATTTTTTCCGAACGCTACGACCCCGCTCTTGCTTGTAGCTTGCCGCTTGTAACTTGCAGCTTCCCCTCCTACTTGCCTTCTGCTCATCCACCAAATGAGCCCCTTTCATATGCCAGATAAAACGCGATGGGGTAGAATGCTCCCCTTTTCCGCTCCAACCCCTCGAGGACTGCCATGTTCAGCCGTGATTTGACTCTCGCGAAGTACGACTCCGATCTTTTTGCCGCCATGGAGCAAGAAGCCCTGCGCCAGGAAGAGCACATCGAACTGATTGCCTCGGAAAACTACACCAGCCCGGCTGTCATGGAGGCTCAGGGCTCGGTCCTGACCAACAAGTACGCCGAAGGCTATCCGGGCAAGCGCTACTACGGTGGCTGCGAGTACGTCGACGTCGTTGAACAACTGGCCATCGACCGCGCCAAGGAACTGTTCGGCGCTGATTACGCCAACGTACAGCCACACGCCGGTTCCCAGGCAAACTCCGCTGTTTACCTGGCTCTGCTGCAAGGCGGCGACACCATTCTGGGCATGAGCCTGGCTCATGGCGGTCACCTGACCCACGGCGCCAGCGTCAGCTCCTCGGGCAAACTGTACAACGCTGTTCAATACGGCATCGACGCCAATGGCATGATCGACTACGACGAAGTCGAGCGTCTGGCCGTCGAGCACAAGCCAAAAATGATCGTGGCCGGTTTCTCTGCCTACTCGCAGGTTCTGGACTTCGCCCGTTTCCGCGAAATCGCTGACAAGGTCGGTGCTTACCTGTTCGTCGACATGGCCCACGTAGCCGGTCTGGTTGCCGCGGGTGTCTACCCGAACCCGGTTCCATTCGCTGACGTGGTCACCACCACGACCCACAAGACCCTGCGCGGTCCACGTGGCGGCCTGATCCTGGCTCGCGCCAATGCCGACATCGAGAAGAAGCTGAACTCGGCAGTATTCCCTGGCGCACAGGGCGGCCCGCTGGAGCACGTCATCGCGGCCAAGGCTGTCTGCTTCAAGGAAGCACTGCAACCGGAGTTCAAGGCCTACCAGCAACAAGTGGTCAAGAACGCCAAGGCCATGGCTGGCGTGTTCATCGAGCGCGGTTTCGACGTGGTTTCCGGCGGTACTGAAAACCACCTGTTCCTGCTGTCCCTGATCAAACAGGACATCTCCGGTAAAGACGCAGACGCTGCCCTGGGCCGCGCCTTCATCACCGTGAACAAGAACTCCGTCCCGAACGACCCACGCTCCCCGTTCGTCACCTCCGGCCTGCGCTTCGGCACCCCGGCAGTGACAACTCGCGGCTTCAAGGAAGCAGAGTGCAAGGAACTGGCTGGCTGGATCTGCGACATCCTGGCTGACCTGAACAACGAAGCGGTGATCGACGCCGTTCGCGAGAAGGTCAAAGCCATCTGCGCCAAGCTGCCGGTTTACGGCGCTTGATAGCGTAGTTGCTGACTGTATGAAAGAGCCCGGCTTTTGAGCCGGGCTTTTTATTTATGAGGAGACCTTCACGCGACCCTGCGTGTAAATACCCCATGCCAGAATTGCAAGCACGATACAGACAAGCGTGAATGGCCCTGGCTGGCCCGAGGGTAAAACACTGGCTATCAACCCACAGCAGGCAGCCATCGCCTGATGGATAAAACCGGTCAATGCCATGGCATAGGGACCGCTGACGGATGCGCTCTGATTGGCAAGGGATTGGCACAGCGGATAAACGATGCCCTGACCGACAAGCAGCAAACAGTAAGGTAGCCATAAAGAAGAAGCAGCCGCCGGAAACAAGAACTGCCCCGCCCCCATAAGCAAAGCCCCCGATGCCAGAAGCTTCAACCCAAACATCAGGCTCTGATCCTCGCTGCGCTTTGAAAGCAGCCAACTGACCGACAAAGCGCCAAGCATATAGGCACCGCTGACTGGCCACCCAATCCAGCCATACTCCATGGAAGTCCAGTTGAAGTGAAGCTGAAAGAGCGCTGGGGCACTGGCTCCAAAAAGAATAATCACGCCATAGCCCAAGCCACCCGCCAATACTGGCCGCATGAATTGAACATCTCGAATGAGGGTGCCGTATATTTTTCGACCTGGGCTTGAGGCCCGACGATCAGGCATTCCACTCGGGGCGTATCGCATAACAGGAAAAATCAATAAAAAGCCCAAAGCTGCACTTGTGAAAAAAACGGCCCGCCAGCCCCAGGCTGTATGTATCAACGCACCTGCAACTTGCGCCAAACCCAGCGATATCACAAAGCAGATCGACAGCCAGCTCAGAGCCTTTGCCAAATGCTGCGCACTGAAATTATCGCGTAACAACACACGAGCCATGACCGAAATACCTCCGGCAGCCGCTCCTTGAACAGTGCGACAGATAATGAACATGGCAGTGTCGGCCGATAGCGCAACCCCCAGGCTGCTGATAGAAAACAGCAAAAGCGCCCAGATCATCGTTGCCCTGCCCCCCAGCAAGGCCGCCACTCTGCCCCACAGCAACATCGGCAACCCCATCCCCGCCAGAAATGCCGAAAGTGTCAGCGCCGAAAAACCGGGGCTGGCATGAAAACTTTCGGCAATTGAGGGCAAGGACGGAAGATAGAGCGTTATACCTGACTGTGCCGTCAACACGGCCATACATGAGATAACGATATGGCTGTCGATTTTCATGGTTTAAGGTAGTTGATACTGGGCTGTGTGGGAGGCGAGTTCTGTTGTGCCAAGAAAACGTTTCACCCGTGCGCAAAACTCATCAATAAGGCCAGCGGACATATCTGCTCTGAACGTGATTCTTATCGCAGGCTTATTTTGTGCTACTACTGGAAAAAACACAGCAGAAGTAAAAAATCCATTATTGGAGAGTTCGGCAGCAATATGATTTGCAACATTGGCACCAGGGCAACGTATCAGCCTGATCGGCGAATAGCTTCCTATTTGATCTGTAACAATCAGTGAATCAAAGCGTTGGATATTGCGCTGCAGCTTTTTTTGCAACTCATCAATCTCACCTGTGCGATGCAAGGCTATCGAAGCTCTTCCTGCACCGATAGCGGCAGCATTAAGACTCTGAGACCAGTTGCTGGGGCCGCCGTACCGGTAGATCAGTTTTTTCTGCTGCTCACTACCCAGCATGGCCATTCCACCTCCAGCGCCAAAAGCCTTTCCGAGAGACGCCACGACAATAGTGCTGTCATCCTGGCAGGGTAGCCATGATCTCACATGGCCCATTCCATTTGCTCCCAAAGCCGTGATGGCATGAGAGTCGTCGAGATACAGAAACATCCCATATTTCTCTTTCAGATAGATGAGGCTTTCCATATCCGCAACACCTCCCATGCTGTAGACACCATCAGCAACATAAGCAATCTTTTTGTGAGATTTACATAATGTCTCGAGTTGATCCATGTCGTTGTGATTCAGTGTCATGACATCCGTTTCGTCTGCGCATGCTGCCTTTATATGGTTCATTGAGTAATGCGCATGCTTGTCGAAAATCATGGTGGGAGCCATCCCATTCGTAAAAACTCCAGAGGCTAACAAAGGCAATATTCCAGCGCTGGCGGCACTGCACGACAGGGTGACATGACAATACGCACTAAAGCCATAGAGTTTTTGGTGATGGGTAGCACCAAAAGAAACGAAAGCCTGAAATCGTACTTTCGGTGATTGAACGGTCATTTTTGCAACGCTGCTTATTAATGTATGTAGGAGACTTCTGAGCAAAAGCAGTGTCGCAGTGTTTTTCCTGTAAGAAAGCTCTTTATTGAATTCGCAGGGGATCAGCTACGCACCAAACGAATTGGCCTCCACTACCTGGCTTTTTAAGCCTAATCCTTATCCTTTCAAAAAAACCTACAGGAGATATAACTCTCAGCCATTTCTCATAACCTTCACAGAAACGCCCTGCATAAACACCAAGGTCATATGCGCAAGGATGCATGCCTCGCATTCTTGAGGCTGACCATGACTCCCGTTTCTATCACAGGCCAACAGTGCCCCTGCAACGTCAACATGGAGTCGACTTTAAACACCCGAGAAACCACTCAACTTATGGCACTACCTAGCGCATGAAAAAACACCTCCTGACACTCATACGGCTCTTAACCGCTTGGGTATCGAAACCCGGCTTGAGGCGGAAGAGAAATTCAATTCCTGTTGGAATGAGTGATATCTACTCTCACAAAACGAAACGCAATATCATGATTTAAATAAAATTCCCGCAGGAGCAATCAGAGGGTGCTCCGCTTATTCGCGAGAAGTCCGTACATCCGAAGAAAATGTATCCCCTTCAATGACTTCTCGCGGATAAATCCGCTCCTACGAAATCAGGTCGCTGGCTCACACATTAGTGTTACCCCCCACCATCTCGCCAAACGCCGCCCGAATCTTCTCTTCCGGCAATTCATCGGCAATGAACACGATCACGCTTTCGCGTTTTTCGTCTTCTGCCCATTCGGTATCCCAGTCAAAGCCATAGAGCTTCAGCACGCCCTGGAACACCATGCGCCGTGGCTCGCCTGCGATATTGAGTACGCCTTTGTAGCGCAGCAGTTGTTTGCCGTGGTCTTCGAGCAGTTCGTTCATGAACTCGCTGAGCTTGTCGATATCCAGCGGTTTTTCACTGCGCAGCACCAGGCTTGAGATGCGGTCGGCGGATGCGCCAGCCGGGGCAAGCGGGCGCAGGGTGACGCCGCCACCGAGGTCGGCGTTGAGGTTGAAGCCTCTGACATCCAGCAATTCGGCCAAATCGATCTTGCCGTGCTCAACGATACGAATCGGCGCGCGCCGGTTGATACGGGTCAGGCGGGACGAGAGAGCCTGGAAGGCTTCTTCGTCCACCAGATCGCGCTTGCTCACCAGCAAACGGTCGGCAAAGCCGATTTGTGCCTGGGCGATGGTCTGGGCCAGGTGGGTGTCGGCATGGGCAGCATCCACCAGCGTGATGATGCCGTCGAGGATGTAGCGCTCGCGCAGCTCTTCATCGATGAAGAAGGTTTGCGCAACGGGAGCCGGATCGGCAAGGCCGGTGCATTCGATCACCAGTCGGTCAAAGGCGATTTCACCGCTGTCCAGTCGCTCCAGCAGCAGGTACAGGGCTTTGGTCAGGTCGGTGTGGATGGTGCAGCAGACGCAGCCGTTGGACAGCGTCATGATTTGCACGGGGTCTGTGCCAAGCAACTGGCTATCAATGCCGGCATCACTGAATTCGTTTTCGATGACCGCGATTTTCAGGCCGTGTTCGGCCTTGAGCAAATGACGCAGCAGAGTGGTCTTGCCTGCTCCCAGAAAGCCGGTCAATACGGTGACGGGGATGGGTTGCGCAACAGTCATGTGTACTCCAGCAGTTCAATATGTACAGATGCTCTATAAAAACGACAACTCCACAGGTGTTGGCCTGTGGCGCGTCGATTCAAACGATAACGCAGATCAGAGGATCAGCAACACTTGGGACCACCCTTGCCGCCGTAACGAGCTTCCTGGCGTTCGCGAAAGAACTCCTCGTAGCTCATCAACGGCTTGTCCGGGTGCTTGGTCTGCATGTGCTCGACATAGGTGTCGTAGTCCGGCATGCCCACCATCAGGCGTGCGGCCTGACCGAGGTATTTCCCGAGGCGACTCAGGTCATTGAACATGGGCTGATCCTCTCTTCATGACCGTTATCACACCTGCGATCCCGGAGGCATGGCCTGGTAGGGCATTTCCTTGTCGCTGCGCTCTTTCTTGATCCACGCCGCACGGCCGACTTTCAGCGCGTAGAACAGGATGCTGGACACGACGAACAGGAACAGGATGGTCAGACCGGCGTTGGTGTAAGCGTTGAAGATCACGTGCTGCATCTGGTCCATGTTCTTGGCCGGAGCCAGGATCTGGCCAGCATCCGCTGCGGTGCTGTACTTCTTGGCCAGGGCCAGGAAACCAACGGCAGGGTTGGAGTCGAACAGCTTGATCAGGCTCGCGGTCACGGTGCAGATCAGCAGCCAGGACGCAGGCAGCAAGGTCACCCAGACGTAGCGCTGACGCTTCATCTTGATCAGCACCACACTGGCAAGCATCAGGGCGATACCGGCGAGCATCTGGTTGGAGATACCGAACAGCGGCCACAAGGTATTGATGCCACCCAGTGGGTCGATCACGCCTTGATACAGCAGGTATCCCCAAAGCGCGACGCAACCACCGGTACCGATGGCGTTTGCAACCCAGGACTCGGTGCGCTTAAGAGCAGGTACGAAGCTGCCCAGCAGGTCTTGAAGCATGAAGCGACCGGCACGGGTACCGGCGTCGACAGCGGTCAGGATGAACAGGGCTTCAAACAGAATCGCGAAGTGGTACCAGAACGCCATGGTGTTTTCACCCGGCAGGACCTGGTGCAGGATCTGCGCGATACCGACTGCCAGGGTTGGAGC
This sequence comes from Pseudomonas sp. Irchel 3A18, assembly GCF_900187465.1. Classification (NCBI taxonomy): domain Bacteria; kingdom Pseudomonadati; phylum Pseudomonadota; class Gammaproteobacteria; order Pseudomonadales; family Pseudomonadaceae; genus Pseudomonas; species Pseudomonas sp. Irchel 3A18. The sequence goes on from NZ_FYDI01000006.1 coordinate 238,752, forward strand.
ACCACCGGCACGGGCCAGGATGGTGTGCTCGCCGATGTCATTGGCCACGGCAGTCAGTTGCTCGGGCGTAATGGTAAAGCCCCAGTTGCTGACGGTTTGCGCCACAGTCACCACATCACTGCCCACAATCGCAGGCGGGCTGTTCATGGCGAAGTACACACCCGGCTCGATCACCGAAGCGGCGACCATGGCCATGATGGCGACGAAGGACTCCATGAGCATGCCACCGTAACCGATGTAGCGGGCGTTCTTTTCGTTATCCAGCAGTTTGGGCGTGGTACCCGAGGAAATCAGTGCATGGAAGCCCGACACCGCACCACACGCAATGGTGATGAACAGGAACGGGAACAGCGCGCCTTTCCAGACCGGACCCGTACCGTCGGTGAACTGGGTCAGGGCCGGCATTTTCAGTTCGGGAGCCAGAATCAGAATGCCGATGGCCAGCGCAACGATGGTGCCGATTTTCAGGAAGGTAGAGAGATAGTCACGCGGTGCGAGCAGCAGCCATACCGGCAGCATTGCCGCAACGAAGCCATAGCCCACCAGCATCCAGGTGATCTGCACACCAGTGAAGGTAAACATCGGGCCCCAGACCGGATCCGCAGCCACCGCGCCGCCTACCCAGATGGAAAGCAGCAGCAGAACCACACCGATGATGGAGATTTCACCGATGCGACCCGGGCGGATGTAGCGCATGTAAACGCCCATGAACATCGCGATCGGGATGGTCGCCATGACGGTGAACATACCCCACGGGCTTTCAGCCAGGGCCTTGACCACGATCAGCGCCAGCACCGCAAGGATGATGATCATGATCAGGAAGCAGCCGAACAAGGCAATGGTGCCGGGGATACGACCCATTTCTTCGCGGACAATGTCGCCCAGGGAGCGACCGTTACGGCGCGTGGACAGGAACAGGATCATGAAATCCTGTACCGCGCCCGCCAGAACCACACCGGCGATCAGCCAGAGCGTACCGGGCAGATAACCCATCTGCGCGGCCAGTACCGGGCCGACCAGCGGGCCTGCACCTGCGATGGCTGCGAAGTGGTGACCGAACAGAATGTGCTTGTTGGTCGGCACATAGTCCAGACCATCGTTGTTGACCACCGCCGGGGTTGCCCGCAGCGGGTCAAGCTGCATGACATGGTTGGCGATGAAAAGACTGTAGTAACGATAAGCAACCAGATAAATAGCTACAGCAGCGACCACGATCCACAAGGCATTGATTGCCTCGCCACGACGCAGTGCTACCACCCCCAGGGCACAAGCCCCAATAATTGCGAGAAGCAGCCAAGGCACGTGGCGCATTAGGCTATTGTTATTTTTCATTTTCTTATTCCAGCAGAGTTGACTAGAAGGCAAGCACTCCGAGTTTAGCCCTGTCGGAGCGAAAGGCCACCCCCAACGATGGTCTAGAGCGCTTTAATAGCCTGTCAAAACGTAAATAACGCCTCCCCTTCCTGCAAACGAATCTACAGAAGCAATAAAAGTTATCCACAGAACTGTTCGGCAACTCCGTTCAGGTCTATCGTGCCTAAACAAGGGTGCCATTATCCATGGCATGTCCGCTGACCCAGCGTCAGTCGATACCACGAGAGCTCACCTGATGACCGACTCCCCCTCAGATCGCCGTCGTTTCAAGCGCATCGCTTTCGATGCCAGGACCGACCTCAGCCAGGGCAACCACAACTGGAAAGTGCAGTTGCTCGATCTCTCTCTGAAAGGACTGCTCATCGAACGGCCGGAACCCTGGACGGGTAATCCGGACGAGCACTTTCTGGTGGACATTCATCTCAGCGACGATGCCTACGTGAAGATGGATGTGAAGCTGACACATGACGACAACCAGCATCTCGGGTTTGTCTGCCTGCACATCGGGCTGGAATCGATCAGTCATTTGAAGCGGCTGGTGGAGCTGAACCTGGGAGATCCGGCTGAGCTGGACAGGGAACTGGCGGCGCTGATCGAGATTTGAGCCTTCGCGCATGCATTCGCGAAGAGGCACGCAACTCTATTCAAACAACGCATCCAGCGCCTGCTCCAGACGGGTAACCGCAATGATCTGCAAACCGGCCGGCGCTTCCTTGGGGGCATTGCCCTTGGGCACGATGGCTCGCTTGAAGCCATGCTTGGCAGCCTCTTTCAGACGTTCCTGACCGCTGGGCACCGGTCTGACCTCGCCGGAAAGCCCCACTTCCCCGAACACCAGCAGATCATGAGGCAATGGCCGGTTGCGCAGGCTCGACATGACCGCCGCCATCAACGCCAGGTCAGACGCGGTTTCCAGCACTTTCACACCACCCACCACATTGAGGAACACGTCCTGATCGTGGGTCGGGATTCCGCCATGGCGATGCAAGACCGCCAGCAGCATCGCCAGACGATTCTGATCCAGCCCCAGCGTCACCCGACGCGGATTGGACATGTGGCTGTCATCCACCAGCGCCTGAACTTCCACCAGCATCGGGCGCGTACCTTCCCAGGTCGCCATGACCACGCTGCCGGGCACTTCTTCCTGAGCACGGGTCAGAAAAATCGCTGACGGGTTGGAAACCTCCTTGAGCCCCTTGTCCGTCATGCCGAACACGCCCAGTTCGTTGACGGCGCCGAAACGGTTTTTCACCGCCCGCAGCAGACGCAGCCGTCCATCCGACTCGCCCTCGAAATAGAGAACGGTATCGACCATATGCTCCAGGACCCGAGGCCCGGCCAGTGCACCTTCCTTGGTCACATGGCCGACCAGGAAAATCGCCGTGCCGCTCTGCTTGGCGTAACGCACCAGCAAGGCGGCGCTTTCCCGCACTTGCGCCACGCCGCCGGGAGCGGATTGCAGTTGTTCGGTGAAGATCGTCTGGATGGAGTCGATCACCATGACCTTGGGGTGCTCGACACGCGCCGTGGCGATGATGGTCTCGATGCAGGTTTCGGTCATCACCCGCAATTTATCCTGAGGCAGGCCAAGGCGACGGGCGCGCATGGCCACCTGTTGCTGGGATTCTTCGCCCGTCACATACAGGGCTGGCATGCGCTCGGCGATATTGCACAGGGTTTGCAGCAGAATCGTGGATTTACCGATCCCCGGATCACCACCGATCAAGACGACAGAGCCATCCACAAGGCCGCCGCCCAGGACCCGATCCAGTTCGTTGGAGTTGGTTGAGAAGCGCGGAATCTCTTCGACACTGACTTCGGCCAGGGTCTTGATCTGGGCCTGCGAGCCCGTCCAGCCGGTGCGTCCGCTGGGAGGGGCGGCTGCGCCGCTTTCCAGCATGGTTTCAACCAGCGTGTTCCAGGCGCCACAATCACTGCACTGGCCAGCCCATTTGGGAAAAGTCGCACCGCACTCCGTGCAGCCGTACAAGCGTTTGGCCTTGGCCATGACAACCCCAGTCGTAAAAAGCAGCATGATAACGCAGCAAATGCCGCGCCGCCGGAACTCGGTTTTTGCCGATCCGGATAAAACTTACCGCACCCACCCTGGTCGATTGCACATGTACACAGCAGGATACACATTGCTCCATTACACTGAATCCGGTCATCTCCCTCTGTAACAAGGAATCACCCATGAGCGTACTAAGCGAATTCAAGGCCTTCGCCGTCAAAGGTAACGTGGTCGATATGGCCGTGGGTATCATCATTGGTGCAGCATTCGGCAAGATCGTTTCATCATTCGTCGGTGACGTGATCATGCCTCCGCTGGGCCTGTTGATCGGCGGTGTGGACTTCAGTGACCTGGCCATTACCCTGCGAGCGGCCGAAGGCACAACGCCTGCCGTGCTGCTGGCCTACGGCAAGTTCATCCAGACCGTACTCGACTTCGTCATCGTGGCGTTCGCCATCTTCATGGGCGTCAAGGCCATCAACCGCCTCAAGCGCGAAGAAGCCAAGGCCCCGACCCTGCCACCGACACCGTCCAAGGAAGAAGTCCTGCTGGGCGAGATTCGTGATTTGCTCAAAGAGCAGAACAAGCCAGCGGCACCGATTACGGTGGACCCTGGTCGTCCGGTTTGAAGCAAGACTGTGGCAGGCAGCTTGCTGGCGACAGCTTCAGAAGTCGCCAGCAAGTCCTCCCACAGATTCGCGAAAACGCCTACCAGTAATTCTCCACCACAACCTGCCCTGGCCGACGGGTCAGGTTGAGTTGCATGTTGCGCTGTTTGAGCACGGCCCGCGTATCGTCGATCATTTGCGGATTGCCGCAGATCATCACCCGCGAATGCTCGGGCGTCAGCTCGACACCTGCGGCACGCTCCAGCGCGCCATTTTCGATCAGGCTTGTGATACGCCCATGCAAGGCGCCGGGATGCTGTTCGCGGGTTACGGTGGGCAGGAACAGGAACTTGTCGGCATACTCGGCCAGATAATCGCGCTGCATCAACTCGGCAATCAACTGCTGATAAGCCAGCTCCCTGGCCTCACGGGCGCTGTAGACCAGGATGATCCGCTCGAATTTATCCCATATCTCAAAGTCCTGAAGGATCGAGAGAAAAGGCGCGACGCCCGTGCCTGTGGATAACAGCCACAAGTCTCGCCCGTCGACAAAACGGTCCGGCGTCAGATAACCGGTCGCCAGCTTCTCCACCAGCAAGGTGTCGCCTTCGCGCAGACGGCTCAGTTCACCGGTGAACTCCCCGCCCGGCACCACGATGGAGAAGAACTCCAGAAACTCGTCATGGGGCGCAGAAACCATCGAGTAGGGGCGCCATACCGTACTGCCATCGGCTCTGGTCACGCCAAGGCGAGCGAACTGCCCGGCACGAAAACGAAAACCGGGGTCGCGCGTGGTGCGCAGAGTAAACAGATTGTCGGTCAATGGCGTCACACGCTGCAGTGTCTGGCGGGTGAACTTGTCTTCGCTGGCGGTCATGGGAGGCTTCTGGCTCCAGAGCTGGAAAAGGTTTCCAGTGTCCTCCAAAGCGCGCTCGATAAACACCGGCTGTTTGTAGTGATTTGAGCGACATCAAGCAGCGGCAATTTAGAGTATTTGGTTCTTGAGGCCATCTTTCGTTAGTTGAAAGCCTGTATGCCCTGAAAAGCCACAACCCAGCATGCGCCAGTGTTTCAGCCCAAAAACATCTTTTTGAATACACAAAAGCCATAACACCACTCGTCTAGATAGGCTCACACGCAAACTGAACACGGTGGTTCTTTTCTAGACTACTTAGACAATACAGAAACAACTCGCCATCAAAGGCATGGAGGCGATCATGGGATCCATGGAATTCAACTCACCATCCCCATCTCACGCAAAAAACCTTACCCATCGAGAAATCGAGATCCTCAAATGGTCCGCGGAAGGCAAGACAGCGGGCGACATCGCAATCATTCTGAGCCTGAAAGAGCGCACCATTCATTTTCATATCGCCAGCGCGATACAGAAAATGGGGGTTTGCAACAAAACGGCTGCGGCCGTACAGGCAGCCTTGAGCGGAATGTTCTGAGGGCAACAGCAACCGGCTACCAACATGGAGGGTGCCAAACAGCAAAAAGCACGTAAACTTGCCGATCTCAGCGAGCCCATCAGATGCCGGGCTCGCATGACATACGTCGATTCCCAGAGTTTTCCTGCCCATGCCCGTGCTGACCAGTCCTTTCGCTCAACTTGATCTCATTCGCCAACCCGAACAACAAGATGAGCCGTTGCAGGCATTTGATGCGGCGGATGAATACCTGCTGAACCATGTGGCAGAAACCGGCCTGACCCTGCAGAGCAAGGTACTGGTACTCAACGACAGCTTTGGCGCATTGGCCGCAAGCCTCGCACAGCATGCAACGGTGGTCAGCAGCACCGACTCGTATCTGGCGGCACAAGGCCTGGAAAAGAACCTTGCCCGCAACGGCATGCCCTATGACGCCGTCCCCGTGATCCCGGCCAGCGAGCCGTTGAACGGCCCTTTCGACTGGGTACTGATCCGGGTTCCCAAGACCATGGCGCTGCTGGAAGAACAGCTCATTCGCCTGCAAGGCCAGTTGGCGCCGGGCGCCCAAGTGATCGCGGCAGCTATGGTCAAGCACCTGCCACGCTCGGCCGGTGACCTGCTGGAAGAATATGTAGGGCCGGTACAGGCATCGCTGGCCGTGAAAAAGGCACGCCTGCTGTTCTGCACACCAGAATCAAGGCCGGTCCTGAGCTCGCCCTACCCGACCCGTTACAAACTCGATCAACCCGCCATCGAACTGGTCAACCACGCCAACGTATTCTGTCGCGACGGCCTGGATATTGGCACCCGGGCCTTCCTGCCTTATCTACCCGGGAACCTCGGCTCGGCCAGGGTCGCCGATCTGGGCTGCGGCAATGGTGTGCTGGCCATTGCCAGTGCTCTGGACAACCCGGAGGCTCATTACACGCTGGTGGATGAGTCTTTCATGGCCGTGCAATCGGCCACCGAGAACTGGCAGGCAACGCTGGGAGCGCGCGAGGTAGTGATTCGTGCCGGCGATGGCCTGGCCGGCCAGGAGCCGGATTCTCTGGATGTGGTGCTCTGCAACCCGCCCTTCCACCAGCAGCAGGTGGTCGGTGATTTCCTGGCCTGGCGCATGTTCCTTCAGGCGCGGGCTTCACTGGTGGTCGGTGGCGCGCTGTATATCGTCGGCAATCGCCATCTGGGCTATCACAGCAAACTGGCACGACTGTTTCGCGGCGTGGAACAGGTCGCCGCAACGCCCAAGTTCGTGATTCTCAAAGCCCGTAAATAAACCTCAAAAAAAACCCTCCGCAAGGAGGGTCATGAAGCCGTGTCCACAAAACACGGGATGGGAATCAAACGCTGGGTGATCAGTGGGTGGTCAAGCCCGCTGCATTCATGAACATGCGCATCAGGCTGGCCACGATGAACAGCGCAAAGACGCTGCCTGCCCAGATGCCGACCAGCCAGGCCAGCCGCTGCCAGAGCGGCTTGCTCAGCGCCGGGTCCTTGTCGTGCATGGAGTTCTTGCCAGACATCGCCAATCTCCTCTAGTGATAACCGTCTTCAGCAGTCACCTTCCCGCGAAACACGTAATAGCTCCAGAAGGTGTACCCCAGAATGAACGGGATGATGAACAGCGTGCCCACCAGCATGAAGCCCTGACTCTGAGGCGGAGCAGCAGCCTGCCAGATGGAAACCGACGGCGGAATGATATTGGGCCACAAGCTGATCCCAAGGCCGCTGTAGCCCAGAAAGATCAGCAGCAGCGTCAGCAGGAACGGCGTGTAATGGGCATTGCGGGCCACTGCCTTGAACAGACCGTACAGGGTGACCAGCACCAGAATCGGCACGGGCATGAACCAGAACAGGTTTGGCAGGCTGAACCAGCGCTGAGCGATGTCCGGGTGAGCCAGCGGCGTCCAGAGACTGACAATACCGATGACCGCCAGCGTCGCCAGCGCCAGGGGACGTGCCAGATCGTGCATCGCCGTCTGCAACGGCCCTTCGGTCTTCATGATCAGCCAGGTGCAGCCCAGCAACGCATAAGCGACGATCAGGGCCAGGCCACAGAACATCGGGAACGGCGCCAGCCAGTCCAGCGAACCACCGGCGAACTCGCGGTTGACCACCGGAATGCCTTCGATGAAAGCCCCCAGCGCCACGCCCTGGAAGAAGGTCGCAACCAGTGAGCCGCCAATGAACGCCTTGTCCCACAGGTGACGCTTCTCTTCCGTGGCCTTGAAGCGGAACTCGAAAGCCACGCCGCGAAAGATCAGCCCCATCAGCATGAAGATCAGCGGCAGATAGAGTGCCGACAGCACCACCGCATAGGCCATGGGGAAAGCACCGAACAACGCTGCACCGCCCAGAACCAGCCAGGTTTCATTGCCGTCCCAGACTGGAGCGACGGTGTTCATCATCACGTCGCGGTCGGAGCTGTCTTTCATGAACGGGAAGAGAATCCCGATGCCCAGGTCAAAACCGTCCATCACCACATACATCATGATGCCGAAGATGATGATGACCGCCCAGATCAGTGGAAGATCGATGCCCATGACTCAGTTCCCCTTGCTCAGGCTGTCGAGGTTGTCGCCGTCTTCGGAGCCTTCTTCGGCAGCGGAGAGCGGACGGGCTGGTGTGCGTTTCTGGCCGGGACCGCCGGTCGGTGTATGTTCGACGTGTTTCTTCGGTCCTTTGCGCACCAGACGCAACATGTAACTGAGGCCGGCGCCAAACAGCAGGAAGTAGACGACCACGAACAGCACCAGGGTGATGCTCATTTGTGTGACGCTGTGGCCGGACGAAGCATCCGCCGTGCGCATCAGGCCGTAGACGACCCAGGGCTGACGACCGATTTCCGTGGTGAACCAGCCCGCCAGGATCGCGATCAGACCCGAGGGCCCCATCCACAACGCCAGATAGAGGAAAGCACGGTTGCTATAAAGCGCATCACGCTTGCGCAGCCAGAGGCTCCACAACCCGGTAAAGATCATCAGGAAACCCAGGCCGACCATGATCCGGAACGACCAGAACACAATGGTCGAATTAGGCCGGTCTTCAGGCTTGAACTCCTTGAGCGCCGGGACTTGCTTGTCCAGGCTGTGGGTCAGGATCAGACTGCCCAGATAGGGGATTTCCACAGCATATTTAGTCCGTTCTTCCTTCATGTCGGGCCAGCCGAACAGGATCAGAGGCGTCGGCTCGTCACCGATGTTTTCCCAGTGACCTTCAATGGCGGCGATTTTTGCCGGCTGATGCTTGAGCGTGTTCAAACCATGGAAGTCACCGACAACGGCCTGCAGTGGCGCGACCAGCAACGCCATCCACATGGCCATCGACAGCATCGTGCGGATCTGCGGTGTATCGCGGCCACGCAACAAGTGCCAGGCCGCCGAAGAACCGACGAAGAAAGCGGTCGCCACAAAGGCGGCAATCGACATGTGCGCCAGGCGATACGGGAAGGACGGGTTGAAGACCACTGCGAACCAGTCGGTGGGGATCACGCGACCGTCGATGATTTCAAAACCTTGCGGCGTCTGCATCCAGCTATTGGACGACAGGATCCAGAAGGTGGAGATCAGGGTGCCGATGGCGACCATGACCGTCGAGAAGAAGTGCAGCTTGCGGCCAACACGGTTCCAGCCGAACAGCATTACACCCAGGAAGCCTGCTTCAAGGAAGAATGCCGTCAGGACCTCATAGGTCAGCAACGGCCCGGTAACCGCGCCGGCAAAGTCGGAAAAGCGGCTCCAGTTGGTGCCGAACTGATAGGCCATGACCAGCCCGGAAACCACGCCCATGCCGAAGTTGACGGCAAATATCTTCGACCAGAAATGGTAGAGGTCGCGGTATACGTCGTTGCTGGTTTTCAGCCACAAGCCTTCGAGCACAGCCAGGTAACTCGCCAGACCGATGGTGATGGCAGGAAACAGGATATGGAACGAAATCGTGAATGCGAACTGGATGCGGGCAAGATCTAGTGCCTCCAAACCGAACATGATTCTTCCTCTCTATCAGGTGATACCAGCCTTTGGCAGAAAGCCATCAGCGATTGCCCCACGGTCAGGGAGTCGGTGCATCGGAAGTCTTCTGATGAGTATCTCGATGCTGGTTTCATGCTTTCGGTTCACACCGAATGCGTGAGTGCAATGATGCAGATCAACCGACCATGAAAGAGTAGTCCCATTCAGCCCTTGAGGTTGTGTGGTCTATTGCCGCGTGGCGAGTTGCCTCATGCTGCAGAACGGTCTTTGTGTTCAGCCGATAAGGAGCACTTCACAAAGCAGCCACAGCCTCAACCTGCTGGTATGATGCGCGGCTTTTTCCGACTCGCAGAAACGGCGGGCTGCTGCGTCAGCCTGTGCTTTGCTTCTGGAGTCAAACATTTACGACGCAGGCCGCGTTACGGAGAGCCAGACATGCTGGAAAGGCTGTTTCAACTCAAGGCACACAACACCAACGTGAGGACCGAGATACTGGCGGGCGTCACGACCTTCCTGGCCATGGCATACATCCTGTTCGTCAACCCGAGCATCCTGGGCGAAACCGGCATGGACAAGGGCGCGCTGTTCGTCGCGACCTGCCTGGCCGCCGCCATCGGCTCGGCCGTAATGGGCCTGATCGCCAACTACCCGATAGCCCTCGCACCGGGCATGGGCCTGAACGCCTTCTTCACCTACACCGTGGTCCTGCACATGGGCCATACCTGGCAGGTGGCGCTGGGTGCGGTCTTCATTTCAGCGGTGATGTTTTTCCTGCTGTCACTGTTCAAGATCCGCGAGTGGATCATCAACAGCATTCCCCTGCCCCTGCGCTCGGCCATTGCAGCAGGCATCGGCCTGTTCCTGGCGCTGATCGCCCTGCATAACGCCGGCATCGTGGTCAGTAACCCGGCGACCATGATCGGCATGGGCGACCTGAAACAACCGGCGCCGATACTGGCGACCCTGGGCTTCTTCCTGATCGTGGCGCTGGACCAGCTCAAGGTCCGCGGCGCAGTCCTGATCGGCATTCTGGTTACCACCCTTGCCTCCATCCTGCTGGGCTTCACGCCGTTCGGAGGCGTGGTGTCGATGCCACCTTCCCTGGCTCCGACCTTCCTGCAACTGGACATCATGGGCGCGCTGGACGTTGGACTGGTCAGCATCATCTTCGCCTTCCTGTTCGTGGATATCTTCGATAACTCCGGCACCCTCATCGGCGTCGCCAAGCGTGCGGGCCTGATGGGCAAGGACGGCCACATGCCGAAAATGGGCCGTGCGCTGATCGCCGACAGTACTGCGGCCATGGCTGGCTCGCTGCTGGGCACCTCGACCACCACCAGCTACATCGAATCCGCAGCCGGCGTCAGTGCCGGTGGCCGCACCGGCCTGACCGCCATCGTGGTCAGCGTGCTGTTCCTGATGGCACTGTTCTTCGCACCCTTGGCCAGCAGCGTGCCCGCTTTCGCCACGGCACCGGCATTGCTGTTCGTTGCCGTGCTGATGGCTTCCGGCATGGCTGAAATCGACTGGGAAGACCTCACAGTCGCGGCACCGGTGGTGATTACCGCCCTGGCCATGCCTTTCACTTACTCCATCGCCAACGGCATCGCCTTTGGTTTCATTTCCTGGACAGCAATCAAGCTGCTTTCGGGACGCGGGCGCGAGCTGAATTCGGCGCTGGTGATCCTGTCGATTCTGTTCGTGATCAAGCTGGGCTGGTTCAACGCATGAGTGTTCCTTTCGATCCCGCGAGCTACGATCGTCAGCTCGAAGAAAAAGCCGTCCGGTTGCGTGAGCTGCTGGCCCCTTTCGACGCACCCGAACCGCAGGTATTCGACTCGCCACGCGAGCATTACCGCCTGCGTGCGGAATTTCGCCTGTGGCGCGAAGACCAGAAGCGTTACTACGCCATGTTCGCGCCGGGCGACAACAAGACGCCGATCCTGCTCGAAGGCCTGCCGATTGCCAGCGAGCGTATCAATGCGCTGATGCCTGTGCTACGAGAGCGCTGGGAAGCCAGCCCGACGCTGAACCACAAGCTGTTCCAGGTGGACTTCCTGACCACCCTCGCGGGCGATGCCATGATCACCATGTGCTATCACCGCCCGCTGGACGAAGAATGGCAAGCCGAAGCGCAGTCATTGGCGAGCGAGCTGAATGTCAGCCTGATCGGCCGCTCCAAAGGCCAGCGCCTGGTGATCGGCCTGGATTACGTGACAGAAAAGCTGGAAGTCGCCGGTCGCACGTTCAGCTATCGCCAGCCTGAAGGCGCGTTCACCCAGCCAAACGGCACCGTGAACCAGAAAATGCTCAACTGGGCCTATGACGCGCTGGGCGAGCGTACTGACGATTTGCTGGAGCTGTATTGCGGCAACGGCAACTTCACCCTGCCGCTGGCCACCCGCGTGCGCAAAGTGCTGGCGACAGAAATCAGCAAGACATCGGTGAATGCTGCGCTGAGCAACCTGGATGACAACGCAGTGGATAACGTCACGCTGGTGCGTCTGTCTGCCGAAGAGCTGACCCAGGCGCTGAGCGATGTACGTCCTTTCCGCCGCCTGCAAGGCGTGGACTTGAAGAGCTATGAGTTCGCCAGTGTGTTCGTCGACCCGCCACGGGCCGGCATGGACCCGGACACCTGCGAGCTGACCCGCCGCTTCGATCGCATCCTGTACATTTCCTGCAACCCGGAAACCCTGGCCGCCAACATCGCCCAACTGCACGATACCCACCGGATCGAGCGCTGCGCACTGTTTGACCAGTTTCCCTATACACACCACATGGAATCAGGGGTTCTGCTGGTCAGGCGTTGATAGCCTTCGCGAATGAATTCGCTCCTAAGCAGACCCTGCAACCTTTCGCGAATGAATTCCTACACCTAATCCGTAGGAGGCGAATTCATTCGCGAACAACACCACACAAAACAATTTAGTTACTTCATGTGTAGCGCTCCATGGGCTAAGGTATAACGCCACCCGCGTATTCCCCCGCTTCGATGGATAACTGTCTTGAGTTCTGAATCCCCCGCCTCATCAGTCAAACTGTCCCGCGCACCAGGTTTCGTCAATTTCATCTTCGCACGGCTGCTGGCGGTCTTCGCCATGCAGATCCAGGCCATAGTCGTGGCCTGGCAGGTGTATGACATGACCCGCGAGCCGATGGCGCTGGCCTATGTGGGTCTTGCCCAGTTCATCCCCATGTTGCTGCTGCTCATGCCGGCCGGGGATCTGATCGATCGCTACAACCGCAAGCTGATCCTGAGCATCAGTTGGGCAGTGCAAGCACTGTGCGGGCTGATCCTGTTGCTGTTTTCCGCTCTCAAGCTGCAAGACCTGCGTCTGATCTACGGGGCTCTCGTGCTCTATGGCTGCGCCCGTGCATTCACAGGGCCTGCGCTGCAAAGCCTGCTGCCGCAGATTGTGCCCCGGGAACAACTCGCATCGGCCATCGCCACCAACAGCGTCATCATGCGCTGCTCCACCGTGGCCGGGCCGTTGATCGGGGGCGGTCTGTATGCGCTGGGTGGTGCAGAGCTGACGTATTCGACCTGTGTGCTTTCATTCCTGGTGGGCATTCTGTGCCTGAGCCGGGTCGCAACGCCTTTTGCAGGCAAGCCTGTGGACCTGGGTGACGGGGCCTGGCAGCGCTTTACTGCTGGCATCGCCTTCATTCGCTCCCGGCCAATCATTCTGGGCACCATTTCTCTGGACCTGTTCGCCGTATTGCTCGGTGGCGTGGTGGCCCTGTTGCCGATCTATGCCCATGAGGTCCTGCATCTCGGGCCACAAGGGTTGGGAGCACTGCGCGCCGCCATGAGCCTGGGCGAACTGGCGACCGGGGTTTACCTGAGCATGCGGCCTCTGGATCGCAATGTCGGCATGACCATGTTTCTGGCCGTCGGTGTGTTCGGCGTGGCGAACCTTGTGTTTGCCCTGTCCACCCTCTTCTGGCTGTCCTGCTTTGCCTTGTTGATCGCAGGCGCAGCGGACATGGTCAGCGTCTATATTCGCTCGGCCCTTGTACAGTTCTCGACACCGGATGCCATGCGTGGCCGGGTCAATGCGGTCAACATGCTGTTTATCGGTTCATCCAACGAACTCGGCGAGTTCCGTGCCGGCACCAGCGCATCCCTGATCGGCCCGGTTCCTGCGGCAATCATGGGCGGTCTGTGCACCCTGGGCGTCGTGGGCGCCTGGATGATCGGGTTCAAGAGCCTGCGCCGGGTCAATCACTTTGCCGATGCAGCGCCCCCCGTAGAGAACGAGCACCGGGCAAAACCGGTCTGATGCTGGCCAGATAGACCGCCGGACTGGCGCAATGACGTATCACCGGCAACACTCCCTAGAGTTCAGCGGAGGGCTTCAGAATGTTGTGGAAAAAAGGCCGACGCAGCGACAACGTAGTCGATGCTCGCGATGGCAGTAGCGGCGGTGGCGGCATGCGCATCGGTGGCAAGGGACTGAGCCTGGGCGGCATAGTGATTATCGTCGCCTTCGGCCTGCTGACCGGCCAGGATCCGATGCAGATTCTCGGGCAGCTCACCGGTGAAATGACCCAGCAAACCTCTCAAGTCCCACCCCAGACACGCCAGGCTCCGCCCGCCAACGATCAGCAGGCCGAGTTCGTGCGCAGCGTGCTGGGCGATACCGAAGATACCTGGCGGGCCGTGTTTGCCCAGAGTGGCCGACAGTACAAGGACCCGGTTCTGGTGCTGTTTCGCGGTCAAGTGAACTCCGCGTGCGGTTTCGCGACTTCGGCCACAGGCCCCTTCTATTGCCCGGCCGACCAGCAGATTTATCTGGACCTGGATTTCTTCCGGGAAATGTCCCAACGCTTTTCGGCTGCCGGGGATTTCGCCCAGGCTTACGTCATCGCCCATGAAGTGGGCCATCACGTGCAGACCCTGCTGGGTATTTCAGCCAAGGTCCAGACGGCTCGCCAACAAGGCCAACGCATGGAAGGCAATAACGGTCTGCTGGTCCGCCAGGAATTGCAGGCCGACTGTCTTGCGGGTGTTTGGGCCTACAACGCACAAAAGCGTTTGAACTGGCTTGAGCCGGGTGATATTGAAGAGGCACTGAATGCGGCAAACGCCATTGGCGATGATCGCTTGCAGCAGCAAGGCCGTGGCCGGGTCGTACCGGACTCCTTCACCCATGGAACGTCAGCCCAGCGCGTGCGCTGGTTCAAGACCGGCTTTGCACAAGGTCAAATCAACCAATGCGATACGTTCGCCGCCAAGAGTCTCTGAGCACATGATTAAACCGCTTATGGTCCTGTTGTTAAGCACTGCCTTCGCGAGCCTCGGCGCTCATGCCGAGGATCAAGCGGTAAAATCGATCAGCCCGGATCGCCTTATCATCAATGGCAGCCAGGCAACGCTGGGCCTGAGCCAGGAATGGGTGCATCCAAAACCACGAATCGAGCGCGTCGTGATCGTGCTGCACGGTCGCCTGCGCAATGCGCAAACCTACCTGCGCAGCATCGAGCGGGCGGCCAACCAGTCCAAGGAGCGCAGCAAGACCCTGCTGATTGCCCCACAGTTTCTGGACGAAAAAGATATCGTTGCCCACCACTTGTCCGACTCGATCCTGCGCTGGCGCCAGAACAGCTGGATGGAAGGCGCCACGGCTGTGGACCCCAAGCCGATCAGCTCGTTTATCGTCATTGACCATATCCTCAAGCGCCTGAGCGACAGCAAGCTGTTCCCCAACCTCAAGGAAATTGTCATCGCGGGCCATTCCGGCGGCGCCCAGGTAGTGCAGCGTTACGCAATGATTGGCGGCAAGGAAGATGCGTTGCTCAACCGTGAAGGCGTGAAACTGCGCTACGTGATCGCCAACCCGTCCTCCTATGCCTACTTCGACGCAGAGCGCCCTGAAACCGTATCGGCGCAAAGCTGCCCCAACTTCGACGACTGGAAGTACGGCCTGAAGAAAATGCCGTTCTACTCAGGCAAGGAAAAGCCTGCGGATATCGAAAAAGCCTATGTGAAGCGCGATATCACTTACCTGCTGGGCGAACTGGACACCGACATCAACCACCCTGCACTGGACAAGACCTGCGCCGCCGAGGCACAGGGCCCGAACAGGCTGACTCGCGGGCAGAACTACTTCAAGTACCTGCAAAAACGTCACCCGGAAGGGCTGAGCCAGCATCTGGTCATCGTGCCGAAAGTCGGGCACAGCGGTGACGGGATCTTTACGTCGCCTGAAGGGCAGGCAGTCTTGTTCAAGCCGTTTTGATTGCGCACAGTTCGCGAATGAATTCGCTCCCGCAGGAGCGAATTCATTCGCGAAAATCACAGATCCAGCATCCCCCGCAATGCCACACAATCGGCGACATGCCAGTCGGTCAGCTCTGGCCAGGGATTCTCGGGCAGGTTGACCAGCACGGTTTTTGCCCCCGCTGCACGGCCACAATCCAGGTCATGGCGGTAGTCGCCAATCATGACCATCTGCCCGGGCGACACATCCCACGCACCCGCCAGCTTCAGCAGGCCAGCCGGATCCGGCTTGGGTGTCGCTTCGTCACGGCCCAACACATCCTCGATCGCAAAACAGTCCGCAACACCAATCGCCTCAAGGGTGATATGAGCCAGCTCGCGGGCATTGCGGGTCAGGATACCCAGGCGATAACCGCGCCCGGCCAGCTCGCGCACCAGTTCGACAGCACCTTCGGCCGGTCGCGAGGCCAGCGCCAGTTCGCGCTCGTGCTCCAGCAACCAGGCATGCTTGGCCGCAGAGACATCAGCAGGCAAAGCCGCCAGGTGTCCGAGAATATCGTCCTCCAGCGCAATACCCAGTGCCCGCTTGATGGCCGGGAAATCATGCACGGCGATGGTCAGGGTGCCGTCCATGTCGAATACCCAGTTCGGGATATCCCTGAGGCTCATGACCAGTCCTTGCGATGGCGGATCAGGCCTTCCTGACTGACCGAGGCGACCAGTTGCCCGGCGCGGTTGAAAATGCTGCCGCGTGAGAAACCGCGAGAGTTGCCGGCCCATGGACTGTCCATGGCGTACAAAAGCCAGTCATCAGCGCGCAGATCGCTGTGGAACCATAGCGAATGGTCCAGACTGGCGACCTGCATGTCGCGTTGCCAGACGGTCTTGCCGTGGGGCAGCAAAGAGGTGGTCAGCAGGTTGAAGTCCGAGGCGTAGGCCAGCAAGTATTTATGCAGCGCCGGAACGTCCTTCAAGGTGCCATCGGCACGGAACCAGACATACTTCACCGGTTCCCCCGGCTTCGGGTTGTAAGGGTCTTCAGCGGTGACCGGGCGAAACTGAATGGGCTTGGGGCACAGAAACTTGTCGCGCATCGCTTCGGGGATCAGGTGCGCCCGCTGGGTCAGCAGTTCCAGCTCCGAAGGCAGGTTTTCCGGGCCTGCGATCTGTGGCATGGTGGTCTGATGCTCGAAACCCTCTTCGTCATACTGGAACGATGCGCTGCAGGTGAAGATCGGCTTGCCCTTCTGGATCGCCGTTACCCGGCGCGTGCTGAAGCTACCGCCATCACGCACACGGTCGACCTGATAGACCACAGGCAAGGCGGCATCGCCAGGGCGTAGAAAGTAGCCGTGCAGGGAATGAACATGGCGATCTTCTTCTACAGTCTGGCTGGCGGCCGACAGCGACTGCCCCAATACCTGTCCGCCAAACAGCTGGCGAAAGCCAAGGTCCTGGCTGCGACCGCGAAAAAGATTTTCCTCGATCGGTTCCAGCGTCAGCAGCTCGACCAGATCATCCAACACTTGGCTCATTCATCACTCCTCGCACAAAACATACCCGCGCGCGCAAGGCCTGCGCGGCAGGGTTGAAATGATACAGAATTTAATGCGGCTGGCTGAATCAGGGTTTGAGCGTGTTGAGCCACTGTTCACGGTTTATTCGATACAAGACATGGGGTTTGAGCGGATGCCCATCCTCGATGCCGGGATGATCGAAGTCATCGGCCACATCGTGCTGCATGCCAATGGCTTGCATCACCTTCTGCGATGGCTCGTTGCTGACCGCCGTGAACGACACGATTTCTTCCAGCCCCAGACGCTCGAAGCCACAGCCCAGAACAGTCCAGGCCGCCTCGCTGGCAAAACCCAGGCCCCAATGCTCACGCGCCAGGCGCCAGCCGATTTCCACCGCAGGCGTGAAATGCTCATCGAAACCCACGACCCCAAGACCGGTAAAGCCGATAAAAGCCCCATTGTCCTTACGCTCAAGAGCCCACAAGCCAAAGCCCAGCTCAGCGAAATGCCCCCGTACACGCCCGATCATGGCAGCACTTTCCAGGCGGCTCATGGGCTCGGGAAAGTAGCGCATGACCTGAGGATCCGCACACATGGCGGCAAACGTGGGCAGGTCATCGTCCCGCCATTGCCGCATCAACAGCCGAGCGCTGTCGAGTTTGAGTATCGGCTCCATCGATTCCTCCCGGGTACCACGCAAATGATTGCGCCAGTGTAGCCTGTCGACGCCCAAGGTTGCTGTGCGACGGCCTGCATTACTGGCACTATCCGGCTTCGACCCCAGACCGGACGAAAAATGTCCCTGCCGCTTATCTATCATGATGATTACAGCCCGCACTTCCCGGCTGGCCATCGTTTCCCCATGGACAAGTTCCGCCTGCTGCGCGATCACCTGGTCGACAGCGGCCTGGTTCGGGACACCCAGCTTCTGCGCCCGGAACTGTGCCCGGCCGATATTCTGGCATTGGCCCATGACCCTTCTTATATTCAGCGCTACCTGAGCGGCGACCTGTCACGCGAGGACCAACGCCGACTGGGCCTGCCCTGGAGCGAAGACCTGGCGCGACGCACCATTCGAGCAGTGGGCGGTTCATTGCTGACCGCCGAACAGGCGCTCAAGCATGGTCTGGCCTGCCATCTGGCTGGCGGCACTCATCATGCGCACTACGACTACCCGGCCGGGTTCTGCATCTTCAACGATCTGGCCGTCATCAGCCATTACCTGCTGGCCAGCGGCCGCGTGGGCAAGGTGCTGATCTTCGACTGCGACGTGCATCAGGGCGACGGCACGGCACGCATCCTCGCCGACACCGACGACGCCATTACCGTGTCGCTGCACTGCGAAAAGAACTTCCCGGCCCGCAAGGCCCAAAGCGACTGGGACATACCGCTGCCCATGGGTATGGGCGATGTGGACTACCTGAAAGTCGTCGACGACCTGCTCAACTACCTCCTGCCGATCTACCAGCCGGATCTGGTGCTCTATGACGCGGGAGTGGATGTGCACAAGGACGACGCCCTCGGTTACCTGCAACTGACCGATGAAGGCCTGGCATCACGGGACGAAACCGTCATACGCCATTGCCTGGGCCGTGATATCCCCGTGATGGGCGTTATCGGCGGCGGCTACAGCAAAGACCGCGAAGCCCTGGCCAGGCGACACGGCATACTGCATCACAGCGCGCAGCGGGTCTGGGTGGAGATGGGGTTGGGTTAGATCCGCAGCAATATGGATGCCTCAAGGCCAGGACTTGAATCTCGGGTAGAATGCCCAGCCTCTTATCACTGACTCCCCGCTCACCATGACCAACTCAAAATCCCCAACGCCTTCATCCGTTGCCATCATTGGAGGCGGGCCTGCGGGGTTGATGGCGGCTGAGGTGTTGAGCCAGGCCGGGATCAAGGTCGATCTGTATGACGCCATGCCATCGGTGGGACGCAAGTTTCTGCTGGCGGGTGTGGGCGGGATGAATATCACGCATTCGGAGCCGTACCCGGCGTTTCTGTCGCGCTATGCCGAGCGTGCGCCGATGATCGCGCCCTTGTTGCGCCGTTTTGATGCCGATGCACTGTGCAAGTGGATTCATGGGTTGGGGATTCAAACGTTCGTGGGCAGTTCGGGCCGTGTGTTCCCGACCGACATGAAAGCCGCCCCGCTGCTGCGGGCCTGGCTCAAGCGCTTGCGCGAAGCGGGCGTGGTGATTCATAACCGCCATCGCTGGTTGGGCTGGAATGCCGACGGCAGCCTGCGTATTGCCTCTGTGGACGGCGAACTGGCACTCAAACCCGATGCAACCTTGCTCGCTCTGGGCGGCGCCAGTTGGGCGCGCCTGGGTTCCGATGGCGCCTGGCTGCCCTGGCTGCAAGAGCGCGGCATTGAGGTTGCGCCGCTGCAGGCCGCCAACTGCGGCTTTGAGGTTGCAGTCTGGAGCGAGTTGCTGCGCAGCAAGTTCGCGGGCGCGCCGCTGAAGAATATCGCCATCGGCCTGCCAGACGACACGCCCAGGCTTGGCGAATGCGTGCTGACTGAAACAGGTGTGGAAGGCAGCCTGATTTATGCACTTTCGGCGAGGATTCGCGAGCAGATCAACCTTGCAGGCTCGGCGACGGTGCAGATCGATCTGTTGCCCGGCAAGACGCTCAGCGATGTGCAAAAAGCCCTGAGCAAACCTCGCGGCTCGCGCTCGATGTCCAAACACCTGCAAAGCCAGTTGGGACTGGAAGGTGCCAAGGCCGCACTACTGCGTGAGCTGGCGACCAAGGAAGCCTTTGCCGATCCCGCCTTGCTGAGCCAGGCCATCAAGGCACTGCCTCTGACCCTGATCAAACCGCGTCCGCTCGATGAGGCGATCAGCACCGCTGGCGGTGTGACCTTCGAGGGGCTGGACGAGGCGTTGATGCTCAAGCAACTGCCGGGCGTGTTCTGCGCTGGCGAGATGCTTGACTGGGAAGCCCCGACCGGCGGCTACCTGCTGACCGCCTGCTTTGCCAGCGGTCGGGCTGCGGGGCTTGGAATCATTGAGTGGTGCAGCAGCTCCCACAACCTTCGCGGGAGGGAGCTTGCTCGCGACGAGGCCAGTGAAAGCTGAAGAAGTGCACCGTCTTCATGCTGCCTTCGCGACTGAAGTCGCTCCTTCATTGGGCGCGAAAGATCAGGGCTTTTTCTTGCGCGGTCCGGTGTTGAACACTGGCACCTTGCGCACGGCCTTGACCACTGGCGCGGGCTCGCTATCGCCGCTGTCGACCCACTTGCCCAGATTGCGCTTGCTGCCTGAAACCTTGGGCTTTTTCGGTTTCTTGGGTTTCTTGAGTATCTGCCCGCTGGCGTCGGTGGTCGGCACACGATGCTCGGGCTCGAAATCCTGCTCTTCCTTGCGCACCAGCGTCTGGCGGGTCAGCACTTCAATCGCCGACAGCAGTTCGACTTCATCGGCGCAGACCAGCGAAATCGCTTCCCCGGTAAGACCGGCACGCCCGGTACGCCCGATGCGGTGAACGTAATCCTCGGCCACGATAGGCAAGTCCAGGTTGACCACGGTCGGCAGGTCATCGATATCCAGACCACGGGCTGCCACGTCGGTAGCCACCAGAATCTGTACTTCGCTGGCCTTGAAGCGATCCAGAGCACGCTGGCGAGTCGCCTGGGGCTTGTCGCCATGGATGCCGTCAGCATTGATGCCCAGCCCTTGCAGACGCTCGACCAGTTGATCGACGCCGACACGGGTCTTGGCGAACACCAGCACCTGGCTCCAGCGCTGCTTTTTCAGCAGATGGATGAACAGCTCGCTCTTGCGCTTCTTGTCTACCGGTACTACCCACTGCTTGACCGAAGACGCCGCCACATTGCGCGGGCTGACTTCAATGCTCAGAGGATCGTCGAGCATCTGCGAGGCCAGCAGGCGGATTTCGTCCGAGAAGGTGGCGGAGAACAGCAAAGTCTGACGACGCTTGGGCAGCGCGGCATAAATCCCGCGCAGTTCTTCGGCAAAGCCCAGATCCAGCATGCGATCGGCTTCATCGAGGATCAGGGTTTGCAGTTGCGAAAACTTGACCGCGTTCTGACGGTGCAGGTCCAGCAGACGGCCTGGCGTGGCGACCAGAACATCCACGCCCTTGCGCAGCTTCATCATTTGCGGGTTGATGCTGACGCCGCCATACACCGCATAAGTGCTCAACGGCAGATGTTCGGCGTATTGGCGAATGCTTTCATGCACCTGCTCGGCCAGCTCACGGGTCGGGGCCAATACCAGAGCGCGCACCGAATTGGGGGCAACTTTCGGGCCTTCCATGGTCAGGCGCTGCAACAGCGGCAAGGCAAAACCGGCAGTCTTGCCAGTGCCGGTCTGGGCGGCGGCCATCAGGTCACGGCCAGCCAGCACCGGAGGAATCGCCTGTGCCTGAACAGGCGTCGGGGTCTGGTAGCCAAGTGCATCGAGGGCACGCAGCAAGGGTTCGATCAGGCCGAGAGAGGCGAATGTCATGGGGGTACCGTAGGGAAATTCACTGCAAGGCGCGCAGTTTACCCTGTCCGGCCCTCGCAGGTTAGCTCGCGCGTGCCGATAACGATCGACAGATAAGAAGCAGCAACGGAAATCTAAAACCCACGCTGACGCTTGAGCGCTTCACTGATTTTTGCAGCGGGGACTTTCTGCAGCGAGCACAGCAACTGATGGGAAACCCCGGCGATACCGTGGGTCTGGCGCAGTTCGTTGGTCAGGTAAGCCGTCAGGTTGGCGGCCATCTCGGCATCGGCCATAGCCCGGTGAGCCTTGCCGGTGTTGGGCAGGCGGGCATAGCTCGTGAGGGTGCCGAGCTTGTGGTTGGGTGCTCCCGGCATCAGGCGGCGCGCCAGCAACATCGAACAGGCAAAGCTTTGCTCGCGGGTGCGCTGGATGCGCGAGAGTTCATAATCCCAGAACTTCTGGTCGAATGAAGCGTTGTGCGCCACCAGCGGCGTTGCACCAACAAAATCACAGACATCATTCATTACCCGATCGGCCGAGGGTGCCGTGCGGATCATGTTGTTGCTGATTCCGGTCAGGCCTTCGATAAAGGCTGGAATACGCACCCCGGCGTTCATCAGGCTCTGATAGCGATCGACGATACGCCCCTGCTCCATGATCACCACGGCAATCTCGGTAGCCCGGCAGTTATGGCCGGGAGAGATACCGGTGGTTTCAAAGTCAATGACAGCGATACGTTCCAACACGGGGTGCAATCCTTAAAAAATGACCATCATTTGAGCAACAACGCGCCTTCGATGGGAATGTAGCGGCTGGCGGCACGAATCAGTGAGTTGGCCGTCAACCCCGGAACCCCGTAGGCCACAGCCTCGACGCCGTGCTTGGCGATGATGCGTTCGAGCAGCAGATCGAAATCGCCGTCACCGGACGCCAGCACCACCTCATCCACCTGCGGCGCGACGTCCATGATATCGATGGTGATCCCCACATCCCAGTCGCCTTTGGCCGAACCATCACTGCGCTGGATATATGGTTTGAGTTTGACGGTGAATCCCAGGTTGCGAAGGATCTGCTGGAATTGTTGCTGTTTGCTGTCACCGCGATCGATGGCGTAGGCAAACGCCTCGACTATCTGCCCGCGCGAGCTGATGTCCGCCCACAACGCGGCGTAATTGAAGTGACAACCATGCGCCTGGCGCACGGTGTAATAGAGGTTCTGTACATCAGCAAACACCGCGATCTTCTTCACCGCAATTCCTCATGACGCGGACAAAATTCGTCAGCCGGTGCAGCAGTATGCCATGAGATGAAAAAGACCGCGGCTCAAGCAGCGACGGGCAAACCACCTCTACACGTCATGGAAGCAGGTTGCCCGCGACACCATTGCGACTCAGACGAAGGAATCATCGTCCGAAAACATGCCACCGCCATCGTCATAGTTGTCATCAGCCATGTATTGCTGATCCTGCTGCCCCCAATTGCCCGAATCATTACTTTGCATGGGCTGATCGTGAATGACTTCAACTATTTCCTCAGGCTGGCTGTGGTGCCCAAACAGGCTACTGATACCTTGCGCCAGCATCACCCCGCCCGCCACACCGGCTGCGGTCTGCAGAGCACCGCCCAGAAAACCTGTGCCTCTGGGCGCAGCAGGGGGTGGTGCATAGCCACTTTGCTGCGCAGGTGGCGGGTTGAAACCGGCACCATCACGCCAGCCACCGCCGCTGGAAGCCGGGGCAGGCTGGGACTGCGGAGCACGTGACGAGCTGCCACCGAAAATGCTCGACAGAAAACCACCACTGGCCGGGGCAGACGAAGCCTGACCCCTGGCCTGCTGGAGTTCGGCCTGAAGCTGCTGGATCTGCTCGTCGCGTTGCCTGAGCTGCTGATTCAACTGGTTGACTGCCGCTTCCTGAACCAGAATCGCCTGCGCCATGTAATAAGGAGCGCCGGGCTGGTGGGCAAGGTGCTCCTTGATCCGCGCTTCGGCCCCTGGGTCACGGGGAGTCGAGGCTGTTTCGGCACTTTTCAGCTTGGAGAAAAGTTCGTCGATCAGGGTTTGCTCTTCGCTGTTCATGGCGACCTCGCTGGATTGCCGTTGGAAATCTTCGTCCAGTCGAATGAGTGGACTTCACTCAGGTAATGGGGCTGGACAAGCGCGCTTCAACCGGATGAACAAAAAGTTAAGAAAGCCACCATCCCTGTCATTGCCACTCTTGGTTCGACAAAAGGCATGGGCTACAGTGTCGCCTGCTTTTTTGCCTGCGACTTATCCACATGAACCCGCTGAACGTTATCCAGGACTCGCTGTACTTCTTCCGGCAAAACCTGGGAAGCATCCTGATGCTGTGCCTGCCGCTGGTGGTACTCGAAGCCCTGGCCAAGCAGGCCCTTGGCAATGAGGCCCCCTTCGCTTACGAGCTGTTGATCGGCCTGCTGTTCTATCCGCTCTACACGGGCGCCCTGATCCTGTTTCTCGATGCCCGCACGCGAGGCGAGGCTCCTGCGACCCGAGACCTGCTGGCAATGACCCTACGCCTGTGGCCGACCTTCGCCGTGCTGTCGGCCATCAGCACTCTGCTGATTCTGTTCGGGCTGTCGCTGTTCGTCATTCCCGGCCTGTGGGTGATGGTCAAGCTGGCTTTCAGCGAGTACCTGCTGGTGATGCGCAAGCTGACGCCCTTCATGGCGATGCGCGAAAGCATGCTGATGACCACCGGCCATTTCATGCGCATTCTGGCCTGTGTGCTGGGAGTCTACATTCCCCTGTCATTGCTCGAAGGCCTGGGGCTTTACCTGTTCCCAGAGCCCCAGAGCCCTGCGGCATCCCTGGTACTCGACAGCATCGGCAGCTTCCTGCAACTGTTCATTACTGTCGTGATATTCCGTCTGTTCATGCTGATCAGCGAACCTTCGAACAAGGCTTGAGCCACGAAACGGCTGCCAGGGACTGGCAGCTCGGCTATGCTCGTTCGCGAACCCGACACCGAGCGCCATGCGCTCCAAGCCGAGCCGATGCCCCGTTTACTCTTACGCCTGACACTCATTGCCCTGACCCTGACCGGCCTTGTGCTGGCAATGATCCATAGCCTGACCTGGCGTCCGGAAGACCGGGAGCCGGTCACGGCCATCTGCACCTCCCAGGCACCACCGCTGATGCCGGGCCAGGCACTCAAAATCATGACCTGGAACATCCAGTATCTGGCGGGCAAGCGTTACGTCTTCTGGTACGACATGGCCGATGGCAGCGGCGAGGACGAACGCCCGACCCACGAAGATATCGCCTACGACCTTGATGAAGTGGCACGCGTCATCCGGGACGAACAGCCCGATGTCGTATTGCTGCAGGAAGTCAGCGACGGTGCCAAGAATGCCGATTATCAGAACCAGCTGGCCCTGCTTCAGGAGCGAGTCACGGACCTGTATCCGTGCAGCACCGAGGCGTTCTACTGGAAGGCCGACTTCATCCCGGACCTGCACATCCGCGGCAGCGTCGGCATGAAACTGGCGACCCTAAGCCGCTATCGCATCGATCATGCCGAGCGGCTGCAACTGCCGCTGCCTGAAACCAATATCATCAGCCGACAGTTCAAGCCGCGCCCCGCCTTGCTGGTGAGCTACCTGCCCTTGCGCGATGGTGAACGGCTTGCAGTCATCAACACCCATCTGAGCAGGCCAACCCGTGACGACGACACGCTGCAACGCCAGATCCAGGTCACCGGCAAATTGCTGGACACCCTTGAAAGCAGCGGCACGCCCTGGCTGATCGGCGGTGACTTCAACCTGCTGCCGCTGGGCCAGTACCGGCGCCTGCCCGCCGAGCAACAGGCCCCCTATAACCCCGACAGCGAATTGCATGCGCTCTGGGACAAATACCCGATGATCCCCAGCAACAGCGAAGCCAGCGGTATCGACCGTGGCCAGTGGCTGACCTTCTTTCCCAACGACACGCGAGTCAACGGGCCGGACAGAACCGTCGACTACCTGTTCCACAGCCCGAAACTGAAGCGTATCGGGGCCAGGGTCCGCCGGGATGACACGCTGCTGATTTCGGATCACCTGCCGGTCATCGGGCGGTTCCTGTTGCCCGTGCTGGAAGAGAAGCCCAACGCCTCTGATCTTGTGCCCGAGCGCTAGCCCGAACGATCAGGGTCGGGATCAGAACTCCGTTACAACGGTTACGCCTGTCGTCTCGAACCGGTCCATGTTCACCAGTGCATCGATGGACTGCTCCAGGCTGATGGTTTTGCCGACGAGTTTCTCCGGAGCCAGTTTGCCGGAGCTGATCATCTCGATCATCGCGTCATAACGATGCGCCTGCATGCCGTGGCTACCGCAGATTTCCAGCTCATAGGCGATGACCTTGCTCATCGGAATCGCCGGTTTCGCATGGTCTGCGAGCATCAAACCAACCTGGACGTGCCTGCCACGACGACGCAGATTATTGATGGAGTTGAAGCAGGTGGTCGGATGGCCCAGAGCATCCAGCGAAACATGAGCGCCACCCTTGGTGATTTCCAGAACGGCCTCGGTGACATCCGCAACGCGGCTGGCATTGACCGTCGCAACAGCACCGAGCGAGCGGGCCAGTTCAAGCTTGTCATCCGAGATATCGATGGCAATGACGTTAGCCCCGATGGCTTGAGCAATCATGACTGCCGACAGCCCCACACCTCCACAGCCATGAACAGCAACCCACTGACCCGCCGTAACCCTTCCCTGATCAACGACCGCCCGGAACGAAGTAACGAAGCGGCAACCCAGGCTGGCCGCCGTCGCGAAATCCATGCGCTCGGGAAGCGCGACCAGGTTCAGGTCAGCCTTGTGGATACCGACGTATTCGGCAAATGAACCCCAGTGAGTGAAACCCGGCTGAAACTGAGTGTGGCAGACCTGCTGATTGCCGCTGCTGCACTCAGGACAAGCACCGCAACCACCCACGAACGGCACAGTCACACGATCACCGACCTTCCATTTAGTGACGTCCCTGCCCACCTCGGCCACAACCCCTGCGAGTTCGTGTCCCGGAACATGCGGCAGTTGAATGTCCGGATCATGCCCCTTCCAGCCGTGCCAATCGCTGCGACAAACACCCGTCCCCTGCACCTTAATGACAACGCCATGGCGCTTTGGAGTCGGGTCTTCGACGGTCATGAGACGCGGCGGCAGGGAAAAGGCTTCGTAGACTACAGCTTTCATGAAAAACACCTCTGCTGGGACAGGCACGACAACGAAAAAACACCGACTGAATAGCGCCTCCAGTATGAATGAACCCGGTGAAATTACCTTTCAAGCTGCAATTGACGCCGCACAACAACTGAAATTAAATTTCATTTAAATATTCAAAATGAAAGATTCCGCCATGATTGAACAGCTGGATAAGGTAGATATTGCAATCTCGGATCGACTGCAGCGCAACGGCAGGCTGTCGAATGTCAAACTGGCGGAGCAACTTTCCCTCAGCGAAGCCTCTTGCTGGCGAAAGCAGAAACGCCTTGAAGAAGACGGAGTGATCGAGGGCTATCAAGCAATCCTGAACCGCAAGAAACTGGGGCTTGGGGTGATGGCATTCGTGCAGATTTCCTGCACGGACCATAGCGAGGAAGCTACAGCCAGGTTTGAAAAGATCATTGAATCGGCACCGCAAGTGCTCAGTTGCCACAACACAACCGGCGAGGCGGACTTCCTGCTTCAGGTGGTTGCCAAAGACCTGGACAGCTACAGCCGGTTCGTTGAAAAAGTCCTGAGAAAACTGCCGGGCGTGTCGAGCATTCGCTCGAATCTTTCATTGCGCGAGTTGAAGACGACCAATCGGTTGCCGGTGACGGAGTTGTTGAGTATTTAGAGGCCTGACCCAACTGGGGTGGATACCGCCAATCGGTGTGATAACCGCCGCTGTTCCACAAGCGCCTGCCTCCTTGTAATCGCCCAGGTTATCGATGTAGACATCCTCTTCCACAGCATTCAGCCCCAAGCGGCTCTGGGCCAGCTTGATCAACGATGCGCGAGTGATGCCAGGCAGTACCAAAACAGCAGCCCTTTCAAGGCATTCAACGAGGCAACTCCTCAAGCACCCGGCGCGCATAGTGCGAAGTCGGGAAATTGAAGCGTGTCTGTGAACTCTGCGGAGCGCCCAAATGCTTGTGGACATAATCTCTGGCGCCGGCCAGATAGGCTTCGTCGTCCAGACGCTCCAAGACTTCGATATCGGCAAGCACCGTCGATATATGTTCGCCAAGACGCTCGGCATCGAACTGGAGACGACCGGATTCATCCTCGACCAACGCCTTGGTATTCATCAATATCTCTAACAGTAGAATCCCTGTCCCGACATCGAACGTCATGTGCTGCTCCGAGCCTTTCGGGTAACGAAATATACACTCCAGCAGAATGAACTCGGAGATCTCCTGTCAGAAACGAGCGCTGGCCGGGACAGGCTCTGTACGAAATGTTTTCGAGCGAAGGTGAGCCTGTTTAACGCAGAACACCGAGAGCAGATACATCTTGTACAAAGCCTGGAAGCCGACCCGAAAGCCGGCACCGGGCTGCTATCGCACCATGTTCAGCATCGCTTCAATGATCAGAAGAAATACCTGACCGACGCGCCTAAGGTCGTGGAGGGTTGAGGAACAATCACTAGCCCGGTGCTTGTGCCATAGGCGACTTCAGTGCCGTAACGATGGGGCTGAAAGGTGCCGTAAACACTGAATTGGTACTGATCATAGTCGTAGGACGCACGAAGGTCATACCGGGTATAGAGCGGCATTTCCTTTTTCTCGGTGCCAACGTAGTAAGGGATGCCGGCAAGATGGTATGCATCGGCGTTGAGCGTCAGTTGTCCAGCCATGAAGGTGTCGCGGTGCTGAACGCCCGCCTTGTAGGTGTGCTCAGGCACTGCCAACTGCTCGCCGGTGCCAGGTGAAGGATTGTTGATCGATGCATCGATGATTCGGCCATAGCTGGCGTAAGTGCTGATTGTAGAGGTGACCTGGTAGTTGAAACTGGTCTCCACGCCCTTGCGCGTGGTGTCGCTGACCTGTTCAAAGACACCGGGCGAGGTTTGCAGCGTTTCGCTGTCGTTCTGGATGTAATAGAACTCGGTGGTACTGGAGAGGCGCTCGGTAGGACGCACAGTGAAGCCGATGTCATAGGACGTGACTTTGCTTGGTCGAACGCTGCTGTTGATCCGGCCTCCAGTCTCGCTCAGTGGCAATGCGCTGCTGCTTCCTG
The DNA here is from genome assembly GCF_900187465.1 of Pseudomonas sp. Irchel 3A18. Taxonomy (NCBI): domain Bacteria; kingdom Pseudomonadati; phylum Pseudomonadota; class Gammaproteobacteria; order Pseudomonadales; family Pseudomonadaceae; genus Pseudomonas; species Pseudomonas sp. Irchel 3A18. Next base: position 267,582 of record NZ_FYDI01000006.1, read on the forward strand.
AACTGATGTACTCCGCCGCTGGTGACCGGAAGCCTTGAGCCGCGTTGGTGAACAGCTCGAACTGCTCGGTCGGCGTCCACACCAGGCCAAGCTTCGGCGTAGTGACTGAACTGTTGTAACCGGTATCAGCATCGCGGAACTTCAGATTCTTGATGTCGTAATCAAAGCGGTCGTAGCGAATGCCAGCCAGCAATTTCAACGAATCGACCGGCTTGTACTGCCCTTGGGCGAACACGCCGTAAGTGATCAGATCCTGATCGAAGTCAAAGTAGTAGTTCTGCGTCGGTTCGAAGTTACGGTACTGCTGGCGGAAAGCGTCTCCCTTGTCGCGGCGCACATCGGCACCGACCATCAGCGCCGCCGAGTCTTTGTAAACGAAGTTGTAGGCGACGCGGCCGCCGTAGATATCGCGGTCATCCTTGCCATAGTTGTGGGTGTTGGTGCCATTGGAGATGCCGCGCACGCGCTTGAAATCTTCAAAGTACGCAGTGTAAGACAGGCCTTCCTCTCCTTCTGCGGGGGTCCGGTTAAAGACGTAGGTGTTTCGGTTGGCGTTGCCGAAGCCATACAAATTATCAGTGTCGCGACGGCTGATCGTGCCCGCCTTGAGAGCAGGGAGGTTCAAATAGCCGTCGTTCTTGAAGTCCGACTCATAGTGGCTGAAGCGGGCCGAGTACTTGGCATCACCGATGACCTTGGAGAGCTTCCAGAAGTAGTTGTCGCGGTTGGTCTCGGCGGCCTTTCGATAGCCGTTGGTCTTGTAGGCGTCTGCGATGAACAGCGATTCAAGGCCGTCATGCTCTCCACCCAGCACCAGGTTCGCACGGCGGCCATCAAAGCTGGCGATGTCCATGCCGATGCTTGAAGCCACATCACCGCCATCGAGCGTCTCGATGTTCACCGAGCCTGCGCGGTTCTGATCTCCAGACAGCGCTGATACAGGCCCCTTGATAACGTCGACACGCTTGATCATCTGCGGCGTCAGCCATTCCAGGAAAACCGGGCCGTGACCGGCCCCACCCTGGCTCGATGGAATGTTCTGCGGTACGCCGTCGACAGTGACCGCCACGTCAGCACCGTGAGTGCCATTGGTGGTGAAGCCGCGCATACGAAAACCATTACCAGTGTCACCCTGGTCAATATTGTTGGCCACCACGCCCGGCACACGACGATAGATGTTGGAGATATCACGGTCGACGTTGAGCGTGCGAATGTCTTCCTGGGTAATCGTGGACACTGCCGTCGGCAGGCTTTCCGGTGCGTTGCTCACCTTACTGCGTGTAAGCGGCTTGATAGGCCCGGAACTGCTTCCTTCACCTACGACTTCAATCGCATCCAGCTCAGTGCGACTCTCCGCCCCTGATTCCGCTGCCGCAACCGATACACACGAGAACATGCCGGTCAGCGCTGCACTTGTAAAAACCCCAACCCTGGCGCGATGTGCAGATCTGTACATGAAGCTATCTTCCTTAAAGATGTTATGTAGTAACATGCTACCACCAACATGTTACATTATAACAAATAGCAATTTAGACACGTTTTCAAACCAAGGCGTGGGCACAGGTCTGAGCAGGCATGTTTTTGCTTCCCTGGCGTTTGAAAAGCTTCACTCATGACATCAGGAAGACCTATGAGATTTGCACTTTCACTGGCTGTAGCAATGGGCGCTCTAAGCACTGGATCAGCCTTTGCCCATGGCATCTGGACGGAAACACGCTATGGCCATCTTGAGGTCGTTTATGGGCATGGCGCAGAGGATGAAGCCTACGCACCGGAGAAGATCAAAGGCGTATGGGCCTACGATCAGAACGGTAAGGGGGTGCCCGTCACCGTTGAGCGACTGGGCGATCACGCTCGCCTGGTGCCTATAGCAAGCCCGGCAGTCGTGACCGTCGCACTCGACAACGGCATATGGAGCAAGGGCAAGGATGGGAAGTCCGTCAATGCTCCGATGGCGGAAGTACCGGGCGCGGTCAGTGCCAGCCACAGCTACAAATACAGCCTGGCAATTCTGGAACCGCACGCCCGTATACCCGATAACTTGAAGCTAGCGATGGTCATTCGCCCATTGAAAGACCCAATGGAGGTCGGTGTTGGTAACCCACTACCTGTTGAAGTGACTATTGATGGCAAGCCAGCCGCCAACATTGCCCTTCTCGATGACTATCGTGGAATGTCGGATGCCAGTAGCACGAAGACCGATGCGCAGGGGCGTGCCAATATCGTCATTCGTAACAACGGGCTGAACATTATTGCCGCCCAAGCCAGAGTGCCGGCAGTTGACGAAAAAGACATCTCGGAACGCAGCCTGTTTACATCCCTGACTTTTGTTGGTGAAAGCCACCGGCACTAATAAAGGCGAGGGAATTACAAACGTCGGGACGACGTCATGAGGGGCTGGCTCCTGAAAGAGTTCGGGAGACCAGCATCGGGGTTCAGTGCAGGGTTTTGAAGGTGGGGTTCGTGAGGCGGTGACATAGGACAGATCTGGGACAACTTTCGCTATCAGCGGTGAACAGGGGATTGGGGATATCGCCGCTGCATTTAAGCGAAGGGTTGTGGACGGAACGCTACGACCTGGGGAGCCGTAACGTTTCGTCCAGCGCGGGTCAAATGACCCGCGCTACAAGGCTTTACGGCTTTAGAAAAAGCCGAATGAGATGCTGGCCTTAAGTTGAGAGACATCTGCAATAACAGTCGTCGACAAATATCCTTCTTGTGACTCATCGGACGCAGCAACCGGTAAGTCAAAATGAATCTCGGAAAACTCTGGTTGGATCTGACTTTGTATCTGGAAAAGATGATTGATTCCCCCAAGATGCGTGAGTAACGCAGGGAGCATCTCGCATAACTCGTAGTCATTTAAGAAGTCCAACGAGAAAATTGCGTAAGATCGAGTTAATCGTGTTTTGACACCAGGTTTTACTGGCTCACCACGATTTCCGAGTCTTGATGCAGCCACACCTACAAGAGCAACAACTTCCTCAGCAGTGAGATCAAAGCCTCTGAATGTCAACGAAACTGATTTCGTTCTAACGGACAATGAACTCATAACTGTTCTTTCCCTGAGTCATTCTTACCATCCCATATCCACTTTTGCCCCGTTGTCTTATCGTTATAGATATTCACTCGACCATCACCTCGCCCCTTATTTGCATCGTGAGCATCGTTATATCCGGCGTCCTGAGCCGCAGCATCTGCGGCTTTGTTTCCTTTGATCTTGTCTAAGTTATTCTCGTCCGGCTCTGCTGGATTGTTTGCCGCATCCGAAGCCTAAGCTATAAGCTCAAGGCTGAAACTCTTGGCTAAAATTATTATCGTCGCCCCATAAACTGGCTCAATTTCCAAAAGACTCAATTTACCGTCACGAATATAAGATAATTTTTTCTGTAGAACGCCCCATTCAAGTTCAGATAAACTTGGAGCCTTACCTCTCATCAGAAAAAATAGACGCTTTGATGTATCTGAATTGCTCCTATCAAGATCGTCGCCATCAAATCTATTTACTCGATCAATAATATTAGAAATTCGCATTTCATTCGCAACGAAATCATCGACGCCAGTTGCGACAATCTGTTGTCTACCTTTGCCTTCGCATGCACACGTAACATTGATTCTTATTTCTTTGTTCAATGCATTGACGTGTACGCTATCAATAGTTGACTCGACCAAAACTCCCCAACTGTTCATATCAGCTCCTTTTTATTGCAACGGTGAGTAGTTACGACGGAGATGCTCTCCACTCCCGTTTTCCCATTCATGAACGTGCGGCGTTTCATGGCCTTGGTGTGGCTGGTCATAATCCCTTTTGGGCTTACCCTCATTATGGATATGCAGGTAAAAACTTACTTTACCCACATCACCAAGCGAAAAGAGCCTCCGTGTAGCTCCCCCCTCTAACGTCTAACAATATCCTTTTAAAGAGATTGCTTTTTTAAATGAATATTAAAACAACTTGTGTTGAAAAAATCAAAAAACGAGAAAACATATACTATCATTTATCCAACTCCACTGGGCGAGTACTCCAATTGGGACCGGGAATACCTCCCATGAGACCGCCCCAACCGCATACTGTTCCGTCCGGATTTAACTGAGCTCCTGCCAAGACTCCTGCGCGCCCTGGGCCCCCTGATACAACTCCACCACTTGGAATATTCTGCCTCCAGTCCTCTTCACAGCTAGTATATAGAGGCGGTGGCAAAAGACATATAGCGAAGGAAACACCGGCAAAAAGCCGGTGCCAGAGAAATCCCTCTCTGTAAAATTTATAAAAACTATAACTTACTTATAAATCCAGCTTCCACTTTTATGTAATCTCCCGATTGCATTTCAACAATTAGAGCATGCTCCCCCCCCTCATTAACAAGGTAAATTGCCTCGTTAATTGAAACACTTTCACCCCAAGGATTCCTTCTTGGTATGGTTACACTCTTTAGCTCGTTGATCTCGATAAATCTAACCATGGACATCGAGTCCTTAAGTTCGATTTTTGCCACTCCACGAGCCCAATCAACGTGAATCGACTGTAGGGTCCAATCATGCATTTTCTTCACCAAACAATTAGTAATTAACTGGTAAATGTGCCGCTGGCGACTCTGGCGCAACAACGTTCCCATTGATATCGAGACGCTGACCTTGCGGATTATTTACGTGAGCATGCGGAGAGTCACAATTAGTATGACACAGAACACGTTGCTTACCTGTTACTGGGTCAGTGTAAGAGCCTTTACCTGACATAGGATCTGGCCCTTGTGGATTTAGACCTTTTTCTTTCGCCAACTGATCAATTTCTTCGGGAGTTTTTCCTGCCACATCACTTGGCGATATTTCTGGAGAAGCCTCACTCGCTAGATAACCCCCAAGTAAAAAACCTCCGATTCGAAAACCAATAGCTGTACAAGCAGCTATAGCTGTCTCAGCAGCAGCGCCACAAGCAGCCCAACCAACTCCAGGAACAAAACATAAAACTAGAGGATTTAACCCTTTAGGATCAGAATACTTCAGTGGGTTTCCAAGAGCGTATCCATAGGTATTTAATCCTCCTTTTAGCCCAATCGGATCACTCTGCACATACCGCCCGGTATCCGGATTGTAATCACGATAGTAATTATAGTTCAGTTGTGTCTGCGCATCGTAAATCTGCCCTGGAAACCGGAGCGCTACGATCGTCGCCTTGCCATCACCGTCAACATCTTCTTCAGGCGCACCCACGCCATAAGCATCGCTGTTCCAGCGCCACAGCAAGGTCTGCGTACTATCAGTGGCCAGCCGTGGTGTATTCAGATGATCAGTGTGCAGATAGATTAGCTTGCTGCTGCTCAGCTCTCCCAGCGTCGAGAAATTGGCCGTCAACTGAGCAAGAGGCATGTCATCCAGCCAGAACCAGTATTGGCCGCTGGTTTTCAGGCCGTTAGCATCGTAAAACGTCTGGCCAATGAGCTTGCCGCTCAGGTCATACAAATACGCTGTAGTGCCTACAAGCGCCTGGCTACCCATTTCGTAAGTACGCTTGGTAATGCGTTGCCCCAAGGCGTTGTATTTGTACTCGGCGACTTGGTAAATGCTGGCTTGATGAACCTGGCTCAGCCGCCCTTGGCTGTCATAGGTATAGCGTCGCCCGTTGAGTTGAGTGTGATTACCGATCAGATCCGTTGCTAATGTCGAACCATTGAGGCTGACCAGTCGATTGCTGTCGTCGGCGTAAGCCAGGGACTGGGTTTCACTGCTATCGCTGCTGTTCAGGTTGCTGGTAATGCGCTGAGTCCGGTTACCGGTGGCGTCGAAGCTATAACCTTTCCTGGTGGTGTTGGTCTGCTCCTGAGTCAAACGTCCCAACGCATCATATTCGTACTGCACCGCCCCCCAGAGGCTATTGGTCGTAGCACTGATATTGCTGTCAGCGTCATAGCGATAAGTCGTTTGCCAGTTACCGACTTGTTGCTGTGTCAGTAGATAGTCCTGATCGTATGTTTTCGACAGCAGGATGCCGTTGCCCCAGGTCAGGGACTTCAGCGGGCCAAAAGGCAGATACGCGATACTACTGGCCAGAGTGACTGTTCTACCACCGAGTGTTAGTTTGATACCGGTCACTTGGGCTGCGCTGTTGCGGGTGTACGTTAAAGCTATATTCGACGGGTATCCGATCTGAACAAGATTATTGGCTGCATCATAGCCATAACTTATATTTTCGTAATAATCCCCAGCATTGACACCTACCGAACGGTGTTGGTTGGTCAGATTGCCTTTGGCATCATATGTGTACGTCAATACGCCTGCGCTGTCTTGAATACCGGTACGGCGGCCGATACCGTAATTACCATTCGCCGTCTGATCATAGAGAAATTTGATATCAAGAGCAGGAGTAGCAGGATAGCTTTTACTGACCAAGCGGTTCAGCGCGTCATACTTATAGTCGGTTACAACGCCACGGGCATCGGTACTGCGAATAAGGTTATTGGCTTCATCATAAGCGAAAGTACTGGTACCGGAATCTGCACTTATGCTGCTGGTCTGATTGCCTTGGCTGTCATAAGTGTATCGTGTCGTTACGCCACGCGGATCGACAACTTGTGTGACCTTATCATCAGGGTTGTAACTCAAGGCAGTAACGCCCTGCAGGGGATCAACAATCTTACTGAGACGATTCAGGGCATCGAAAGCCTGCTGCGTTTTGTGATCGCGCGCAGTGGTAGAGCCAGCCTGATTGTCATTCAGGTCGTAATCATAACGCCGGGTCTGGTTATCAGCACCCACCGCCTTGATCAAGCGTCCCAACTCGTCGAACACTCGCCGCTGGAGGTGAACAATTGCTCCATTGCTGTCTTTTATAGTGTCCGAAGTGCGGTTACCCATCGAGTCAAGCGTGTAGTCAATGCTTTCACCGAGCAGGTTCGTCACCCCAATAAGGCGTCGCGCGTCGTCATAGCGGTACTTTATCCAATTACCATCAGCCATGGTGATTTGCAGAATATCGCCGACTTCATTATAGCTATACTGCGTGGTCGATGAGTCAACTGTTCGGCTGGCAAGCCATCCTTGCGGGGTATAACCAAGTGTTGTGGCTACTCCATTAGGATCGGTGACAATCTGTGGATTGCCATAACTGTCGAAATTACCAAGGGTATAAACATGGCCAAGCGCATTGGTGACAGTCGTAAGATTGCCTTGAGCATCATATGCATACAAAGTAATGTCACTTACATCCGTTCGGGCACCGTCGACACTTGCGACCTGACCCAAAGATGTATAAGTGTGATTGATAGTGCTGGCATGAGCAGAACATGCAAGCCATGCGCAGGCGAGGCCTGCGATCAGCTGACGCGAAGAAAAAGCAAACATACTCAGGTCCTTCAGACAATAATTACTCATCGGGAAGTGACCTGCCGAGTGAGTTCCCGTCCTTGATTGTCGTAGCTATATGCAGTAATACGATTGGGTTCAATAACTTTAACTGGTAATGATCGTTCAGGATCCCACTCAGTTGACGTAGTTCGAGCCACAGCAGTCCCAGCTGCTTCAGTACGACTAGCCTCCAGGCCACGAGCATTGTAGGAGTAGGTTGTAATCAGTCCCTTGGCGTCAGTTTTGGTCAATATCTGGCCTTGGGAATTATAGGTGTAGGTCGAGTTACTGGCTGGGCAATTTGGAGTTGGCTCACCTTCGATTGCAATGATTCTCTTAACACCATCAATCTGCTTATAACGATACACCGTAGTTTTGCCTAACTCATTGGTTACCGAGCTGGAACCATCTGCATTGTAAGCAATCTGGGTCAGCCCTGCTCCACCGCTGTGCTGGCTACTAATGGCTCTGCCTCTTTCATCATAGGACCATGTAGCAAAGCGAACACCGCGCTCATCGGTAATCCCCGTCAGCAATCCAGCGTTGCGCGTATCTTCATAATGATAGCTTCGGGTTGAAACCACCCCATTTACATTTTTTGAAAGACTGGTTAAGCGCTGAGCTTGGTATAGGTACTGTATCTTCGTCCCGCCAGACTCAAGCGTTTTTAGCTGACCGAGAATATCTTCAGAAAACTTTACTGACTGGCCTGCTTCATTAGTGACGGTGACATTATATTTATCACGCGAAACGTTGTGCACCAAACCTTGCTGATTGATGACCTTGGTCAGCTGACCACTTTCGGAAAAGTTCATGACCGAGCCATCCAGGGACTTGAAAGTCCATCCTGCATCAGTAGCAACCATCGACCCCAGATCTGTAGAAGATGAATACTTACCGCCAGCCAGTTTAAACAAAGACTCTCGGCCATCCGAACGGACTAGAACTACAAAATCCGCACCAACATTTAGAGTACCTGAATAGCTATGCCTCCAAAGCCCATCCATACTGTTATAATAACGCCCCACAACTATTGGACTAACGACCCCAACCCTAAAGTCTTCCTCATATTGGAATTTATTACCAGTCGCGGCATTAATTGGATTACCCACTTGCATAGAGGGGCTTTTGCAGTACAACTCATCGTCTTCTGCACCTTTTTGCCCATTAAAGCCGCACTGCACGGTCGTATAATTTAAAGTAGCACCGCGTTCACAAGAAATTGTTCGTTTAACAATCGTCGCAAATAGATGCCCCCACCCTCCAGTCACTAATAAATAACACTCATACCCCCATGGAGTATCTCTATTCAAATGCGGTGCATATGACTGCCCCCACCAAGGCACATATTCATAAACAAGGTACTCACACCCCTGCCACGGTTTTGAAAAAGTAGTAATACTTCCATTCGGCCCCGATTCCCAGTAAGTAAACTCTTCTGCCTTCAAGCCTGAGCAGCTAATAGCCAAAAATAAAAACAACGCCATCCCAAAACGCTTCATATCCCTGTTCCATCCAGTGAACACACTATAAAAGCCTCTCAAACTTTCACAAACCACTTTAATTCACAAAGCCATCCCCGCGCCAAAGCCAATACATTCCGCGACACACTGAGCAAGAAAAAAACCAAACAACTTATTAAAAACCACAGCACCACTGCCCCTGCCAAGCTCTGCCAAGCTCTGCCAAGCTCTGCCAAGCTCTGCCAAAATAGTATTTATGATACGCACGCGGCAGTCAACAACCGCCAGAGACAGTATTAACTCTAAGTGTAAGTTAATCGTCCTCTTTAAATAATGCAGCCACTCTCCAGCTGTAAAAACTCACCGTACACTCAAAGAAATTTACCGCCTTCAATCACGTCTCGCGGATAAATCCGCTCCTACTCAGCACGGGAGTTGATCTCCCTCCTAACTCTTCCTCGGCTTAACCCGCGCAGTCGCCTCCGCCACCAACGGATCATCAGGCCAGTAATGCTTCGGATACCGCCCTTTCAAATCCTTCTTCACTTCCACATAAGTACTGCGCCAGAAGTTGGCCAGGTCTTGGGTAACTTGCACCGGACGGCGGGCCGGGGACAGGAGGTGCAGTTTGACGATTTGCCGTCCATTGGCGATTCGCGGGGTGTCGGACAGGCCGAAGAGTTCTTGCAGGCGCACGGCGAGGATTGGCGGGTATTCGCTGTAGTCCAGACGCACTGACGAGCCGGATGGCACCCTCAGGTGATGGGGAGCCTGTTCGTCCAGGCGTTGGGGCAGTGGCCATGGCAGGAGGTTGTGCAGGATCGATGAAAAATCCAGGTTGCCGAAATGGCTGAGTCGGGTGACTTTGCCCAGGTACGGCAGCAGCCAGGACTCCAGGGTGTCGAGCAAGGTCGCATCGCAAACGTCCGGCCACTCGCTGGCGTCCTGTTTCTCCAGATCCAGTTGGCGCAGCAAGGTCACGCGGGCTTGCCATTGGCGAAGTTCGGGTGTCCATGGCAACAGTTCCAGCCCTTTGCGTCGAACCAGCCCCAGCAAGGCCTGGCCTCGGGCAGACTCATCGAGGCCGGTCAGTGGTTCGCGGCTGAGGATCAGTTCTCCGACCTTGCGTTGACGCTCGGCGCGCAATACGCCTTCGCGTTCATCCCAGTCCAGTTGATCGAACTCGGTCACCTGTTCAGAGAGCACGGAATCGAACAGCGCAGGATCGAATTCCGCCGCCAGATAGATCCGCTCTTCCCGCTGGCCCTGACGACTGCCAAGGTCGGCGATCACCAGCCAGGGGTTTTTCATCAGCGCATCGACTTCGGCGAACAGAGCTGCACGACCATTGGCCAGCCTGTATTCGGCACCGCCAGTCCGGCGTTGCTGTGCCACACGATCGGGATAGGCCAGTGCCAGCAGGCAACCCAGCCAGCGCGAATGATCGGGATCGCTGACCGGTGTTGTGGCTGCGCCCTTCAAGTAACCGCGATATTGACGCGCCAGTTGTCTGGCCCGCTGCACACCGCCTTGAGCACCACGGACGGCGCGCTCGCTTCCGGCCAGCAAGGTCAGGCGGCTGTGCACGTCGGCTCCGGCGCCGCGCAGGATATCCCGCTCGCCCAGCAAGGCCGCGACATCACAAGCCAGAGTCCCCAGCCCCAGTTCATGACCGCGCAACAACAGATGAGCGATTCGAGGATGCGCCGGGACTTGTGCCATCGCCTGACCGTGGGTGGTCAACTGGCCCTGCGAATCACTCAAGGCACCCAGCCGGACCAGCAGATCCTGAGCCTGTGCATAAGCCGCTGTCGGAGGGTTATCGAGCCAGACCAGTTGGGCCGGCATCACGCCCCAGCGCGCCAGTTGCAGTGCCAGCCCGGCCAGGTCCGCCTGGAGGATTTCCGCCGAGCCATAGGCGGCGAGTTGGTCATGCTGGGCTTCGGACCAGAGTCGATAGCAGACACCTGGCTCCAGACGCCCCGCCCGACCGGCTCGCTGGGTCGCGCTGGCGCGAGAGATGCGCTGGGTGTCCAAACGTGTCATGCCGCTGCCCGGATCGAAACGCGGCACCCGCGCCAGACCGGCATCGATCACGACGCGCACGCCATCGATGGTCAAGCTGGTTTCCGCGATATTGGTCGCCAGCACAACCTTGCGTGAGCCCTTGGGCGCGGGCTCTATGGCCGCACGCTGAGCGGCAAGGTCCAACTCCCCATGCAGCGGGCAAAGCAGAATATCGGCACGTTCGCCCAGGGCCTCGGCCAGTTGCTGATTGACGCGCCGGATCTCGGCTTGCCCCGGCAGAAACACCAGCAGGCTGCCGGGCTCATTACCCAGAGCGTCGAGAACGGCCTGCACCACACGAGGCTCAATGAATTCGCCGGGCTGAAAGGGTCGCCCCCACTGCATCGCTACCGGAAACATGCGCCCTTCGCTGCGCACCACTGGCGCACCGTCCAGCAGCGCGGACAGGCGCTCGTCTTCCAGAGTGGCCGACATCAACAGAATCTTCAGTGGCTGTTCGTCACGGAACAGGTCGCGACCATTGAGGCTCAGGGCAAGCGCCAGATCGGCATCCAGACTGCGCTCATGAAACTCATCGAAAATCAGCAGCCCCACACCTTCCAGCGCCGGATCATCCTGCAAGCGGCGGGTCAGAATCCCTTCGGTGACCACTTCGATGCGAGTCTTCGGGCCGACCTTGCTGTCCAGCCGGATCCGGTAGCCAACAGTTTCCCCGACCTTCTCCCCCAGCTCACTGGCCAGCCGCTCGGCCGCAGCCCTGGCGGCCAAGCGGCGCGGCTCCAGCATGAGGATCGTCTGCCCGGCCAGCCACGGCTCATCGAGCATCGCCAACGGCACTCGTGTGGTCTTGCCCGCGCCGGGCGGTGCTTCGAGGATGGCTTCGTGGCGGGAGATCAGCGCCTGGCGCAGGGCCGGCAGGACAGCATCGATGGGCAAGGAAATCATGGCGGCTCCAGAACAGGCGACCGATTATAAGCTGCACAGGCGTTTGCAGAAGGTCAGCAGCAGCGGATTTATCCAGGGAAGCGTTGTTTGTTCCGGCTTCTTCGCGGATGAATCCGCTCTCACACAGCAATCGCCCCATTTTCGCGGCGCAAGCTAACGTGATGAATATATGTTTACTCGAAGAACCTGCAGAACACGCAATAGTCTTAGCGACGTAGCCTTTGCCTTGTATAGTTGCCACCTCACTTCAGGAGTTCTCCATGCGCATTCCATCCCGTTTTATCGGCGGCGTTCTGGTCGCCACGCTTTTGACTCAGATTTCTGCGTGCGGCAGCATTTTCTATCCTGATCGTCGCGGACAGATCGAAGGCAAGATCGACCCGGCCATTCTTGCTCTGGATGCCGTTGGCCTGTTGTTTTATGTGATTCCGGGCGTCATTGCCCTGGCTGTGGACTTCACCACGGGCGCGATCTACTACACGCCGACCGGGCATGCGCAGGTCGATCCGCAGAAGCTGCAACCGGCGATCAATGCTGACGGCAGTGTCGACAACAGCAAGCTGCAAGCCATTCTGGAAAGCGAGCTGGGCCAATCCCTGCCGCTCAACGACCCTCGCCTGATCCAGTACAAGGGCAGCGTCGAGCAACTGGCAACACTGGGCCTTCACCCGGCGGCTTGATGCCCATAGAGTTTGATGCCCACAGAAAGGAAGCGCCATGAACACCAGCACCGAACATGCCCGCCTGCTGCGGCTTGCAACGCGGGCATCGTTGCTGGTTGCCAGCACCCTGATCATCGCCAAGGGCGTGGCATGGTGGTTCAGCGGTTCGGTGAGCCTGCTGGCCGGGCTGACCGATTCGCTGCTGGATGGCGCGGCCTCGTTCCTCAATCTGCTGGCGGTGCATTACGCGCTGCGCCCGGCAGATGAGGATCATCGTTATGGCCACGGCAAGGCTGAAGCGCTGTCGGGCATGGCTCAGGCGCTGTTCATTGCCGTCAGTGCCGGGCTGATCGCCTTTCAGGCCATCAAACGTATCCAGTATCCCGAGCCCTTGGGCGCGGCGGGACTCGGGATCGCGGTGATGGTGCTGTCACTGATCCTGACCATGGCCCTGCTCTGGCTGCAACACAGGGTCATCAAGGAAACCGGCTCGGCGGCCATCCGCGCCGACTCGCTGCACTATCGCTCCGATCTGCTGCTCAATTTCAGCATTCTGCTGGCTCTGACGCTGACGTTATTCGGCTGGCAACAGCTGGATGCCTACTTCGGACTGGGAATTGCCGTCTACATTCTTTGGAGTGCGTTTCAAATTGCTCGCGAGACGGTATCGGTGCTGATGGACGAAGAGTTACCAGCCGATGTCAGCCAGCACATGCTGGAGCTCGCGTGCGGCGTGCCGGGGGTTCTGGGCGCACATGACCTGCGTACGAGGATTTCCGGCAATCGCTGGTTCGTGCAGTTGCATCTGGAGTTACCGGGGAGTCTGACGCTCAGCGTCGCCCATGGGCTGTGCGATCAGGTGGAAAACGCCATACACCAGCAGTATCCAAAAGCGGAAGTGCTGGTGCATGCCGATCCACAGGAAGTGGTGAAACAGGCTCAGGCAACATCAACAACCTAGTTGACGCTATAGCCTCGCCCCGCAAGGCAGGCGCCCATCGAGCGACGATAAAGATCCACCACCTCGGCCTGCGGCTGGGAAGTAATGTTCGCCGGATCAAAGCCGCTTTGCTCTACGGCCCAGCGGTAGCATTGGTAACGATCCAGCTCGACCTGCTCAGGGCTTTGGCCATTGAGTGGGTAGGAAACCGGGTCATAAGCATTCTGCGCTGGCACCTGGCTGTAGGTCGGTTGATTCTGTGGCGGGTTGACCACCACATACTCCTGACTGTCGGCCTGATAGGCGTAGTAAGTACCGGCGGCCAGGAACAGCAACGAACTGCCGATCCAGATTTCCTGCGAGTAAGACGGCAGGCTGCGCACGCGCAAGCCATAAGGCGGCGTCACCACCACATAGCGCGGGCCTTGCGGGCGATACCAATAGCCTTGTGAATAGAAGTAATCCTGTCCGCGATACGGAACACGCGCGTAGCCACCGGGAACTCGGTCTATCGTATAACCGGGTCGATACTGCGGGCCCGGCCCCCAGCCATTGCCGCGCCCGTCGGGCCGACCTTCCCAGCGATCATTGGGACGGCCATTACCGGCCGACCAGTTGCGATTGCCACGCGGGTTGTCCTGGTAATAACCCTGACGTGGTTGCTGGGTTTGCCAGGATTCCCGAGGTGCGGTCTGAATCGGCAGATTGTTCTGGTGCTGTTGAAACTGCTGGCGTTCGATCTGCCGTTGCTGGTTTTGCTGGTCCTGGATCTGGCGCTGCTGATTCTGTTGTTGCTGGTAGATTTGCTGTTGCTGCTGGCGCTCGACGTTACGCTGCTGTTGCAACTGATCCTGGATCTGGCGTTGTTGATTCTGTTGCTGCTGGTAGATCTGCTGCTGTTGCTGGCGCTCAACCTGACGCTGCTGATTCTGTTGTTGCTGAATCTGCTGTTGTTGCTGACGTTCGCCCTGAAACTGCTGGTTCTGCTGCTGTTGCTGGATTCTGCGCTGCTGCTGTCCATTGTCGCCGGAACTGCCGCGATACTGATCCTTGAAGGAGTCATCCTCAGCCAATGCATGGGCGCTGATGCTCAAACACAGCAGACTTAACCCTGTCAGCTTCCAGATGCCAGATTTCATGCTTTCCTCACTAGGGCGCGGATAGACGTAGTTAAGACTGTAATAGTGGCGCGCCGTTCTGCGCACTTTATCAGGACGCAAAGAAAAGGGGACCTGTCTGGCCCCCTTGGGATACTTCGTCCTGGCGCGACGCTTATGACATCGGCTCACCTCATACGTCTTCTGGACTGTATGTAGCCCGGGGGCCTCGCCGACCCTGTCGGGTGGGAGGCCGCGACTGCCTGATTGGGCGAGCCGCGCTGGACGCTATGTCCGGGCAGTGATTCTGTTGAAAAGAATAGGCCTGCCGGACCGACAAAAGATTGCGAAGATCACTTACAAAAACATTACTTGCGCAATTTTTTACTTCATATCAATAATTCAGCGCAATTAAACTCACAAAGGGGAACATCGTGAGCAAGCTCGACAGATATGACCTGAGCATTTTGGCTGAACTGCAACGCGACGCACGCATTTCCAACCAGGAACTGGCAGAGCGTATCGGGCTATCGCCATCGCCCTGCTCGCGCCGCGTCAAACAACTGGAAGACGACGGCTATATCGTGCGACAGGTTGCCTTGCTGGATCGCAAGAAGCTCAGCCTGAACCTTACTGCCTATGTGCTGATCGGCATGGATCGACATACGCCGGAGCGATTCGAGCATTTCGAGCAACAGATCCGCAGCCTGCCTCAAGTACTGGAATGCAGTCTGGTGACCGGTATGGACGCCGATTATCAACTGAAAGTGGTGGTTCCTGACATGGATCACTACCAGAAACTGCTGCTGGGCCATCTTACCCGCATCGAAGGCGTCACCAGCGTCAAGTCGAGCTTCGTGCTCAATCAGGTGCTGGCCAGCACTGAGTTGCCCTTGACTCATCTACGCAGCTAGACGGAGTAAACGATGGACCCCGTGCTTTTTGAAGAGTGGATGATGACCATTCTGGTCACCATCCTGATCTGTTTCATGGGTTTTATCGTCTGGGATCTGGCGAAGAAATCCAAAGCGGGCAAATTCGGCACCTTCATCCTGTTCTTCGTGCTGGGCCTGGGCATCATGGCATTCGTGATCAAAAGCCTGGTGATTGCCTATATCGAGAATGGCTCATGAGCCACCCCGATCAATTAAGGCACACACAAACTTGTAGGAAGCAGCTTGCTGGCGAAAAAGGCCTCAAAACCGGCAGATATTCTGAGTCGCCAGCAAGCTGCCTCCCACAAAGTGATTTATGACCTTAACGGATTCGGTCAGGGCTTGATCTCCCGGTACTGCCCCTGATCCAGCCCTTCCAGTGTCCAGTCGCCGATCCTGACCCGCACCAGCCGCAGGGTTGGCAGGCCCACAGCGGCAGTCATGCGTCGCACCTGCCGATTACGGCCTTCCTTGATAATCAGTTCCAGCCAACTGGTCGGTACGCTTTTGCGAAAACGCACCGGTGGATTGCGTGGCCAGAGTTGCGGCTCGTCCAACTGACGAGCCTCGGCAGGCAAGGTCGGGCCATCGTTGAGTTCCACCCCGTTACGCAACTGCTGCAATTGCTCCTCGCTCGGCTCGCCTTCGACCTGCACCCAATACGTCTTGGGCAGTTTGTGTCTGGGGTCGGCAATACGGGCCTGAAGCTGGCCGTCGTTGGTCAGCAGCAGTAAACCTTCACTGTCGCGGTCCAGACGCCCGGCCGGATAGACGCCGGGGATGTCGATAAAGTCCTTGAGCGTTGCCCGGCCTTCGCCATCGCTGAATTGCGTCAGCACATCAAAAGGTTTGTTGAACAGAATGAGCTTTGGCTCGGCCGGAGGCGCTTTGGCGACACGCCGGGCAGCGCTGGCATTCTTGGGGGCTGGACGACGAGACACAGGACGTTGAGTGCGGGACATGGGAGCTTAGAGACTTGAAAACAGAAAGGGCCACTTTAGTGGCCCTTTACATAAATACCAATCACTTAACGGAAAGGCGGCTCATCGAAGCTGCGCAGTTTGCGCGAATGCAGCGAATTGAGTTCGGTACGCAGCAAGTCCAGGGCCGCAATGCCGATCTTCAAATGCTGGCTGACGGCACGCTCGTAGAAAGCGTTGGCCGAACCCGGCAATTTGATTTCACTGTGCAGAGGCTTGTCCGATACGCAGAGCAAGGTGCCGTAAGGCACGCGCAGACGATAGCCTTGAGCCGCAATGGTGCCGCTTTCCATATCCACGGCCACCGCACGAGACAGATTGATGAGCGGTCGCTCCTGTGCCCAGCGCAGCTCCCAGTTCCGGTCATCGTAGGTCAGGACGGTGCCGGTGCGCAGTCGCTTTTTAAGCCCTTCGCCACGCTCGCCGGTGATCTGCGCCGCCGATTCCTGCAACGCCAGTTGCACTTCGGCCAGGGCCGGGATCGGGATATGCGGAGGCAGCACGCGATCCAGAATGCCGTCACGGCGCATGTAAGCGTGAGCCAGCACATAATCGCCAATGGTCTGGGACTGACGCAGGCCGCCGCAGTGGCCGATCATCAGCCAGCAATGCGGACGCAGCACCGCTAGGTGATCGGTGATGTTCTTGGCATTGGACGGGCCGACGCCGATATTGACCAGCGTGACACCATGACCATCTTCCGCGATCAGGTGATAGGCCGGCATCTGGTAACGGTGCCAGACCACACTGGCAACAATGGCCTGGGCCTCTTCGACGCCCATGCTCTTGTCGACCACCACATTGCCGGGCAACACCATGCGCACGAAACGCGGGTCGTCGCGCAGTTTTTCCAGGCCATGCAGGATGAACTGGTCAACGTAGCGATGGTAGTTGGTCAGCAGAATCCAGGGCTGCACATGACGCCAGTCACTGCCGGTGTAATGCACCAGACGCCGCAGCGAGAAGTCCACCCGCGCCGCGTCGAACAGTGCCAGCGGCAGCGGATCGGTATTGGCCCAGTCATAAAGGCCATCAGCGATGCCGTCGGTCGCGGCGGACAAGTCGGTGCTGGGGAAAACACGGGCCAGCGCAGCGGCGGTCACGCCGGAGCCTGCCAGTTCATCGCCCTGCTCGACCACGTACGGGTAAGGAATGTTCTGCTCGCTCACGCCCACTTCGATAGTGACGGTGAAATCACTCATCAACGGCCGCAGTTGCTCAAGCAGGTATTTGCGGAATGCCTTGGGGTGGGTCACGGTGACGCTATAGGTGCCGGGCAACTGCACCTTTGCGTAGGCGCGGGTGGTCAGCGGCACATCGCCCTGATAGGCGTAGGTCAGGCGCAATTCCGGGTAGCGGAACAGCGCTCGTTGCTCGGCGTCGGGTTCGACGCGGTCTTTCAGGTAGCGCTTGAGCGCCTGGCTCAATGCACTGGTTGCACGTTCATGCAGTTCTGCGAGCCGCTCCACAGCTTGCTCGGCGCTTTCTACAACAACAAAGGCTTGCGTCACGGTTTAGGTCCTGTCTGATCTTGCAGACCCTCATCCTAACGGGTTCGCGTGCTTATGCCACCTGCGGCGAAGAGCGAGCCAGTAAAGTTTCTGCATCGACACCTACCGGCAAAGCGCCATAAACCCGTCCGGATGACAGCAGTCGACCGGCAATGAAACCATCACTGACAGACGCATTGCCCGCTTCAAGCAGCAGTCTGGCCTGCAAGCCCACCGCGATATCTTCGGTCAGCTGTCGGGCGCGGTACTGGATATCGCGGGTGTCCGTGAATGCGGCTTTCAGTTTTTCGATATGCGCCTTCAGGTGCCGGTCACCATGCCCGTCGCCCAGTTCAGCGAACAGCGCATCCAGCACGCCTGACTCCTTCGACAGCGCCCGCAACACGTCCAGACACTGCACATTGCCGGATCCTTCCCAGATCGAGTTGACCGGCGCTTCGCGATACAGGCGCGGCAGAATGCTGTCTTCGACATAACCGGCGCCGCCCATGCATTCGGCGGCTTCGTTGATCATGGCCGGCGCACGCTTGCAGATCCAGTACTTGCCCACCGCCGTGACCAGCCGCACAAAGCGCGCCTCATGATCGTCATCCAGATGGTCCAGCGCGCGCCCCATGCGCAGGGTCAGCGCCAGCGCGGCTTCGCTTTCCAGTGCCAGGTCGGCCAGCACGTTCTGCATCAACGGCTGCTCGCTGAGCAGTCGCCCACCGACCTTGCGATGGGCGCAGTGGTGCGTGGCCTGGGTCACGGCCTGACGCATCAGGGCGCTGGAACCGATCATGCAGTCGAAACGGGTCATGGCGACCATTTCAATGATGGTCGGCACACCCCGGCCCTCTTCACCAACCATCCAGGCCAGTGCGCCGCGCAGTTCGATTTCGCTGGAGGCGTTGGACCAGTTGCCCAGTTTGTCTTTCAGACGCTGGATATAGAACTCGTTGCGGGTGTCATCCGGCCGATGACGTGGCAGCAGGAAACAGCTCAGGCCCTTGTCGGTCTGCGCCAGGGTCAGGAACGCATCGCACATGGGGGCGGAGCAGAACCACTTGTGGCCCACCAGTTCATAAGCCTGTCCCGGCCCGCCTGCCCCGACCGGATAAGCCCGCGTGGTGTTGGCGCGCACATCGGTGCCGCCCTGTTTCTCGGTCATGGCCATGCCGATGGTTGCACCGGTTTTATGGGCGATACCGACATTACGCGGGTCGTATCGGGTGGACAGGATTTTCGGCAACCATATCTGCGCCAGTTCAGGCTGCAGCCTGAGGGCCGGGACGCTGGCAAAGGTCATGGTCAGTGGGCATCCGCTGCCGGGGTCGGCCTGGGTGTGCAGATAACTCATCGCAGCCCGCGCTACATGGGCACCGGGTTGCGGATCGGTCCATGGCAAAGAGGGAATGCCATGGTCGATGGCAGTGCTCATCAACTGGTGATAAGCCGGGTGAAACTCGACCAGATCGATGCGATTGCCATATCTGTCATGACTGGCGAAGGTCGGCTTGTTCTGATTGGCGAGGAAACCGGCCTCCATGAGAGGTCCGCCCGCCAAGGCACCATAAACATCGATGCGGGGCTCGGCCCAATCCGCGCCAAAACGTTTTACCCAGGTTTGCAGTGGCAGGTCGATGCGGTAGAGGTTGACGCCGTTCAGTGACGGCGGCTGGTTGGTCACCTGATGGGTTTCGGCGAATTGATGCAGGTTCATGAGTGGCCTCCTGTCTGCGTTTGCAGCAGTGAACCACGCAACAAGAGCTTTAAACAGTGCCGTTCATGACCAATGATCGGGCTTTTTTCCGCCCCTCAGATTCCCCATTGAGCCTTGGCGGCTGGAGCCCTGCGCACGGCGCCCGGTATGCCCATCAACAAAGGCAGGCTCAAGGTGAAGCAACTGCCCTTCCCCGGCTCGGAGCGATGGCTGAGGCTTCCGCCCTGCAATTCGACCAGTTGCCGGCAGATCGCCAGGCCGATTCCCAGTCCGCCATACTCGCGGGTCATGGAGCCATCGACCTGGAAGAAGCGCTGATACAACGTCGCTTCATCCAGTTGGCTGAAGCCTATACCGGTGTCCATCACCTCGACCCGCAGCAGCAGGACATCGTTGTCATGCTGCTGAGACATGGCGCGTACCTTGACCGCGCCTCGCTTGGTGAACTTGATCGCATTGTCCAGCAGGCACTCAAGGCACTGGTACAGCTTGTGAACATCGCCGCGTACGCTTTCCGGCATCTGCTCGTCCAGTTCAAAGCTCAACTCCAGCCCCTTGGCCTGGGCTGCGCCGCGAAAACGGTCACGCAACTGTTCAAACAGGCCGCACGTATCGAAGGCATCGCTTTCGGCATACAGCACACCGGCCTGAAGCTCGGTCAGGGTCAGGATGCCGTTGATCATGCTCATCATGTCCTGAGCGGAGGCAGAGGCCGTTTGCTGATACATCTCCAGCTCGCCGTCCATCGGTACTGTCTGCATCAGCTCCAGTGAACCGATGACCCCATTCATCGGGGTTCGAAGCTCATGGGTCAACGTGGCCAGAAACTCGTCCTTGAGCCGGTTGCTGGTGGCCAGCTGGCGGTTCAGGCGTTCCATGTCCTTGCCGGCTTCCAGCAGGGTCTGCGCCTGTTGCTCGCGGATATGGTTGACTCGGTCAGCCAGCGCCAGCGACAGCAGCGCCATTTCCAGCACTGAACTGATCTGGCTGGCGTACAGGCTAAGAAAGGTATTGGGGATATAACCGAACAGCATCACGGCGTTGACCAGTCCGCCCATCAGAAACACAACCCAGGCCGCCAGGAAGTAGCGAGCGATTCGTACGCCTTTGAGCACCGCTGTGATCCCGGCTGTCAGCATCGCCAGGAAACACGCCAGCACCAGCATCGTCACGCTGCGCAATGCCAGGCCGTAATTGGCAAACAGGGCCAGCAGCACTGCCACCACGGCACCGCCCATCACTGCAATCAACAGAAAATCCAGCCAGCGCGCCAGGGCTCTGGTCTGCAGAAAGCTGCGTGAAAACTGGCTGACGAAAAACACCGAGATCGCCATCAGCAAAGGCGTAGCGGTGTTGGCCCACACCGGGCTGTTCGGCCAGAGATACTCAATAGCGACGCCATTGATAGAGAGCTGATACAGGCCGAACGAGGCGATATAGAGGATGTAATACAGATAACCGGGGTCGCGCACGCTGATATAGATGAACAGGTTGTAGACCAGCATGCCCGTCAACACGCCATAGATCAGCCCCAGGATATAGACCTTGGCGGGCTGTTCTTCCATGTAGGCGTGGCTGGCCCACAGATTGAGCGGTGCCTGGATCGGCCCCTTGCTGGCGATGCGCATATAAACCGTAGTCTGCTTGCCCGGCTGCAGGTCTACCCCGAACACGAAGTTGCCCTGCTTAACGTCGCGGCTTGAAAACGGCAGCATGTCGCCGGTCTTCCAGGCCAGTTGATAGCGCCCGTTGCCGTCCGGTAGATAGACATCCACATGGTCCATCGGTGGATAGGCCAGTTCCAGCAGCCAGTCGGAATGCGGTGCACGGGGATTGGGTTTGTAGAACAGATCGACCTTCAGCCAGAACGCCGAGCGCGAATAGCCCGCGTTGAGTGTTTCACTGTCGAGCACACGAAAGGCTCCCGCCTCGGAGAGGACCCTGTCGATATTCGCCTTGCCACTCACGTCTTCAAAAACCTGAATCTCGCGCCCCAACGGCAAGCTGCGAATGTTTTCATCAAACTCGACGGCATGGGCCAGCAATGGAAACCAGACAACCAGCATTATCAGCAAATAGCGCATAAAGCCCCAAGGTAGAACGTCGCTGTCATTTCATCCGTTGATGACGACGCCCCGCAATTTCTTTCCTTGAAACAGGCAATAGTTCAAAAACAGATATGTCAGTGTGGACCTTGCTTACGCTGATATGCCTGACTCGTGGCAATAAAAATCACCAGCGGTAAAAAGGCTTCAGGAATAACCAAGCATAGCGGTTAATGGCTTTTAGTCACTACCACTTTAAAATTTAAGCAATGGCTCTATCTCGGCCATCACCGGGCAAACTGAAAATTTTTTACCCTTGCAAGGGTCGTTGATTTTTCAGCCCCCCCCAGAAAAACCCGGAACGACCGGCGGCTCGGGAAAGGTTTAGTGATAAGCTCGCGCACCATGAATATTTATAGCTCCCGTCCCGTAGTCCTCTGCCTCAGCGGCCACGACCCCAGCGGTGGTGCCGGTCTGCAGGCTGATATCGAAGCCCTGCTTGCCCAAGGCTGTCATGCCGCACCGGCCGTAACGGCCCTGACCGTGCAGGACACCGTCAATGTCAGCGACTTTCGCGTGCTGGACCGTGAATGGGTCCTGGCTCAAGCCAATGCTGTCTTCAATGATTCGAGCGTAGCAGCAGTCAAGCTGGGTATGTTGGGTTCATTGGAAATGGTCGATACCGTAGCGCAATTGCTGATGGCGCATCCCGGCCTGCCAGTGGTCTGCGACCCGGTTCTGCGCGCTGGCGGCGGTGGCCGGCTGGGCAAGGATGAGGTCGGCTACGCGATGCGTGAACGGCTGTTGCCACTGTCGACCATTGCCACCCCCAATCTGCCGGAAGCCCGGATTCTGGCCGAATTGCCTGAAGGCACGGCAGACGAATGTGCGCAAAAGCTGCTGCCGTTCTGTGAAAACCTGCTGATCACCGGCGGTCATGGCGATGAACAGGAAGTCCATAACCGCCTGTACATCCGTGGCGGCCAGTCCCATACCTTTATCTGCCAGCGCCTGCCTGGCAGTTATCACGGTTCGGGCTGCACACTGGCCAGCGCCCTCGCCGGACGACTGGCTCAGGGAGAAGCACTGATCAGCGCTGTGCAGACAGCGCTCGACTACACTTGGCGAACGTTGCGGGACGCTGAGCAGTTGGGCAAGGGACAATTCGTTCCTCGCCGTCTCCCCCTGGACTTTTGTTCGTAACGCCTGACATGAGGCCCATTCGATGAAACTACGTGGCCTGTATGCCATTACCGACAGCGCACTGTTGGCCGGTAAATTCCTGCCTTACGTCAAAGCCGCACTCGATGGCGGCGTGACCTTGCTGCAATACCGGGACAAGACCAACGACGAATCGCGCCGCCTGCGCGAAGCCACTGAACTGCTCAAGCTATGCGAGCAATACAAGACCCGGCTGATCATCAACGACGACGCCGAACTGGCAGCCCGTCTGGGCGTTGGTGTTCACCTGGGACAAACCGATGGCTCGCTGCCGGATGCCAGGGCACTGCTGGGTCATAAGGCGATTGTCGGTGCGACTTGCCACGGCAAGCTTGAGCTGGCGGAAAAAGCGCGTGCCGACGGTGCCACCTACGTGGCGTTCGGGCGGTTCTTCAACTCCCAGACCAAACCCGATGCGCCTGCCGTGCCTTTCGATCTGCTGGATCAGGTACGCGCCAAAGTGTCTTTGCCGATTGCCGTGATTGGCGGCATCACTCTGGAAAACGCACCGCAACTACTGGCCCGCGGAGCTGATCTGCTGGCAGTGGTACACGGGTTGTTCGGGGCAGAGAATCCGCAGGAAGTGACGCGACGGGCGAAGGCGTTCAATGATCTTTTTCGTGAGTGAAATACCTTTTCGCGAATGAATTCGCTCCCACTGCAGGAGATCACCCGCCGCCCAGGGCAAGCGCGCTCCTACAGAAAAACTTTTTAATTCATGATGTTGTGTTTATGTTTGATGAGAGTGAATTCATTCGCGAAAGCCGCTACACGACTCCAATAACCTTCAGTTCAAAATCAGGCATCCCGTTGGCATTCTCCAGCGCCAGTAACGCTCGCTTGCGATCAACGCCACCGGCATAGCCTGTCAAATCCCCGCCTGAACCGATGACCCGATGGCAAGGCACAATGATCGAAATCGGGTTCTTGCCATTGGCCGTGCCTACCGCTCGGGAATGCCCTGGGCTGAGGCCCATTTTCCGGGCCATGGCACCGTAGGACAGTACCTCGCCATAGGGAATGCGCGCCAGTTCGCGCCAGACCTGCTCCTGAAAGGAAGTGCCACGAAAACGCAGCGGCACCTCGAATACCCGGCGCTGGCCATTGAAGAACTCGGTCAGTTGCTCCTGAGCCTGGCGAATCACCTTGGGGACAGCATGATCGTTGGGCAGCAATATCAGTTGCGGAAAGTATTTCTGGCCGACGAAGTACACGCCCGTCAGCGCATCGTCCTCGGCTCGCAAGGCAACATCGCCCAGCGGGCTGGAAAGCAGATAGCCATGAATCATTTTTTGGCCTCCTCACGTTGACGCCAGACATGCACCGTCGCATAAGCGCGCCAGGGTGCCCACTGGCTTGCGTATTCATTGAGCTGGGCGACCGTTGCACAGCCTAGATGTTTTTTAAGTACCGCATCGCCCTCCGGAAATGCATTGGGCCAGCCCAAGGCGCGCATGGCGATATATTGCACGGTCCACTCACCGATCCCCCGAATATGCCGCAAGGCCGACAGGGTTTCATCCAGAGGCACCAAGGGCTCAAGCATGATGCGTCCTGCTGCCACCTCCTGGGCTACCGCGATGATGGCCTCGGCGCGAATACGGATAATACCCGTTGCAATAATCTCTTCAGGACTCAGGCAAGCCATCACTTCGGCCGTCGGGAACGCATGATGCAGCCCGAAAGGTGCCTCATCCACCGCCGTACCGAAACGCTCGGCAATACGGCCAAGAATCAACCGGGCCTGAGTCACCGATATCTGCTGGCCGACCACCGCCCGGACCGCAATCTCGAAACCGTCAAACGCACCCGGTACACGCATGCCCGGCAACTCGGCAACCAGTGCTCCAAGGTGCGCATCCACCAGATCGGGCCGGCAGCCGGTGTCGAAAACCCGCCGCACTCGTCCCAACACCTGGGCAATACCCGACTGAAGAGACGCCGATACACTCACCACCAAGGCATGACGCAACGGCGCATGGCTCACGGTCACCCAACCGGCCAGACGACGCCCCGCATGCTCGATGGTGAGCACCCGGGTGTAGGCGTCTTCAGCGACATGCTCAACCCCTGCAATACAGCGATGAGCCAGAAACTCCAGCACACCATCCCATGAAAAAGGCGGTCGGTACGACAACTCGAAACGCATGCTGGCCTCACCGGAGCGGTGCGTGGCCTTTCTCAAGCGCAGCGGGTTAAGACCATAGCGTTCCTGAAACACATCATTGAAACGCCTGACGCTGCCGAACCCGGAAGCCAGCGCCACTTCGGCCATGGACATCCCCGTATCGGTTAATAAACGCTTGGCGATCAGCAGCCGCTGGGTCTGGGAATAATCGATCATCGACACACCAAACTCGGCCTCGAAGATCCGCCGCAGATGCCGCGAGGTCACGCCAACCCGATCAGACAGGGCATCGAGGCTTCTGCCGCTTAAAAAGCCTTCGTCTATCAAGCGTGCGGCAGCCTGGGCCAAGCGACTGGAGACATCCAGCAAGCCGTGGCCGGGTGCCAGTTCCGGGCGGCAGCGCAGGCACGGACGAAAGCCCGCCTGCTCGGCAGCCGCTGCCGTTGCATAGAAACTGCAATTTCTGGCCAGTGGCTTACGCACCGGGCACATGGGCCGACAATAGATCCCGGTCGTCGATACGCCCATGAAAAACCAACCGTCAAAACGGCGGTCCCGGGCGATAAAGGCCGCATAGCACACATCTGGATCAAGAGTTTTCATGAGGCTGACCCTACTCCTGCGCCGGGAAAAAGTCTGGCTGAATTCGGACATGTGCATCCGGCAGCCATGTGGCATTTGCTATAGTGCGGCTCCCTACGCCTTCAGGCCTCGTGACGTCACCGAAGCAGCCATGCACAGAGCTGCACATTCAGCGTAGAAACGACTTCCAGGTTAAAAAGCAGAGACCCGATCATGTCCCGTTCCGAAACACTCTTCGCCAACGCCCAGAAACACATCCCAGGCGGTGTCAACTCGCCGGTCCGCGCATTCAAGAGCGTTGGCGGCACGCCCCTGTTCTTCAAACATGCTGCCGGCGCTTACGTGACTGACGAAGACGACAAGCGTTATGTCGATTACGTCGGCTCCTGGGGACCGATGATTCTGGGCCACAGCCATCCGCAAGTGCTCGACGCCGTGCGCAGCCAACTGGAACACGGCCTGTCCTATGGTGCACCGACCGCCATGGAAACCGAAATGGCCGACCTGGTCTGCTCACTCGTGCCTTCCATGGAAATGGTACGCATGGTCAGCTCCGGCACCGAAGCGACCATGAGCGCGATTCGCCTGGCCCGTGGCTACACCGGCCGCGACAGCATCATCAAGTTTGAAGGCTGCTACCACGGCCACTCCGACAGCCTGCTGGTAAAAGCTGGCTCCGGCGCACTGACCCTGGGCGTGCCCAGCTCGCCCGGCGTTCCGGCAGCGTTCGCCAAACACACCCTGACCGTACCGTTCAATGACCTGGAAGCCGTCCGCCAGTTGCTGGCCGATGTCGGTCAGGAAGTGGCGTGCATCATCGTCGAGCCGGTCGCGGGCAACATGAACTGTGTTCCGCCTGCACCGGGCTACCTGCAAGGCCTGCGCGCCCTGTGCGACGAACATGGCGTGGTGCTGATCTTCGACGAAGTGATGACCGGTTTCCGCGTGGCACTCGGCGGCGCCCAGGCTTACTACGGCGTGACACCGGACCTGAGCACCTTCGGCAAAATCATTGGCGGCGGCATGCCTGTAGGCTGCTTTGGCGGCAAACGCGAAATCATGTCGCATATCGCACCGCTGGGTCCGGTCTATCAGGCCGGTACGCTGTCGGGCAACCCGCTGGCCATGGCCGCAGGCCTGACAACGTTGCGCCTGATCAGCCGCGAAGGCTTCCACGATGAGCTGAGCGACTACACGCGCCGCCTGCTCGAAGGCTTGCAGCAACGTGCCGACGCGGCGGGTATCCCGTTCGTGACCACTCAGGCGGGCGGCATGTTTGGCCTGTATTTCAGTGACGCCAAGGAAATCGTGACCTTCCAGGACGTCATGACCAGCGATGCCGACCGCTTCAAACGCTTCTTCCACCTGATGCTGGAAGGCGGCGTATACCTTGCGCCAAGCGCATTTGAAGCCGGCTTCACCTCCATCGCTCATGGCGAAGCGGAGCTGAAACTGACCCTGGATGCTGCCGAAAAAGCGTTCGCTGCGCTGAAATAAGCTAATGTAGGAACGAATTCATTCGTGAATAATTTTTTTCGCGAATGAATTCGCTCCTACGGGGTGTTAAATCAGCCCGTGCAGCAGAAAATCCGTAAAGACTTTGTAAGGTTGGCCCTGCTTATTTCATAATGGCCAGCCAGCACGTTTCGCTGGACGGGCAAGCCCGCACCTTTTTCAGAGGTAAGTCGACTCCCATGAACCGCACCGGCCGCACCCTTGCATTGGGCTGCCTGTTGCTTGTCTATCCCCTGCTGACCAATGCAGGGAGCAACTCGTTGTTAATCCCAGCGGTGGGTCGTTGTACCCTCAATACTCAGCCCGAGAATCTTCCGGCTGCGCTTTCGGCATGCCAGCAAGCTGCACAATCGGGGGATGCACAAGCGCAATACGAGCTGGGCGAGTTCTATTACGAAGGCCAGAACACCCCTCGTGACCTGCCACAGGCGCTGAACTATTTCGAGCAGGCGTCGTTGCTGGGCCATGCGCAGGCGCAGTATCAGTTGGGCTTGATGTTCGCCCGCGGCGAAGGCGTGCAGGCCAATAACATTCAGGCGTATATCGTGCTGAAGATGGCGGCGGTCAATGGCTCGGAAGAAGCGCTGGATGCGGCGGACGAAGTATCGGCCAAGATGAAGCGCGACGAACTGGAAGTCGCGACCCAGGTGCTGGGCCAGATCTTCCGCAAATACCTGATGGAACTGCAAACCGCTGAAGGGCGCAGCCCGTTCTCGCCACTGCCCTGATCGAATCGCTTCAGGGCAGGCTTTCCTTACTGTTCTACTGCTTTCTACTTTTCAGGCATTGGCATCGGAAACGGCATTACATTGCCACCTCCACGCGCCTCGCTGATCTTTGGCGTACCCATGCGCTCGACCTCGTCGATACGCACAATCGAATGCATCGGCACGAAACTGCGCACCACGCCCTCGAACTGTGCCTTGAGCTTTTCTTCGCTGGGATCAACCACGACAGTCGTGCGCTCGCCGAAGACGAACTCTTCCACTTCCAGAAATCCCCACAGATCGCTCTGATAGATCTGCTTGGCGTACATCTCGAACACCTGGCCCTGGTTGAGGAAAATAACCTTGTAGATTGGAGCTTCGCGTTTGGTCATAAAAGCCGGATAACGATCGGGGATTGAAAAAAGGGCACGAACTATAGCATGCCCATCGGACAGCCAACGCTAGGAACCCGTGAGCATCGTCCCTATAATGCGCGGTTCTTTGAATCCGCTGATGATCACGCATGGCCAAGAAGCTTTATATCGAAACCCACGGTTGCCAGATGAACGAGTACGACAGCTCGCGCATGGTCGATCTGCTGGGCGAACATCAAGCCCTGGAAGTCACCGCTCGCGCGGAAGATGCCGACGTGATCCTGCTCAATACCTGCTCGATTCGCGAGCGAGCCCAGGATCGGGTCTACTCCCAACTGGGTCGCTGGCGTGAACTGAAGCTGGCCAACCCAGAGATGGTCATCGCTGTCGGTGGTTGCGTCGCCAGTCAGGAAGGCGCGGCCATTCGTGATCGCGCTCCTTACGTGGACGTGGTCTTCGGCCCGCAAACCCTGCACCGCCTGCCGGAAATGATCGACACCGCACGCATCACCCGCCTGCCTCAGGTGGATGTGTCGTTCCCGGAAATCGAGAAATTCGACCACCTGCCCGAGCCGCGCATCGACGGGCCAAGTGCCTATGTGTCGGTGATGGAAGGTTGCAGCAAGTACTGCACGTTCTGCGTCGTGCCTTATACCCGTGGTGAAGAAGTCAGCCGTCCGTTCGATGACGTACTGGCAGAAGTCATTCACCTGGCCGAAAACGGCGTGCGTGAAATCACGCTGCTGGGCCAGAACGTCAACGGCTATCGCGGCACGACCCATGACGGCCGCGTCGCCGATCTGGCCGACCTGATCCGCGTGGTTGCGGCAGTCGATGGTATCGACCGCATCCGCTACACCACTTCACACCCTCTGGAGTTTTCCGACAGCCTGATCCAGGCCCACGCCGAAGTGCCGGAACTGGTCAAACACCTGCACCTGCCGGTGCAATCAGGCTCCGACCGTGTCCTGGCGGCCATGAAGCGCAATCACACCACGCTGGAATACAAATCCAAGCTGCGCAAACTCAAGGCTGCCGTGCCGGGTATCAGCATCAGTTCGGACTTCATCGTCGGCTTTCCGGGCGAAACCGAGAAAGACTTCGAGAACACCATGAAGCTGATCCAGGACGTGGGTTTCGATTTTTCGTTCTCGTTCATCTACAGCCCGCGCCCTGGTACGCCAGCCGCCGATCTGAAAGACGACACCCCGGAAGCCCTCAAAAAGGAACGCCTGGCGGCCCTGCAACATCGTCTCAACCAGCAGGGTTTCGAGATCAGCCGACAAATGGTCGGCAGCACCCAGCGCATCCTGGTGACCGATTACTCGAAAAAGGACCCCGGCGAGTTGCAAGGGCGCACCGAAAACAACCGGATCGTCAACTTTCGCTGCGACAACCCCAAGCTGATCGGGCAATTCGCCGATGTGCACATTGACGATGCACAGCCGCATTCGCTGCGTGGTTCGCTGTTGCAGTAGGGTTTTCTTCGCGAATGAATTCGCTCCTACGGATGGCCCGCTGGGGGCGAATTCATTTGCGAACGACGTCAGACCTTTCGCCCAAAGTTCTCTAGGGGTATTCTTCAATTCAACTCAACTGCCGTCGGGCGGCTAAAAACGACCTTGAACGCTCCCACAGAACCTCATCGCTTCATCCTCGAACCTTTCGAGGCCCATCGTTTCGCCAACTTGTGCGGGCAACTCGACGAGCATCTGCGCTTGATCGAACAACGCCTGGACATCGAGATCCGCAATCGCGGCAATCAATTCGAGCTCATTGGCGAGTCCCGGCAAACCACCTCGGCTGAAAACCTTCTGCGCCGCCTGTACCGTGAAACCAAAGGTACGGACCTGACGCCAGACATGGTTCACCTGTTCCTGCAGGAATCCGGTGTCGACGGGCTGGACAACCATCCGGCCGCCGAAGTGGGCGTGGCCCTGCGCACCAAGAAAGGCATGATTCGCCCACGCGGCTTGAATCAGCAGCGTTACGTCAAGGAAATACTCGGGAACGACATCAACTTCGGCATCGGCCCTGCGGGGACCGGCAAGACCTATCTGGCCGTCGCCTGTGCGGTGGATGCCCTGGAGCGCGAGCAGATCCGCCGCATCCTGCTGGTGCGTCCGGCCGTGGAAGCGGGTGAAAAGCTCGGCTTCCTGCCCGGCGACCTGGCCCAGAAGATCGACCCCTATCTGCGCCCGCTCTACGACGCCCTCTACGAAATGCTGGGCTTCGAATACGTCGCCAAGCTGATCGAGAAGCAGGTCATTGAAGTTGCACCGCTGGCCTACATGCGCGGACGCACCCTTAATAACAGCTTCATCATTCTCGACGAAAGTCAGAACACCACCGTCGAGCAGATGAAAATGTTCCTGACCCGTATTGGCTTTGGCTCTACCGCCGTCATCACGGGTGACATTACCCAGGTCGACCTGCCCAAGGGCACGAAGTCGGGCCTGACTCATGTCATCGATGTTCTCAAGGACGTACCGGGCATCAGCTTCACCCATTTCAAACCCAAGGACGTGGTTCGCCATCCGCTGGTGCAGCGCATCGTCGAAGCCTATGAGCGCTTCGATGACCGTTTCAGCGACACGCAGAGCAGCAGCGTCAATTCCTCACGGGACAGCCGCCGCGATGCTTGAGCTGGATCTGCAACTGGCAAGCGAAACCAAAGCCCCCAGCGAAGCCCAGTTCCGCCTCTGGTGCGAAATGGGCCTGCGCCAGCGCAGCGCCGATTCGGAGCTGACCATCCGTCTGGTCGACGAACCCGAAGGGCGCGAACTTAATCACACATGGCGGCACAAAGATTACGCCACCAACGTGCTTTCCTTTCCTGCGGACGTGCCCGACGACATGCTGGACATCCCGCTGCTGGGCGATCTGGTCATCTGCGTGCCGGTGGTCAATCGCGAAGCACAGGAACAAGGCAAGGCCGTTGATGCGCATTGGGCGCACATGGTCATTCACGGCTGCCTTCATCTGCTTGGTTACGACCATATCGACGATGAAGAGGCCGAAGAAATGGAAGCACTGGAACGAACGTTGCTTGAGGAACTGGGCTATCCGGATCCTTATGCAGACGACGAAAGCGCCGAACATCAACCTTCAGAAACGACAAGCAAGGATCACGAGTAAGGGCTATGAGCGAAGACCGATCGAGCAACGGACAAAAGTCATGGCTGGGTAAACTGACCCAGGCTTTTGTCCACGAGCCGAAAAACCGCCAGGAGCTGCTTGAGCTGCTACGCGAAGCCCAACAGAACAAACTGCTGGACAGCGAAGCGCTGGCCATTGTCGAAGGGGCCATTCAGGTGGCTGACCTGCAAGTACGCGACATCATGGTGCCGCGCTCGCAGATGATCAGCATCAAGGCGACCCAGACACCCCGCGAATTCCTGCCAGCTGTCATCGATGCCGCACATTCGCGCTATCCGGTGATCGGCGAAAGCCACGACGACGTGCTCGGCGTGCTGCTGGCCAAGGATCTGCTGCCGCTGATCCTCAAGGCCGACGGCGACAGCGACGACATCAAGAGCCTGCTGCGCCCGGCGACATTCGTCCCCGAGTCCAAGCGCCTCAACGTGCTGCTGCGCGAGTTCCGCGCCAACCACAACCACATGGCCATCGTCATTGACGAATACGGCGGTGTGGCCGGTCTGGTGACCATCGAAGACGTGCTGGAACAGATCGTCGGCGACATCGAGGACGAGCATGACGTCGAAGAGGACAGCTACATCAAACCGCTGCCCAGCGGCGACTTCCTGGTCAAGGCCCTGACTCCCATCGAGAGCTTCAACGAGTTCTTCGACAGCGAATTCTCCGATGACGAATTCGATACGGTCGGCGGGCTGGTCATGAATGCATTCGGTCATTTGCCCAAGCGCAACGAAATCACCGAAATCGGTGCCTATCGTTTCCGTGTCCTGAGCGCTGACAGCCGTCGCATTCACTTACTACGCCTGAGCCCTATCTCTCGCCCGTAACGCTTCAAGGAATAGACATGCGCTGGATAACCCGTCCCGGCTGGCCCGGTAATCTGCTGGCCGTGGCGGCTGGCGGACTCACGACCCTGGCCCTGGCGCCCTTCGACATCTGGCCTCTGGCCCTGGTGGCGGTGGCGATTTTCTACCTGGGCCTGCGCGAGCCGAGTCCGCGCCAGGCATTCGTCAGGGGCTGGTGCTACGGCTTCGGCCTGTTCGGCGCAGGCACCAGCTGGATCTACGTCAGCATCAACACCTACGGTGGTGCCTCGCCACTACTGGCCGGCTTGTTGATGCTGTTGTTCATCAGCCTGATCGCCCTGTTCTTTGCCCTGCCCGCCTGGGTCTGGGCACGCTGGATTCGCCGCAATGAAGCGCCGCTGGCCGACGCCCTGGCCTTCGCGGCCTTGTGGACCGCTCAGGAAGCCTTCCGCGGCTGGTTCCTGACCGGCTTCCCGTGGCTGTATTCGGGTTACAGCCAGCTCCATGGTCCGCTGGCCGGCCTGGCACCGGTCGGTGGTATCTGGCTTATCTCCTTCGTACTGGCGCTGACCGTTGCACTGCTGAGCAATCTGCACCGCTTGCGGGCACGCAAGTCCTTCCTGGTAGCAGGCGTCGTGCTGTTGCTGGCACCCTGGATTATCGGTATCGCCCTCAAAAACCACGCCTGGACTTCACCGGCAGGCGCACCGCTGAAAGTCGCGGCGATACAGGGCAACATCGAACAAAGCATGAAGTGGGACCCCAAGCAGTTGAATGCGCAACTGGCGCTTTATCGCGACATGACATTCAACTCGCAGCAGGCCGACCTGATCGTCTGGCCGGAAACAGCTGTGCCGGTGCTCAAGGAGTCGGCGGAAGGTTATCTGACGATGATGGGCAAGTTTGCCGCCCAACGAGGCTCGGCGCTCATTACCGGCGTACCGGTGCGCGAAGTGACCGAGCGCGGCGAGTCCCGTTACTACAACGGCATCACGGTCACTGGGGAAGGTGATGGCACCTATCTGAAGCAGAAGCTTGTTCCGTTTGGCGAATACGTGCCGCTGCAGGACATTCTTCGCGGGCTGATCGCCTTCTTCGATCTGCCAATGTCAGACTTCGCCCGCGGCCCGAGCGACCAGAGCATGCTGCAGGCCAAGGGTTATCAGGTTGCGCCGTTCATTTGCTATGAAGTGGTCTACCCGGAATTCGCGGCCAGCCTTGCGGCACAAAGCGACGTGCTGCTGACCATCAGCAACGACACCTGGTTCGGCACCTCCATTGGCCCGCTGCAACACCTGCAGATGGCACAGATGCGCGCCCTGGAGGCCGGTCGCTGGATGATCCGTGCCACCAACAACGGCGTCACCGGCCTGATCGACCCGTTCGGCAAGATCACCGTGCAGATACCGCAATTTGAACGCGGCGTGCTGTATGGCGAAGTGGTCCCGATGCAGGAACTGACACCCTACCTGCACTGGCGCTCATGGCCGCTGATCATCGTCTGCGGGCTGTTGTTTGGCTGGGCATTGCTGGCGGCGCGAATTGCAAAGACGGTATAGGGAAGGGAGCTACAAGCTTTTGACGTGAAGCTTAAAGCTTGCGGCTTGCAGCTCAATACACAACCCTATAAAACAACTGCCCCAACGCTTCATTGATCAACCACATGTTCTGCATGAAAGCTTTGGCTTCAGGTACCCAGCCACCCAATGGCTGGTCGTTGGCGCTTCCCAGGAATCCGACGGGGGCGGCGACTACGGTGAAACCTGCTTCCTCGAAGCTCCAGCGTGAGCGAGGCATGTGCCAGGCCTGAGTGACCACCACAACCCGCTTGATTCCCAAAGGCTGCAAGACCTCGGCTGTCATGGTCGCATTCTCCCAGGTGGTGCGGCTGAGCCCTTCCTGCCAGCGCACCGTGACACCGAAGTCATCTTGCAGCGATTGAGCCATGATCGCTGCCTCGCTTGGCGGCTCGCCAAAATGCAGGCCACCGGTTGTCAGGATCGGCAGCCCTGAAGCCTTCGACAGTTGTGCAGCAAAGCGCAACCGCTCAAGTCCTGGCCCCGTCGGGGTATCCGTGCCCCAGGCCGGGTCATTGCGCTCGCGCCCTGCCCCAAGCACCACAATGGCATCGGCCTGCTGCGCAAGCGTCGACCACTGCTGGCGCGACAAGGGCTGCTCGCTTTCAAGCCCCCGCGCAGCCCACTCCACCACCACAGGCAGGGTCATCAGCCAGAAGCCGCCCAGGCCCAGCGTGAAACACACAGCCGCGATACGCGGACGGGTGCGACGCAGCCACCAGGCGCTGATCAGCAATACAAAGAAAATGCCCGGAGGCAGAAGAAGGGCTTTAAGCAGATAACGTATAGGCATCGAGCATCTCCAGAGATGCCCGAAGCCTAAGTTTTTTGACACTAAGCAGCAATGCTTATAAGGCGGACACGCAGCCCGCTACGGTTAGAGCTTGAACGTGGTATTTGACGTGTAACGGCTCAACCCACCCGATACCCTGGCCCGCCTCCTGTCCTTGAGCCAGATGATTCTGGCGGACTCTTTGGGCGGCATTATCGAATGTGTCTGCTCCGGCGAAACAATGAAACTGCCCTCAGACTTACCCTTAACAGCCCCGCTCACACCCATCGTATCTTTCTCAAGATAAGCCTCGATAAATTCGAGTTCGGCACTGCTCAAACCTGCAAGTTCAAGCTCGACGGGCGACTCGTTACGGAGTCGAACCGCGGTATCTGCCGTTTCCAGAGCAAGCCCCAGACGATGGATCAAACGTTCATACAGCTCAGGAGTGCTTACTGTGTGCTGCAACTCTGTCATCCGCTCACCTCTTTGAAGATAAGAACATACCCTCGCTATTGAGCTTAGCGCTGCTGTAAAAACAGGCGAGATACTGCGACCAACGGCCAGATAGAGCCGTCTGAACGGTCTTTGGAGGGGCGGTGTAACAATCAGCGTTTCCCTCGGTAGACAGCGCTCATGTATGCTACGGCGCT
This sequence comes from Pseudomonas sp. Irchel 3A18, assembly GCF_900187465.1. NCBI lineage: Bacteria > Pseudomonadati > Pseudomonadota > Gammaproteobacteria > Pseudomonadales > Pseudomonadaceae > Pseudomonas > Pseudomonas sp. Irchel 3A18. The sequence goes on from NZ_FYDI01000006.1 coordinate 302,725, forward strand.
TCCTGTAATTCCACTTCCGCTCTCCAAGAGCCTGTACGCACCGCAAAGACAGTCACGATTGTCCGGCAAAGGGTGCCAAGCTGACTCGGCGAAGCAATGAAGAGGTCAAGGGTCACCAATCTTTAGTAAAAAGTAGCCATGCACGAACTCTATCAGCCCCGCGAAATCGAAGCCGCCGCCCAAGCCTTTTGGGAAGAGCAAAAGTCTTTTGAAGTCAGTGAGCAGCCAGGCAAGGAAACATTCTACTGCCTGTCGATGTTCCCTTATCCGAGCGGCAAGCTGCACATGGGTCATGTGCGCAACTACACCATTGGCGACGTGATCTCTCGCTACCAGCGCATGCAGGGCAAGAACGTCCTGCAGCCCCTGGGCTGGGATGCTTTCGGCATGCCTGCGGAAAACGCCGCAATCGACAACAATGTCGCGCCGGCCAAGTGGACTTACGAAAACATCGCTTACATGAAGGACCAGCTCAAGAGCCTGGGCCTGGCCATCGACTGGTCCCGTGAAGTGACCACCTGCAAGCCAGACTACTACCGCTGGGAACAATGGCTGTTCACTCGCCTGTTCGAGAAAGGTGTGATCTACCGCAAGAACGGCACCGTCAACTGGGACCCGATCGACCAGACCGTACTGGCCAACGAGCAAGTCATCGACGGCCGTGGCTGGCGTTCGGGCGCGCTGATCGAGAAGCGCGAAATCCCGATGTACTACTTCAAGATCACGGCCTACGCCGATGAGCTGCTGCAAAGCCTCGACGAGTTGCCGGGCTGGCCTGAACAGGTCAAGACCATGCAACGCAACTGGATCGGCAAGTCCCGTGGCATGGAAGTCCAGTTCCCTTACCACGAAGCCTCCATTGGCGAAGCCGGCGCGCTGAAAGTCTTCACCACACGCCCCGACACCTTGATGGGCGCCACCTACGTGGCCGTGGCCGCCGAGCATCCGCTGGCGACCCAGGCAGCCCAAGGCAATGCCGAGCTGCAAGCGTTCATCGATGAGTGCAAGGGCGGCAGCGTTGCCGAAGCCGACGTCGCCACCCAGGAAAAGAAAGGCCTGCCGACCTCGCTGTTCGTCGAGCATCCACTGACCGGTGAAAAGCTGCCGGTGTGGGTCGCCAACTACGTGCTGATGCACTACGGCGACGGCGCGGTCATGGCCGTACCGGCTCACGACGAGCGCGATTACGAGTTCGCCACCAAGTACAACCTGCCGATCAAGGCCGTTGTGCGTACCAGCGCGGGCGACGAAACCCCGGCACCATGGCAGGAAGCCTACGGCGAGCATGGCGTGCTGATCAATTCCGGCGAATTCGACGGCCTGGATTTCCAGGGCGCGTTCGACGCCATCGAAGCCGCCCTTCTCAAGAAAAACCTGGGCCAGTCCCGCACTCAGTTCCGCCTGCGCGACTGGGGCATCAGCCGCCAGCGCTACTGGGGCTGCCCGATCCCGATCGTCCACTGCGCCACGTGCGGCGACGTACCGGTTCCGGAAGATCAACTGCCGGTCGTACTGCCGGAAGACGTCGTACCCGACGGTGCAGGCTCGCCACTGGCGCGCATGCCTGAGTTCTACGAGTGCAGTTGCCCGAAATGTGGCGCACCGGCCAAGCGTGAAACCGACACCATGGACACCTTCGTGGAATCGTCCTGGTACTACGCACGTTACGCTTCCCCGCACTACGAAGGTGGCCTGGTCGAGCCGAACGCTGCCAAACACTGGCTGCCGGTGGATCAATACATCGGCGGTATCGAACACGCAATCCTGCACCTGCTCTATGCGCGCTTCTTCCACAAACTGATGCGCGATGAAGGTCTGGTAACGTCCAACGAGCCGTTCAAGAACCTGCTGACTCAAGGCATGGTCAACGCCGAAACCTACTTCCGCATGGAAACCAGCGGCAAGAAGACCTGGATCAACCCTGCCGATGTAACCCTGGAGCGTGACGCCAAGGCCAAGGTCATCAGTGCAGTCCTGACCAGCGACGGCCTGCCAGTGGAAATCGGTGGCACCGAAAAGATGTCGAAGTCGAAGAAAAACGGCATCGACCCGCAAACCATGATCGATCAGTACGGCGCCGACACCTGCCGTCTGTTCATGATGTTCGCCTCGCCGCCTGACATGAGCCTGGAGTGGTCCGACTCCGGCGTCGAAGGTTCGCACCGCTTCCTTCGCCGCGTATGGCGTCTGGCTCAGGCCCACGTCGGCCAGGGCCTGCCGGGCAGCCTTGATCTGGCAACCCTGAGCGATGACCAGAAGGCCATCCGCCGCTCCATTCATCAGGCGATCAAGCAGGCGAGCCAGGATATTGGTCAGAACCAGAAATTCAACACGGCCGTCGCCCAGGTGATGACCTTGATGAACGTGCTGGAAAAGGTCCCTCAGGCTACTGCTCAGGATCGCGCACTGCTTCAGGAAGGTCTGGAAACCGTCGCCCTGCTGCTGGCACCGATCACGCCGCACATCAGCCACGAGCTGTGGAAACAGTTGGGGCATGACAACGCGGTTATCGATGCCGGCTGGCCGGTTCTGGACGAAAGCGCACTGGTACAGGACAGCCTGCAACTGGTGATTCAGGTCAACGGCAAGCTGCGTGGCCAGATCGAAATGCCGGCCAGCGCCAGCCGCGAAGAAGTCGAAGCCGCTGCACGGGTCAACGAAAACGTGCTGCGCTTCATTGATGGCCTGACGATCCGCAAAGTAATCGTCGTGCCGGGCAAGCTGGTCAATATCGTCGCAAGCTGATTGGATCGGGCGCCAGGCAAAGGCCGGGCGCCAGACATATTTCCAGGGCTGCAAGGTCGGCCCAAACGGATTCAAGGGGAGCATCAAGATGATCAAACGCAATTTGCTGGTGATGGGCCTGGCGGTGTTGTTGAGTGCCTGTGGCTTCCAGCTGCGTGGCACCGGCACCAACGAGCTGGCGATCAAGGAACTGGATCTGAGTGCACGCAATCAGTACGGCGAAACAGTCACCCAGCTCAATCGCACACTGACCAACTCGGGCGTCAAGATCTACACCGGCGCGCCCTACAAGCTGATCCTGACCAACGAATCCGAAACACAGCGCACTGCCAGCTATTCGGGCTCCGGTCGCTCGGCCGAGTACCAGTTAACCGTTACGCTCAACTACGAAATGCGTGGCGAGAAAGACCTCGTCCTGCTTGGCGATAAAGTCAGCGTAGAGAAAATCTACAACCATGACGGCAACAACCTGACCGCTTCGGATAACGAAGCCCAGCAAGTGCGCAATGAAATGCGTAGCGAGCTGGTCCAGAAGATGATGGCTCGCTTGCAACAATTGACCCCGGAGCGTCTGGAGCAACTGCAGAAGAAAGCCAACGATGTTGCCAAGGCTGAAGCGGACGCCCTGGAAGCGGCCCAGCGGGTACGCGACGAGACGCCTCAGCAGTCGCCTCTCGAAATACCAGCCAGGTAAGTGTCCGGGGCCAGCTTGCTGGCCCCGGTATCATCAGAACCATGAAACTCGCCCCCGCCCAACTCAGCAAGCATCTGCAAGGCGCGCTCGCGCCTGTGTATGTCATCAGCGGCGACGATCCGCTGCTCTGCCAGGAGGCTGCCGACGCCATCCGCACGGCCGCCCGCCAGCAAGGTTTCGACGAACGCCAGGTATTCAGCGCCGATGCCAGCTTTGACTGGGGCACGCTGCTGCAGGCAGGCGCCAGCATGTCGCTGTTTGCTGAACGCCGCCTGCTGGAGCTGCGCCTGCCGTCGGGGAAACCCGGCGACAAAGGCGCTGCCGCGCTGATGGAGTACTGCGCCAACCCTGCCGAAGACACGCTGCTGCTGATCAGCCTGCCCAAGCTGGACGGCAGCGCCCAGAAGACCAAATGGGGCAAGGCGCTGATCGAAGGCCCGCAGACCCAGTTCCTGCAGATCTGGCCGGTGGATATCGGCCAGCTACCGCAATGGATTCGCCAGCGTCTTTCCCAGGCCGGACTGTCTGCCACTCAGGATGCCGTCGAGCTGATTGCCGCCCGTGTCGAAGGCAACCTGCTGGCTGCCGCCCAGGAAGTCGAAAAGCTCAAGCTGATGGCCGAGGAAGGCCAGATCACCGTCGACACCGTGCAGGCGGCCGTGGCTGACAGTGCACGCTTCGATGTTTTCGGCCTGACCGACGCGGTACTCAATGGCGAAGCCGCCCATGCCCTGCGCATTCTGGAAGGACTGCGCGGTGAAGGCGTCGAGACGCCGGTGATTCTCTGGGCGCTGACCCGGGAGCTTCGGGTACTGGCCAACATGTCATTGCAGTACAGCCAGGGCATCCCGCTGGATAAAGTCTTCAGCTCGGCAAGGCCGCCGATATGGGACAAGCGCAAACCCCTGATGAGCAAAGCCCTGCAACGCTACTCCGCCAAGCGCTGGGCTCAACTGCTGATGGACGCCCAACGCATCGACGCCCAGATCAAAGGCCAGGCCGCCGGTTCACCCTGGAGCAGCCTGAGTCGGTTGGCCCTGTTGATGGCCGGTCAGAAACTGCCGTTGCCTGCTGAGTGAGTGTGTTTCGCGAATTCATTCGCGAACAAGTTCGCCATAGCACACAACTATTAGACACAAGCCCCGCCCTGCCTGATCATGCACACCGTTCAACACCCAGCCGAGAGCACCCCGCCATGAGCAAATCGAAGCGGCCGAACAAGGCCAAGTCCATCATTGCCCAGCCATTGTTCCGCAGTCGTCAGGAACGACCCGCCAAGGGCAAAGGCAGCTACCGCCGAGAAGCCTTCCAGTCTAAAAGCTGGGAGGCTTCTTGCTTTCTGGCTGCGTGATAAAGAGCAACAAGCCTCCAGGCGATTTCAACCGCCAAGCCGTGTTAAGGTCTGCATCTATCGGTAATCCCTTTGGACCCAAGCATGCCTTCTTGTTTTACCCATCCCTGGCAGTTGCGCCAACTCATCGCCGCCTCCAGTCTTATTGCTCTGGTAGCTTGTGCAGAAAAACCCACTGCTGCCGATGCCACCCCTCTTCAAGCCAGCAAGACCCTGCCTGTTGCGCCCGTAGCGGTGCCGACACCGGCTCTGGTCGTGGATGAAAACCTCACCATCCAGCCCGCCATCAGCTTTGCGGAATGGCAGGCTGGCTTTCGCAATCAGGCACTGAAGGCCGGTATTCGCGCAGACGTCTTCGACCGTGCATTCAGCGGCGTGACGCCGGACATGAGCGTGGTGAAGGCCGACCGCAGCCAACCAGAGTTCAGCCGCCCGGTGTGGGAATACCTGGACGGCGCGATTTCTGCCGCACGGGTACGCAAGGGCCAGGCCCTGCTTTCCCAGTACAGCACCGACCTGCAGAACATCGAGCAACGCTATGGCGTCGACCGTCAGGCACTGGTCGCGGTGTGGGGCATGGAGAGTAACTTCGGACAGTTCCAGGGTTCGCAGTCGGTAATCCGCTCCCTGGCCACACTGGCCTATGAAGGCCGTCGCCCGGACTTCGCCCAGAGCCAGTTGCTGGCGGCGCTGGAAATCCTCCAGCAAGGCGATATAACGCCTGAGAAAATGCTTGGCTCATGGGCTGGCGCCATGGGGCAGACCCAGTTCATACCGACCACCTACAACACCCATGCAGTGGACTTCAACGGAGATGGTCGTCGGGATATCTGGAACACACCGGCCGACGCCCTGGCATCCACCGCTCATTACTTGCAAAGCTCGGGATGGCAGCGTGGCCAGCCGTGGGGCTTCGAAGTGGTATTGAGTTCGGATTTCGACTACGCCCTGGCTGACGCTTCGACCCGCAAGAGCCTGACTGAATGGCAAAAGCTTGGCCTGAAGCTTCCCGACGGCTCGGCACTGCCTCTGGCCTCCAGCCAGCAGCAAGCGGCCCTGCTTCTGCCTGCGGGCTATCGCGGCCCGGCCTTCCTGGTGCTGGACAACTTCCGCGCCATTCTGCGCTACAACAACTCGTCGTCCTATGCCCTGGCCATCAGCCTGCTTTCCGACCGCTTCAAAGGGGCCGGTTACATCGTAGGCAACTGGCCTCGTACAGACCTGCCTCTGAGCCGCTCAGAGCGGATCGAGCTGCAGACCCTGCTGTCGGCCCGCAAGTACGATGCAGGCGCACCAGACGGCATTATCGGTGCCAATACCCGCAAGGCGATTCGCAGTGCCCAGCAGTCCTTTGGCTGGCCAGCCGATGGCTATCCGACTCATGAGCTGCTGAACAACCTGCGCAAGCCCTGACAGACCGCCATAAAAAAACGGGCCGGATATCACTATCCGGCCCGTTTTTCATTACCCGTCAAATTCTCCTCAGAGCAGATTCTTGGCAATCTTGGCCTGTTCGTCGGCATGGTACGACGAACGCACCAGCGGCCCGGAAGCCACGTTCTTGAAGCCCATCTTGTAACCTTCCTCGGCGAACCAGGCGAAGGTGTCCGGGTGCACGAAGCGCTGGACCGGCAAGTGGCTGCGCGAAGGTTGCAGGTACTGACCAAGGGTCAGCATGTCGATGTCGTGTTCGCGCATGCGCTGCATGACTTCGATGACTTCGTCGTCGGTTTCGCCCAGGCCCAGCATCAGGCCGGATTTGGTCGGAACGTGCGGCACCATCTGCTTGAAGCGTTGCAAGAGGGTCAGCGACCACTGATAGTCCGAACCCGGACGCGCAGCCTTGTACAGGCGCGGTACGGTTTCCAGGTTGTGGTTGAACACATCAGGCGGCTCGGCTGCGGTGATTTCCAGCGCAACGTCCATGCGGCCGCGGTAGTCCGGGACCAGAGTTTCGAGCTGGACATTCGGCGACAAGGCACGGATTTCACGGATGCAGTCAGCAAAGTGCTGGGCACCGCCGTCGCGCAGGTCGTCACGGTCGACCGAGGTGATGACCACGTACTTGAGGCGCAGGTCGGCAATCGCCACTGCCAGGTTATGCGGTTCTTCGGTATCCAGAGGCTTCGGACGGCCATGGCCGACGTCGCAGAACGGGCAGCGACGGGTGCAGATGTCACCCATGATCATGAAGGTCGCGGTGCCGCCGGAGAAACATTCGCCCAGGTTCGGGCAGGATGCCTCTTCGCAGACGCTGTGCAGCTTGTGCTTGCGCAGCAGTTGCTTGATACGGTCGACTTCCGGGGAAACCGGGATTCGCACGCGAATCCAGTCCGGCTTCTTGGGCAGCTCGACCGTCGGGATGATCTTGACCGGGATGCGTGCGACTTTTTCGGCACCGCGCAGCTTTACGCCCGCTTCGACTTTCGGACGGGGAGCGCGCTCGGAAACATCCAGCGTCGGGATCAGGGTTTGCACGGTGTCAGTCATATCGTTCTATTCCGCCCGTAAGGGTCGCCTGCTCAGCATAGTCGAGGTGTTTGACGAGCTGCACGCGCAGCCGGGCACTTACCTCGGAAAATTCCGTCTTCCCTGCGTGATCGCGCAACTGGGTCATTGCCAGTCCGGCATATCCACAGGGGTTGATGCGGCGGAACGGCTCCAGGTCCATGTCGACGTTCAACGCCAGTCCATGAAATGAGCAACCGTTACGAATGCGCAGGCCGAGAGACGCGATTTTCGCGCCGTCGACATATACGCCAGGGGCATCGGCCTTGGCCGCCGCCGTCACCCCATAACTGTCCAGCAAGGCAATAAGGGTGTTTTCGATCCGGGTAACCAGATCGCGAACCCCAAATCCAAGGCGCCTGACATCGAGCAACAGATAGGCAACCAATTGGCCGGGGCCATGATAGGTCACTTGGCCGCCACGATCGACCTGTACGACAGGAATATTACCCGGCAACAGCAAATGTTCTGCCTTGCCGGACTGTCCCTGGGTAAAGACCGGGGGATGCTGCACCAGCCAGATCTCGTCTGCGGTGTCACGGTCACGCCCGTCGGTGAAGCGCTGCATGGCATGCCAGGCGCTTTCGTAATCGATCAAGCCAAGATCACGAAAGCCCAGGATGTCGCCCATCAGAGCACCATATGCACGACACCCGTAGCGCGAAGGGCACTATTGATATCACGCAACTGGTCTTCGCCGGTGGCGACGATATGCAGTTGTACGGTGGTGTACTTGCCGTTGCTGCTCTGACGCTCGGCGAGCGTGGAGACGTCGATCTTGGCGTGTTTGCCGAGAATCTCGATCACTGCAGCAGTAAACCCCACGCTGGTGTCGCCGATCACTTTGATCGGGTAGTCATCGCAGGGGAATTCGATTTTGTGCGACTTGACGTCGGTATCGGTCATGGCAGTAAAGGTCTCACAAGCCGTGACGACGGACACGCGGCCTGCTCATGAAGCAGGCCGCGAGAAGGTCGGCATTGATTACTAGAAGGTCAGTTGAACAAGCCGTAGAAGAACAGGCGAATGCTATCCCACACGCGGCGGAAAATACCACCTTCCTCGACAGCTTCCAGTGCGATGAGGTTGGCAGTGTGCACAACCTTGTCTTCCTTCTTCACTTCAACCTTGCCGATCACGTCACCCTTGGCAATTGGCGCAACCAGTTGCGGGTTCATGGTCATGCTGGCGCTGAGCTTCTTCATGTCGCCTTTGGGCATGGTCATGCTCAGGTCTTCTGCCAGACCAGCCTTGACCTGACGGGTGGTGCCTTTCCAGACGGACGCCTGGGCCAGCTCGGTGCCCTTCTGGTAGAAGTTCTGGGTTTCGAAGAAACGGAAACCGTAGGTCAGCAGCTTCTGGGTTTCGGCTGCACGGGCCTGCTCACTGTTGGTGCCAAACACCACGGCGATCAGACGCATACCATCACGCACTGCCGAGGACACCATGCAGTAGCCGGCTTCTTCGGTGTGGCCGGTTTTCAGACCGTCAACGGTCTTGTCGCGCCACAGCAGCAGGTTGCGGTTAGGCTGCTTGATACCGTTCCAGAAGAACTCTTTCTGCGAGTAGATCGCGTAGTGAGCCGGGTCTTCGTGGATGATGGCACGTGCCAGAATGGCCATGTCATGAGCCGACGAGTAGTGCTCAGGGTTCGGCAGGCCGGTCGGGTTCATGAAGTGACTGTTGGTCATGCCCAGGTCGCCGGCCGTCTTGTTCATCATGTCGGCGAAAGCGTCTTCGCTGCCGGCAATGTGCTCGGCAACTGCAACGCTGGCGTCGTTACCCGACTGGATGATGATGCCGTGCAGCAGGTCGCTGACCGTCACCTGGCTACCCACCTTGATGAACATCCGCGAACCGCCGGTACGCCAGGCATTTTCGCTGACGGTGACCGGATCGTTCTCGCCGATCTGGCCGCGACGGATTTCCAGTGTCGCGATGTAGGCCGTCATCAGTTTGGTCAGGCTCGCAGGAGCCAGACGCTGGTCACCGTTGTTTTCAACCAGAACGTTGCCGCTGGAGGCATCCATCAGCACGTAGGACTTGGCGGCCAGTTGCGGCGCAGCAGGCGTCATCTGTTCGGCAGCCCAGGCAGCCGGGGCGATGACCAGTGGCACAAGCAGGCACAAACGTTTTGCAAAGGTGGTGATGTTCATCCGTCTCTCGAAATTGCTAATGGGCAAACATGCCCTCACGGGCAAAGCGGAACAAGCCGGCGAAGCGCATGCACTTCACCGCGGCTCGTGGCGCCAGGCTAAAACCCTGGCTGACAAGATCGCCTGTTCAACACACGATCCTGCGGGCAGTGCCTGCAACACTTGCTCTGACGGCAAGTCCGCATTGCGGGCCACTGCATATCGTTCTTCATACCGCCAAGAACGACTGTTGATTCAATCCAGTGTTACAAGGCTCGGCTGACCAAGGTTGGCCGATCTGACACTATCCTGCAATTGCTGGGCTTCACCCTGAGTGCCTATCGGCCCCATACGAACCCGATAGAGCGTCTGTTGGTTGCGGGCTATCGAACTCACGAAAACCGGTGCCCGGACCATCGCGCTCAACTTCGATCTCAGGAGCTCTGCAGCGTCCGGATTCGCGAAGGCTCCCACCTGGAGAAATAGCCCAGAGGCTTGTCCTGAAGCGTTTTTTTTTGCGTCAACCTGCAAGGGTACAGGCGGAGCGGCATGCTGCTGAGGGGGTGGCGTGTATTGCTCGACCGTCCCGGTGGAGGTCGTGAACGCCGGCGTGGCCGCCTGGGCCACCACTTGTGGCTGGTCCAGGGCCAATGGCGCCGGGCGACCCCGTTGTGCCCACCATTCCTGCGGATCGATACCTTCGACCTTGACCCGCGCCGTGCCGCTTTCGGCATAACCGAGTTTCTTGGCAGCCGCATAGGACAGGTCGATGATCCGGTCGGAGTAAAACGGACCACGGTCGTTGACGCGCAGAATCACGGTACGGTTGTTGTCGAGGTTCGTCACACGCACATAGCTGGGCAATGGCAGGGTCTTGTGGGCTGCGCTCATGCCGTACAGGTCATAGACCTCGCCATTGGCGGTGTTCTGACCATGAAACTTGGTGCCGTACCAGGAAGCCGTACCCGTGGCGACATAGCGCTTGGATTCGCTCATCGGGAAGTAGCTCTTGCCCAGCACCGTATAAGGGTTGGCCTTGTAGGGACCTGTGTGGACAGTCGGCGTGGCATCTGGAATGCGCGAGATATCCACATCCCACCAGGGAGCCCCGTCCTTGTGCGCACGGTTGATATCGAGCCCCGGAGCAGAGCGCACGGCGGTGCCGCTCTGCTGTTGTGGCGAACGCGAGGTGGACGAGCAGCTTGCCATCAACAATGCCAGCCCCGCACAAGCCAGCACTTTCAAAGGTGTACGAATCGGCAATGGCCGCATTACTTAACGCCTCGTGCTTGAACCAACGATTCAGACAGCTGATACACGGCCATGGCGTACATCACACTGCGGTTATATCGGGTGACTGCATAAAAGTTATTCAATCCCAGCCAGTATTCCGGACCTTGATCGCCCTCAAGGCGAAATGCCGTGACGGGCAGGTCGTCGCGCAGCGCATCATGACTCGCCCAGCCCAGGCCTCGCAACTCCCCGACCGACATGACCGGGTCCAGACCAGGGCTCAAACCCTCATCGACCCGACTGCCGCGTGCAGAGGCACGACTGACGACACGCTGCCCGGCCACCCAGCCATGGCGCTTGAAGTAGCTGGCGACACTGCCGATGGCATCGTCCGGATCGGTCCAGATATTGATGTGCCCGTCACCGTCGAAATCCACGGCATAGGCGCGAAAGCTGCTCGGCATGAACTGCGGCAGTCCCATCGCACCGGCGTATGAACCCTTGAGGGTCATAGGATCGACCTGCTGTTCACGGGCCAGCAGCAGGAACTCGCGCAGCTCCTTGCGGAAGAACGGGGCGCGAGGCGGATAGTCGAAGCCCAGCGTGGACAACGCATCGATCACCCGGTAGTTCCCGGTATTGCGACCGAAGAAGGTTTCGACGCCGATGATCGACACGATGATCTGCGCAGGCACGCCATATTCCTGCTCGGCACGAGCCAGGGCCGCTTCATGCTGACGCCAGAAATCGACGCCGCGAGCGATACGGGCATCGGTAATGAACATCGGGCGATATTCTTTCCACTGCTTGACCCGTTCGGCCGGGCGGGAAATAGCATCGAGGATCGCCTGCTTGCGCTCGACTTCGCGAAACACGTCCATCAATTGCTCGCCGGCAAAACCGTACTCACGGGTCATCTCACCGACAAATTCGGCCACTTGAGGAGAACCTTCGTAGTCGCCGGCGATAGTCTCTTGTACAGATCCAAGGATGCTGACCAGACCGACCACCGGAGCATATCGAGCCCAGTTTCGCACTACCTGCATTGAATTCTTCACCTTAATCAAACCTGAGCGATCCATTTACGATGCGTATGGATCGACATCAAAACCCCAAACGCTGACAGCAGCGTCACGAGCGAAGTTCCGCCATAGCTAATGAAAGGCAGTGGTACGCCTACAACCGGCAAAAGGCCACTGACCATACCGATATTGACGAATACATAAACAAAAAATGTCATTGTCAGCGCCCCGGCCAGCAACTTGCCGAACAGGGTCTGGGCTTGCGCGGTGATGACAAGGCCACGACCGATCAGTAGCAGGTAAATGACCAGCAGCGCACAGATTCCCACCAGCCCGAATTCCTCACCCAATACCGCAATGATGAAGTCCGTGTGGCTTTCAGGCAGGAAGTCCAGGTGCGACTGGGTGCCCAGCAGCCAGCCCTTGCCGAAGACGCCACCCGAACCGATGGCCGCCTTGGACTGGATGATGTTCCAGCCGGTGCCCAGCGGGTCGCTTTCCGGATCGAGAAAGGTCAGCACCCGTTGTTTCTGGTAGTCGTGCATGAAGAAGAACCACATGGCGACAGCCGCTGGTACCGCAGCAGCCAGCACGCTGATGATCCAGCGCCAGCGCAGCCCGGCCATGAACAGAACGAAGGCTCCGGAAGCCAGGATCAGCAGGGATGTGCCCAGGTCAGGCTGGCGCACGATCAGCACGAAGGGCACGCCGATCAACGCAAGGCTGACCGCCACATGCTTGAGCTGCGGCGGCAAGGTGCGCTTGGACAGATACCAGGCGATGGTCGCCGGCATGATGATTTTCAGGAACTCCGAAGGCTGGAAACGGATGACCCCGGGAATGTTGATCCAGCGTGTGGCCCCCATGGCGTTGTGGCCCATCACATCCACCACCACCAGTAACAGCACGCCCATGACGTACATGACCGGCACCCAGCGCGCCATGAATCGCGGCTCGAACTGGGCAATGACCAGCATTGCCGTCAGGCCGATGCCGAAAGAGCTGGCCTGCTTGAGCAGCAGGTCCCAGTTCTTGCCACTGGCCGAATACAGGACAAACAGGCTACCCGCCGCCAGAGTCAGCAACAGGATAAGCAACGGGCCATCGATGTGGATGCGCTGCAGGAACGTCGCACGACGACGCATCACGTCTTCGCTAGAAAGGATGCGGTCGAAATTACTCTTCACGGGCCGCAGCCTCCGGATTCAGGGAGCCGGCGTACTCAGGTTTGAGTGCGCCATTCTGGTCGAGCAGCCAGGCATCCATCACCTGACGGACCACGGGAGCCGCAACACCAGAGCCGGACTCACCGTTCTCCACCATCACAGCCACGACGATCTTGGGGTTGTCGGCTGGCGCAAAGCCCACGAACAGGGCGTGGTCACGATGGCGCTCCTGAACCTTGGTGCGGTCGTACTTCTCGCCCTGCTTGATGGCAACAACCTGGGCGGTACCGCTTTTACCGGCGATCCGGTATTGCGCACCGATGGAAGCCTTGCGCGCCGTACCACGGGCGCCGTGCATCACTTCCTGCATGCCGTGGTTCACCCTGGCCCAGTTGGACGGGTCGCGCAGGATGATGTCCGGCATCGGATTCTCGTCAACCGGCGCCTTGCCTTCGATGCTCTTGGCCAGGTGCGGCCGGTTCCACTTGCCCTTGTTGGCGACCAAGGCCGTGGCCTGCGCCAGTTGCAGCGGCGTGGCCTGCATATAACCTTGGCCGATCCCGAGAATCAGGGTTTCGCCGGGGAACCACGCCTGACGCCGGGTGGCCCGCTTCCAGTCCCGGGACGGCATCAAGCCGGGAGATTCCTCGAACATGTCCAGAGACACCTTCTGCCCAAGGCCGAACTTGTTCATGTATGTGGACAGCCGGTCGATGCCGAGCTTGTGCGCAAGATCGTAGAAGTAGGTATCGTTTGAACGCATGATCGCCACATCAAGGTCCACCCAGCCATCGCCGGTGCGGTTCCAGTTGCGGTATTTATGGTCATAGTTCGGCAACTGGTAGTAACCGGGGTCGAACACCCGGGAAGACGGCGTCACGACGCCAGCATCCAGCCCGGCAACGGCGACCGCAGGCTTGATGGTGGAGCCCGGCGGATAAAGGCCGCGCAGAATACGGTTGAACAGTGGCCGGTCGATGGAATCGCGCAGCTCGGCGTAAGCCTTGAAGCTGATCCCCGTCACGAACAGATTCGGGTCGAAACTCGGTGCGCTGACCATCGCCAGCACTTCGCCTGTATTCGGGTCCAGCGCCACGACAGCACCGCGACGACCGCCCAGTGCAGCTTCGGCGGCTTCCTGAAGATTGATGTCCAGGCTCAGGACAATATCCTTGCCGGGAATCGGATCGGTGCGCTTGAGCACACGCAATACGCGGCCCCGTGCATTGGTTTCGACTTCTTCGTAGCCGACCTGACCATGCAGCTCATCTTCGTAGAAACGCTCGATACCGGTCTTGCCGATGTGGTGCGTGCCGCTGTAATTGACGGGATCGAGGCCTTTGAGCTCTTTCTCGTTGATGCGGCCCATGTAACCGACCGAGTGGGCAAAGTGCGGCCCCTGTGGATAGTGACGGACCAGTTGCGCAACCACTTCGACGCCGGGCAGGCGGAACTGGTTAACAGCGATCAGGGCAATCTGCTCTTCGGTCAGCTCGAACAGGATCGGCACCGGCTCGAATGGCCGACGCCCCTGTTTCATGCGTTTCTCGAAGATGATGCGGTCATCGGGCGTAAGCTGCAGCACTTCGACAATCGTATCGAGCACCTGGGACCAGTTGCCGGAGCGCTCGCGGGTCACGCTGAGGCTGAAGCTTGGCCGGTTGTCGGCCACCACAACGCCGTTGCGGTCGAAAATCAGGCCACGACTTGGCGGAATCGGCTGGACGTGAACCCGGTTGTTTTCCGACAGGGTCGAGTGGTAGTCGTATTGAATGACTTGCAGGAAATACAGGCGCGCAATCAGGACGCACACCAGCAACATGACGGCCACTGCCCCGAACACGACCCTGCTGCGCACAAGGCGTGCGTCTTTTTCATGGTCTTTTAGGCGGATCGGCTGAGGCATCTAGGGCGCGTTCACAGTAAAGACAAGGCTACTTGTGATAAGGGTGCCCGGACAGAACTGTCCAGGCGCGATAGATCTGCTCACCGATCAGGATCCGCACCAGCGGGTGCGGCAAGGTCAGTGGTGACAGCGACCAGCGCTGCTCGCTGCGCGCGCAAACCTCGGGTGCAAGGCCTTCCGGCCCTCCGACCATGAGGTTTACCGTGCGCGAGTCCAGACGCCAGCGATCAAGCTCGCTCGCCAGTTGTTCGGTGCTCCAGGGCTTGCCCTGCACTTCAAGCGTGACGATCCGCTCACCCGGTTGCACCTTGGCCAGCATGGCTTCGCCTTCCTGACGGATCAGGCGTGCCACGTCGGCATTCTTGCCGCGGGTATTGAGCGGAATTTCCACGAGTTCAAGCGCAAGTTCGGAAGGAAGACGCTTGGCGTACTCATGCCACCCCTCTTCCACCCACTTGGGCATACGCGAACCAACGGCGATCAGACGCAGACGCACAACGATGCCTTATTCGTGGCCCGGAGTGTGGTGCGCAGCGCTGGCAGCGCGGCTCTGCTCTGCGCCTTGCCACAGACGCTCCAGGTCGTAGAACTGGCGTGCAGCAGCGGTCATTACATGAACCACGACATCGCCCAGGTCCAGCAGAACCCAGTCGCTGTCGCCCTTGCCTTCTTCGCTCAGCGGCATCAGGCCGGCAGCCTTGACCTTCTCGCGAACGTTATCGACCAGCGCGTTGAGCTGGCGGTTGGAGGTACCGGTGCAGATCAGCATGTAATCGGCGATGCTGGTCTTGTCACGCACGTCGAGCGCCAGGATGTCCGACCCTTTGACGTCTTCCAGTGCAGCCGTTGCCAATGCCACGACTTCTTCACTACTCATTTTCTGCTTTGTCATAAAAAACTCATTCAACTCATATGTGTGGAAACGCCCAAACGCTTATCTATAAAAGCAGCTTCAGGGCGATCCATCAGTTTTCGGCGCACAGTACAGTCCGTGCACATCGATATAGGCCAGTACCGCGTCTGGCACCAGAAAACGTACCGACTTACCGCTGGCCAGCAGTTGACGGATCTGGGTGGCAGACACCGATAACGGCGTCTGCCAGACGAATGTAATGTGTCCGCCCGGCCCTTTCAGGGCCTTGGGGTCGCTGACCGAGCGTGCCGCCAGCAGGTTGCGCATGGCATCCGGCGACTCGCTGTCCGCGTCCGGGCGTTGCAGCACCACGATATGGCAGTGCTCCAGCAGTTCTTCCCACCGATACCAGGTGGGCAGCCCGCAAAAGGCATCCCAGCCCAATAACAGAAACAACTGGTCCTCTGCGGCCAGTTCGGCCCGCATCGATTCCAGGGTGTCGATGGTGTACGACGGTTTATCCCGTTTCAGCTCACGGTCATCCACCGTCAAGGGTGACACACCAGCCACCGCACACTGAACCATCGCCAGACGGTCCTGCGCAGTCACGCTGGGCATGTCGCGATGGGGAGGCCTGGCGCTGGGCGTCAGGCGCAACTCATCGAGTTCAAGCAGCTCGGCCACTTCCAGTGCGCCGCGCAAATGACCTATATGTACCGGGTCGAACGTTCCCCCCAGCATGCCGATACGTCTGGGCAAGGCTGCTACGGGCTCGCTCAAGTCAGGCTGGCTCCTGGCCGCGCAATTGACCGTCACCGACCACGATGTACTTCTCGCAGGTCAGGCCTTCCAGGCCGACAGGGCCACGGGCGTGCAGCTTATCAGTAGAAATGCCGATCTCGGCACCCAGACCGTACTCGAAGCCATCGGCAAAGCAGGTCGGGGCATTGATCATCACCGAGCTGGAGTCGACTTCCGCCATGAAGCGGCGAATCTGGCCCTGCTGCTCGGAAACGATGGCGTCGCTGTGATGCGAGCCATAGTGATTGATGTGCTCGATGGCTTCATCCAGCCCGGTCACTACACGAATCGACAGGATCGCCGCCAGGTACTCGGTGTGCCAGTCTTCTTCGGTCGCAGGAATCGCGTCGATCAGCTCGCGGGTACGCTCGCAGCCACGCAACTCGACGCCCTTTTCATGAAAGCGGGCGGCCATTGCAGGCAGGAACTCGGCCGCCACGGCCTGATCCACCAGCAGGGTTTCCATCGAACCACAGATACCGTAACGGTAGGTCTTGGCATTGAAGGCGATGTTCTGGGCCTTGGGCAAATCGGCGTAAGCGCTGACATACACGTGGCAGATGCCGTCCAGATGCTTGATGACCGGCACCCGGGCATCACGGCTGACCCGCTCCACCAGCCCCTTGCCGCCACGCGGAACGATGACGTCCACGTATTCAGGCATGGTGATCAGCGCGCCCACGGCATCGCGATCGGTGGTTTCGACAACCTGTACCACACCGGAAGGCAACCCGGACTCGGCCAGACCGCGCTGGATGCAGGCAGCCACCGCACGGTTGGAATGAATGGCTTCGGAGCCGCCGCGCAGGATAGTGGCGTTCCCGGACTTGAGGCACAGGCTTGCGGCATCGATGGTCACGTTCGGGCGCGACTCATAGATGATCCCGACCACGCCCAGCGGCACGCGCATCTTGCCGACCTGAATACCTGAAGGCCGGTAGCTCATGTCGCGGATTGCACCTACCGGGTCGGGCAGACTGGCAACCTGACGCAACCCGACGATCATGCTGTCGATACGTGCGGGGGTCAGGGCCAGGCGTTCGAGCATGGCGGGGGCCAGGCCATTGGTGCGACCTGCGTTCAGGTCAAGCTCATTGGCGGCGGACAGCTCGGTACGGGCTTCGTCCAGAGCGGCGGCAATGGCCTGCAGGGCGCGGTTTTTCTGCGCGGTGCTGGCACGACCGATCACTCGCGAAGCTTCGCGGGCGGCGCGACCCAGGCGGGTCATGTAGTCAAGAACGGACTCAGTCATGGTCTCAGAGGTCTTGGCAGAGAAGAAAGCGGCCGATTATAGCTGTCGCGCCGCCCGAACGACAGCGCAGACAAGCGGATGGTCGATAACAGTGCAAAAAATGACCATGCAGCGCCCATTTCGCCAGCACAGTGCCTCTCAGGATGAAAGATTGCGAGTGAGCCTGTATTTTTGTCATGTCCAGAAACAACAAAGTTGGCAGCCAAATGACATTAAGGTGCTTTTAAGACAGCGCTTGCTATGATTTGCGCCCTCTCACTTCCTGTGTCCGCCTATGCCCGTTGCTCTTGCCGACAGCTTTTTCAACCGAGATGCCCAGGTCCTGGCCCGCGACCTGCTGGGCAAGGTCATCCGGCACAAGGTCGGTGAGCTATGGCTGGCAGCGCGGATCATTGAGACTGAAGCCTATTACTGCGCCGACAAGGGCAGCCACGCTTCGCTGGGCTACACCGAAAAACGCAAGGCGCTGTTTCTGGACGGTGGGCACATCTACATGTATTACGCCCGTGGCGGGGACTCGCTGAATTTCAGCGCCCACGGACCGGGCAATGCGGTGCTGATCAAGTCCGGTTTTGCCTGGGTCGATGAACTCAGCGATGCCAATGCCCTGGCACAGATGCAACTCAACAACCCGGATGCCAGCGGGACCATTCGCCCGCAGGAGCGTCTGTGTGCGGGCCAGACCTTGCTGTGCAAAGCGCTGGGCCTGAAAGTACCTGTGTGGGACGCCAAGCGCTTCGATCCGCAAAAGCTGCTGGTCGAAGACGTTGGCCCGACACCGAAACTCATCGTTCAAACAACACGTCTGGGGATTCCCCATGGCCGCGACGAGCACTTGATGTACCGCTTCGTCGATGCCGAATACGCCCGCTTCTGCACGCGGAACCCACTACGTCGCGGTCAGGTCGAAGGCCGCGACTATTTTCTAATCCCTCAAGGAAACTGATCCATGGGCGAACTGCTCGATGGCATTACCGGCTGGTTGACTGCTAACCCGTCCTGGGTGGCGATAGCGATATTCGTGGTGGCATTCATCGAATGTGTCGCCATTGCCGGGATCGTCGTGCCAGGCACCGTTCTAATGTTCGCCATCGCGGCCCTGGCAGGCAGCGGCATTCTGTCGTTGAGCGAAGTCCTGCTGCTGGGCTTTCTGGGCGGCCTGCTGGGGGATGCGGTGTCGTACTTCATCGGCAAGCACTTCCATCAGAATATCCGCCAGTTGCCGGGCCTGCGTCAGCACCCGGAATGGCTGACGGGTGCAGAAACCTATTTCCATCGCTATGGCATCGCGAGCCTGCTGGTGGGCCGCTTCATCGGCCCGCTGCGCCCGATGCTGCCGATGATTGCCGGCATGTTCGACATGCCCTTCCCGCGCTTTGCCATTGTCAGCATCATCGCCGCCGCCGGCTGGTCGATCGTTTACCTGATGCCGGGCTGGGCTGCGGGCGCCGCCATTCGCCTGCCTTTGCCTGAAGGGTTCTGGAGCGAAGCGGCCTTCGTCGGTGCAGGCCTGGCCATCCTGTTCGGGCTGAGCATCCAGGCCAGCATGCGCAAACAGCGTCATGCGACCAAGGTGATTGCAGGTCTGAGCGTGGTGATGCTGGCGGCCTTGCTGATCGGCTGGCCGTACCTGAACCATTTCGACCAGGGCCTGATGACGCTGGTCCAGGAACATCGCAGCGCGACCGCACAGAATATCGTCCTGCTGGTCACCAGCATTGGCGACTTCAAGGCACAACTGCTGGCTGCGGCGCTGCTGATCATTGTCCTGCTGATCGCCCGGCAATGGCGCCATGCAGCCTTCGCACTCGCCACCACACTGGGCACAGCCGTGGCGAACGGCACGCTCAAGGCATTCTTTGGCCGCGCCCGGCCTGAGGTTTTGCTCGACCCGCTGACCACCTACAGCATGCCCAGCGGACACAGTTCGGCGGCATTTGCACTGTTCATGACTCTGGCGGTGCTGGCCGGACGCGGGCAGCCCGTCAGACTGCGCCTGACCTGGCTGCTGCTGGGCGGCGTTCCGGCGCTGGCGATTGCCTTGTCACGGGTTTATCTGGGTGTCCACTGGCCAACGGATATCCTGGCCGGGATGATGCTGGCGTTCTGTATCTGCGCCGCAAGCCTGACCCTGATCCAGCATCAGACGCCGTTGCCAGCGATGTCGGCAAAAGTATGGTGGCTGATCGTACCGGCCATCACCGGTCTGCTGGGCCTGTTTGCAGTCAATGCATTGGCCCATGCAACATTGCGGTATCAGTATTGAGGGAGTGGCTTTCGCGAATGAATTCGCTCCCACAACATCAGGCCTGTAAATCGCCTTGCATCTCGTCGAGCAGTTCCTGGATCGCATCCAGGCGCTCTTCGGGGTCGTCGATTTCCAGGAGTTCGATCTTGTCCTGCTCGGTGAAGGGCAGCAGGTAGGCCAGTTGGTTGGCCAGTGATTGCTGACCGCTGGCCTCAAGCCCCATGTTCAGGGACGCGACCATCGGGTGCTCGCCCAAGGCTTCGAGCAAGGCGACCAGATCGGCGTCCTCTTCCTGCAACGGCCGCTCCTGTTGCTCGTCCAGCCACTGGATTTCGGCCAGCAACGACTGGTCACGCTGCACAGTGGCGTCGGTCACCCGGAAACGCCGCCCACCGACGACACGAATCCCCAGCAGGCCGTTTTCCTGCTGCTGGAAATCGGTGACCAGCGCTTCACAACCGATCAGCGAATAACCTTCAGGGGCCAGGCCGACTTCGCTGCCATGGGTGATGCACACCACGCCGAAGCCCTCTCCCTGTTTCATGCAGCGGCTAACCATGTCCAGATAGCGCGCCTCGAACAACTGCAGGTCGAGCACGCAACCGGGGAACAGCACAGCATTGAGTGGAAACAGCGGCAACGTCATAAATAAGTACCCTTAAACAGCCAAAGACACGGCCAACGGCAGAAACAATGCAGTTGCAACACCCATCAGGCTCATTGCCAGAGCAGCAAAAGCGCCCGCCTCTTCTCCTTCCTGCAAGGCCAGCGAGGTTCCCACCGCATGAGCGGTAAGACCCAGCGCCATGCCGCGAGCCGCATGATTGTGCACCCGCGCCAGTGACAGCAGGCCCGGTCCGAAAATGGCACCGAACACACCGGTAATCAAGACGAACACCGCCGCCAGCGCCGCAACGCCACCGATCTGCTCGGCCACCAGCATCGCAATCGGAGACGTAACCGACTTGGGCGCCATGGTCATCAGGATCATGTGATCGGCGCCCAGCAACCAACCCAGGGACAGGCACAGGCCGGTGGCAAAAACACCACCAATCACCAGCGTAGTTAAGGTTGGCCACAACAACTGACGAATCCGCCGTAGATTCAGATAAAGCGGCACTGCCAGCGCCACCGTGGCAGGCCCAAGGAGAATGCCCAGGATCTCGGTGCTTTTGCGGTATTCGGTGTAATCCAGGCCGCAACTGAACAGGATGCCGATCACAACCACCATCGAAACCAGCACCGGCTGCAGAAACAGCCAGCGGGTTTTCTCATAAGCAGCCATCGCCAGCTGATAAGCGCCCAACGTGATAGCGATGCCGAACAGAGGGTGATGAATCACCGACATCCAGGCCCCGTGCCAATCCAGGTTCATGGCTGCTCCTGACGGCGCGACTGACGCTCGATGAGTTTCTGCATCAGCCAGCCGACAAAGGTCAGCGAGATGATCAGCGACAAAAAGAGGGTGCCGAAGATGGCCCAGAAGTCTTCGGCAATGGCCGAGGCATAAACCATCACGCCCACCGCAGGCGGCACCAGCAGCAGCGGCAGGTAACGCAACAGGCTGCTGGCTGCGACGCTGATGGGCTCGCTCACTTCACCGCGCCAGATCAGGTACACGATCATGAAGACCAGCCCGATGATCGGCCCCGGCAGTATCGACAAGAACAGATGATTGAGCGCCGTCCCCAGCAGTTGGAACAGCACCAGCCATGTCAGACCCCGTAACAGCATGGGAACTCCAATAGATAAATGAACCCAGTGAATTCACGGCGCCATTATAAACACGCTGCGTTCAACGCTATGGACAGGTATTCGCCTGCAAGGAGTCACTTGACCAACCGGCAACCCTCTGCTGATCTTGTCACTCGCCCGACAGGCAATATCCCTCACGGGTATGGGCACCAAGGTATAAAACCGAAAGATCAAGGAGAATGACATGCCTTTTGTACCTGCTACAGAGCTCAAGAACTACATCGGCAAGGAACTGGGACGTTCCGAATGGCTGACCATCGACCAGGAACGCATCAATCTGTTCGCTGAAGCCACCGGCGACTTCCAGTTCATTCATGTCGATCCGGTCAAGGCAGCGCAAACTCCTTTTGGCGGCACCATCGCCCACGGCCTGCTATCGCTATCGCTGATCCCCAAACTGATGGGCGACCTGCTGGTGGTGCCCGAAGGCCTGAAGATGGTGGTCAACTATGGCCTGGACAGCGTGCGTTTCGTTCAGCCGGTGAAGGTCGACTCACGGGTGCGCCTGAAAGTGGAACTCACTGACGCCACGGAGAAAAAACCGGGGCAATGGCTGCTCAAGGCCACGGCCACCATGGAGATCGATGGGCAGGAAAAGCCGGCCTTTGTTGCAGAGCCTTTGACCCTGTGCTTTGTGTAATCCCGCTGAAACATGAAACAGTCGTAACAGACTGTTTCACCCCTATTACTCGCTGCGGCATACTCCCACCAGTGTGACACGAACATCTGCTCAAGCAGAGTCACGGACCAACTCTCTTGGGATCTTAAATGCGCGCGCTTGCTCCTCTGGCTCTGACCCTCCTGATCGCTGGCTGCGGCGACAGCGAATCCCTGTTGCCTCCCGATGGCCTGCTGCCCGATGGCGGACGCTACCGTGGCGATCTGGTCAATGGCCGCTTACAGGGCGAAGGCCGTATCGACTATCCCAATGGCAGTTGGTACGCCGGCCAGTTCGAGAATGGTCTGCGCCACGGCCGTGGCGAATGGCATGCCAGCAACGGCGACATTTACACAGGTCAGTTCGAGCACGGCCTGTTTCAGGGTCAGGGCAAGCTGACCAGCGCTGGCGGGACTTACGTCGGCAGCTTCAAGCTCGGCCGTCGGGATGGCGAAGGCACCTGGCAGGAAAAGGGCACGCTCTACCGAGGTCATTTCAAGGCCGGTCAATACGATGGACCTGGACGTCTGGAGCTGGAAGACGGCAGCCAGTTCCAGGGCCAGTTCGCCCAGGGCAAACCCAACGGCGAAGGCGTGCGCACCGATGCCAGCGGCAATCAGTTCAGCGGCCCGTTCGTCAACGGTCAGCTCCAGGGTAACGGCAGCTTCGCAAGTGCCGATGGCGATCACTACATCGGCGGCTTTCGCAACAACCTGCTCGACGGCGATGGCCGCTACGAGAACAGCGACGGCGATGTCTGGAACGGCCAGTTCAAGGAAGGAGCGCTGACCGGCCAGGGCGAACTGATCGGATCGGACGGCAGCCGCTACAAAGGCCACTTCAACAATTGGCAGTTTTCCGGCGAAGGCCATCTGCAACTGGCTGATGGCAGCCACTACGTCGGCCAGTTCGCCAATGACACCTACCAAGGCCCCGGCGTGCTGACGTCCGCCGACGGTACCGAACTGCGCGGAGTCTGGGCCAACGGTCAGCGGATTCGTGACGCCCAGGGCAAGTTGCTGCCCGATCCACTGGAAGCTGGTCTGCTCGCCCAGGGCCCGTTGCTGGATAAAGCACTGGCCGCCGTACCCGCCTCGACACCCGGCCTGGAACTGTACAGCCTGGTGGTGGCCGGTGACGGCAAGCAGAGCGTGTTCATGCGCGAGGCCGATTACGTCAACAACCTGTTGGCGTCGCGGTTTGGCGCTTCAGGGCAAATCAGCCTGGTCAATCATCGCGACCACATGATCGACCGTCCACTGGCGACCCGCGAATCCATCAGCCGCGCTGCCCAGACCCTGGCGCAACGCAGCGGTCCGGAAGACCTGGTGTTCATTTACCTGACCAGCCATGGGACTCAGGATCATGAACTGGTGCTCGATCAGCCGCGTCTGTCACTGGCGGATTTGCCTGCCGATGCACTGGCCGCCGCACTGGCACCGCTGAAAGACCGCGACAAGGTCATCGTGATTTCTTCCTGCTATTCAGGTGGGTTCATCCCGGACCTCAAGGACGAACGAACCCTGGTCATGACAGCTTCGCGAGCGGACCGTGTATCGTTCGGCTGTTCGGAGGAAGCTGACTTCACCTATTTCGGTGATGCACTATTTGCCAGGGCACTGGTCGAAACCGATGACCTGCAACAAGCTTTCAACGATGC
This sequence comes from Pseudomonas sp. Irchel 3A18, assembly GCF_900187465.1. Classification (NCBI taxonomy): domain Bacteria; kingdom Pseudomonadati; phylum Pseudomonadota; class Gammaproteobacteria; order Pseudomonadales; family Pseudomonadaceae; genus Pseudomonas; species Pseudomonas sp. Irchel 3A18. The sequence continues at coordinate 326,712 of NZ_FYDI01000006.1, forward strand.
AAAAGCGTATGTCGCACAACGTGAAATCGAAGATGATTTCGAGGCTTCAGAACCGCAGATATGGGCCCCCAAGGGCGTCATTGCCCGCTGGCAACTCTTACGCAAGAATCAGGCAGAACGAGCGCTGAATACGACGTTGAATCGCAAGGAAGCGAAGACCTCCACTAGCCGCTAGGCTATTCAGTATCAAGGGAGAAACACTATGTACTTGACGCCGCAACACATCCTGCTTGCAGGGGCAACCGGACTCACAGGCGAACACTTGCTGGATCGTCTGCTCAACGAACCTACCGTCAGCCGCGTGCTGGCACCTACCCGTCGCCCATTGGCCGCCCACTCCCGCCTGGAAAACCCGGTGGGCGAACTGCACAGTCTTTTACCCACCCTCGGCGGCAAAGTGGATATCGCGTTCTGCTGCCTGGGCACCACCATCAAACAGGCAGGCTCGCAAGAGGCCTTCCGCGCCATCGACCTGAATATGGTACTGGCCGTGGGTGAACGTGCCCGCGCACTGGGTGCGCGGCATTTTCTGGTGATCAGCGCCATTGGCGCCGATGCCCGGTCCAGCGTGTTCTACAACCGCACCAAGGGTGAAATGGAAGAAGCCCTGCGAGCGCAGGACTGGCCGCAACTGACCATCGCCCGTCCGGCCCTGCTGGTAGGCAACCGCACGGAAACCCGCTGGGCCGAACAGCTCGCCGCACCGATTGCCAAACTGCTGCCCGGCAAATACGGCGCTATCGAAGCCTGCAGCCTGGCTCGCGCCATGTGGCGGCTGGCTCTGGAAGAGCAGGATGGTGTGCGGATTGTTGAGTCGGATGAGTTGCGCAAGTTGGGGAAGTGACGAAGTTGTTCGCGAATGAATTCGCTCCCACAGGGGTCATTCGCGAAAAATCAGAGCCCTCCCTGGGCCTGATAGCCAACCCCCAGCGCAGTCAGCAGAGACAACGGCAACAACAGGGTATCGAGCAATGCGCTGGCGGGTAAATCCAGGGCCGGGTACTCGGGCGCTTCGGCGCCGAAGCGGTCCTTCTCGCAGCAACCGCCTTGCATCGCATACAGATCAAGTCGTGTACCGGCATACACGACAGGCGCGCCCGGCTGGGCCGCATCCAGCGTCCTGACCGTGGCGCAGCCCGTCATGAGCAGCGCGACGGCGATCAGCAGGAGCTTATTCATCACTCCCCATATGATGCTCACCCCAACGCGGCAGCATGTCCTGAGGGATGTTCAACAGGTTGAGGATCCGTGCAACCACGAAATCCACCAGATCGTCGATGGTCTGCGGTTGATGATAGAAGCCCGGAGAGGCAGGCAGGATCACCGCCCCCATGTTCGACAGTTTGAGCATGTTCTCCAGATGAATGCTGGAGAAGGGTGCTTCACGCGGCACCAGAATCAACTGGCGGCGCTCCTTCAAAGTGACATCCGCTGCACGCTCGATCAGGTTGTTGCAAGCACCGCTGGCAATGGCCGACAAAGACCCCGTTGAACACGGCACCACCACCATGGCACTGGGCGAGCCCGAGCCCGAGGCCACCGGCGACATCCAGTCATCGCGACCATAGACGCGAATCTGTCCGGCCGTCGCGCCGGTGTACTCAGTCAGAAACGCCTGCATCATTGCGGGCTTGGGCGGCAGTCTCACGTCGGTTTCAGTCGCCATCACCAGTTGCGCGGCCTTGGAGATCAGGAAGTGGACTTCCCGGTCTTCACGCACCAGGCAATCCAGCAGGCGCAAGCCGTACTGGGCGCCCGAGGCACCGGTCATGGCCAGCGTAATACGCTCGGGGCCGCTCATTTCAGCGCCTCGGCCAGTTTGCCGTGCAGGCCGCCAAAGCCGCCGTTGCTCATGATCACCACATGGGTCCCTGGCTGAGCCTGGCTTTTGACTCGCTCGATGATCCCCTCAAGGGAATCGCTGACGATCGAAGGCACCGAACATTGCGCAGCGGTCGCGGCCAGATCCCAGCCCAGATTGGCCGGTGCATACCAGACCACCTGATCGGCCTGCTGCACGCTTTCCGGCAGACCATCGCGGTGCGCGCCAAGCTTCATGGAGTTGGAGCGCGGTTCGATAATGGCGATCACCGGCGCATCGGCGACTTTCTTGCGCAGGCCATCGAGGGTGGTGGCGATGGCCGTCGGGTGGTGAGCGAAGTCGTCATAGATAGTGATGCCGCGAACCTCTGCGACTTTCTCCATGCGGCGTTTCACGCTCTTGAAAGCACTCAGCGCCTCGACGCCCTGCGCAGGCACCACACCGACGTGTCGCGCTGCCGCCAGGGTCGCCAGGGCATTGGCCACGTTGTGCTGCCCGGTCATGTCCCACTCGACCACACCTTGCAACTGCCCCTCGAACAGCACTTCAAAACGCGAGCCGTCTTCACTCAACAGACGCGCCTGCCACTGGCCGTTCTGGCCTGTGGTTTGTACTGGCGTCCAGCACCCCATTTCAACGACGCGCTGCAAGGCAGGCTCGGTGGTCGGGTGAATGACCAGCCCTTCGCTCGGGATGGTGCGCACCAGATGGTGGAACTGTCGCTCGATGGCTGGCAGATCAGGGAAGATATCCGCGTGATCGAACTCAAGGTTATTGAGGATCGCGGTACGCGGGCGGTAATGGACGAACTTGGAGCGTTTGTCGAAAAAGGCGCTGTCGTATTCGTCAGCTTCGACCACGAAAAACGGCGTGCCGCCCAGACGCGCCGACACCGCGAAGTTCTGTGGAATGCCGCCGATCAGGAAGCCAGGACTCATGCCCGCATGCTCAAGCACCCAGGCCAGCATGCTGCTGGTGGTGGTCTTGCCGTGAGTACCGGCAACGGCCAGCACCCAGCGGCCCTGCAATACATGGTCGGCCAGCCACTGCGGGCCGGAAACATAAGGCAAACCTTTATTCAGCACATATTCGACTGCAGGGTTGCCACGCGACAGCGCATTGCCGACCACCACCAGATCCGGTGCCGGGTCGAGTTGGGCAGGATCATAGCCCTGAGTCAACTCGATGCCCTGAGCCTCCAGCTGGGTGCTCATCGGCGGGTAGACGTTGGCGTCGGAGCCCGTGACGCGATGCCCCAGCTCTTTGGCGAGTACCGCCAGCGAGCCCATGAACGTGCCGCAGATACCAAGGATATGAATATGCATGATGACCTCTTATAACATCCGCGCAGGGTAGCTCAGGACCGCTGAAATGGCACCCAGTCTTTGTCCGGTAGTGCGAAAGCCCGTGCCTGAATTTCATTCCCGAACCGGGTATAAATGGCCTACTCTTGGCTACTCTCTGCCACAGGTTTGACCACGCTGAATTCCCCACAACAAGAATCAGGAGACTTCACCATGCGTTACGCACATCCCGGTACCGAAGGCGCTCTCATCAACTTCAGGGAACGCTACGGTAACTACATCGGCGGCGAGTTCGTCGCTCCGGTCAAAGGCCAATACTTCACCAACACCTCACCTATCACCGGCAAACCCATCGCAGAATTCCCCCGCTCCACCGCCGAGGATATCGACAAGGCGCTGGATGCCGCCCACGCCGCCGCGCCAGGCTGGGGCACGACCTCAGTGCAAGAGCGTTCGCTGACGCTGCTGAAAATTGCAGATCGTATCGAAGCCAACCTCGAAAAACTGGCCATCACCGAAACCTGGGACAACGGCAAGGCGGTTCGTGAAACCCTGAACGCCGACATCCCTCTGGCCGTCGACCACTTCCGTTACTTCGCGGGCGTCCTGCGAGCCCAGGAAGGCAGCGCGGCAGAAATCGACGGCAATACCGTGGCGTATCACATCCACGAGCCGCTGGGTGTGGTCGGCCAGATCATCCCGTGGAACTTCCCGATCCTGATGGCCGCCTGGAAACTCGCGCCAGCCCTGGCCGCCGGCAACTGCGTCGTCCTCAAACCCGCCGAGCAAACGCCACTGGGCATCAGCGTGCTGGTCGAAATGATCGGCGACCTGCTGCCACCCGGCGTGCTGAACATCGTCCAGGGTTATGGCCGCGAAGCCGGTGAAGCGCTGGCCAGCAGCAAGCGCATCGCCAAGATCGCCTTTACCGGCTCGACACCTGTGGGTTCGCACATCATGAAACTGGCGGCGGACAACATCATTCCGTCCACCGTGGAGCTGGGCGGCAAGTCGCCGAACATCTTCTTTGAAGACATCATGAGCGCCGAGCCGGAGTTCATCGAAAAGGCCGCCGAAGGCGTGGTCCTGGCGTTCTTCAACCAGGGCGAAGTCTGCACCTGCCCTTCCCGTGCGCTGGTTCAGGAATCCATTTATCCACAGTTCATGGAAGCGGTACTGAAGAAGGTCCTGAAGATCAAACGCGGCGACCCGCTGGACACCGACACCATGGTCGGCGCGCAGGCCTCGCAGCAGCAGTTCGACAAGATCCTCTCGTACCTTGAAATTGCCCAGTCCGAAGGCGCCGAGCTGCTGACCGGCGGCAAGGTGGAAAAACTGGAAGGCGATCTGGCGACCGGCTACTACATCCAGCCGACGCTGCTCAAAGGCAACAACAAGATGCGCGTCTTCCAGGAAGAGATCTTCGGCCCGGTGGTAAGCGTCACGACCTTCAAGGACGAAGCAGAAGCCCTGGCCATCGCCAACGACACCGAGTTCGGCCTGGGTGCCGGGGTATGGACCCGCGACATCAACCGCGCTTACCGCGTCGGTCGTGCCATCAAGGCCGGTCGCGTCTGGACCAACTGCTACCACCTGTATCCGGCGCATGCGGCGTTCGGTGGTTACAAGAAATCCGGCGTAGGTCGCGAAACCCATAAAGTGGCGCTGGAGCATTACCAACAGACCAAGAACCTGCTGGTGAGCTACGACACCCATCCGCTGGGGTTCTTCTAACGAGCCTTTTGTTCGCGAATGAATTCGCTCCCACCGATCCGTGTGGGGCGGATTCATCCGCGAACAAGCCAACGCACCAATCCCGGGCAACCCACGCCCCGCGTTAAGGCAACGCCCGCTCAATCACACCCCGGCACCCCACAAATTCGCACTTCCATTCACTATGGAGTATTAATTGCTTACATCGCTTCCCACAGTCGCTTGAACCGGAACGTCACCGGTTTGACCGAAAGACCACGTCCGACGCCAACGGCGGGACGTCATGGAGAATCTGTATGGCAAGCTTTTCCCAGGCTATCGGTGCGCTGACGTACCGTTTCGACAGCCTCAAGGACGTGATGGCAAAAGCCAGTCCAGCCCGCTCCGGCGATTTTCTGGCCGGGGTTGCAGCGCAAAACGATGGTGAGCGAGTCGCCGCACAAATGGCGCTGGCCAATATTCCCCTCAAGCACTTCCTTGAAGAAGCGCTGATCCCTTACGAACAAGACGAAGTCACCCGCCTGATTATCGATACCCACGACAAGCTGGCCTTTGCCACCGTCAGCCACCTGACCGTGGGCGGTTTTCGTGACTGGCTGCTCAGCGACAAGGCCGACGAAACCAGCCTTCGCGCCCTGGCTCCCGGCCTGACGCCGGAGATGGCCGCCGCCGTCTCGAAAATCATGCGCGTGCAGGACCTGGTGCTGGTGGCGCAGAAGATTCGCGTCGTAACACGCTTTCGCAACACCGTAGGCCTGCGCGGACGCCTGTCGACGCGGCTGCAACCCAATCACCCGACCGACGAGCCATCGGGCATTGCGGCCAGCGTGCTGGACGGCCTGCTGTACGGCAACGGCGATGCCATGATCGGCATCAACCCGGCTACCGACAGCACCTCGTCCATCGTCGCACTGCTGGAAATGCTGGATGCGATCATTCAGCGTTATGAGATCCCGACTCAATCCTGTGTGCTGACTCACGTCACCACTTCCATTGAAGTGATCAATCGCGGCGTACCGGTCGATCTGGTTTTTCAATCCATCACCGGCACCGAGGCTGCCAACGCCAGCTTCGGGATCAACCTGAAGCTGCTGCAGGAAGGCTACGAAGCAGGCCTGAGCCTCAATCGCGGAACGCTCGGGCAGAACCTGATGTATTTCGAGACCGGTCAAGGCAGCGCGCTGTCGGCCAACGCTCACCATGGCGTGGACCAACAGACCTGCGAAACCCGCGCCTACGCAGTGGCCCGGCATTTCAACCCGTTTCTGGTCAACACAGTGGTCGGCTTCATTGGCCCGGAATACCTGTACAACGGCAAACAGATCATCCGCGCCGGGCTCGAAGACCACTTTTGCGGCAAGCTGCTGGGCGTGCCCATGGGCTGCGATATCTGCTACACCAACCACGCCGAAGCCGATCAGGACGACATGGACACCTTGCTGACCCTGCTGGGCGTGGCGGGGATCAACTTCATCATGGGCATCCCCGGCTCGGACGACATCATGCTCAATTACCAGACCACCTCTTTCCATGACGCGCTCTATGCGCGGCAGAGCCTGGGCTTACGCCCTGCCCCCGAATACGAGGCCTGGCTGGAAAAAATGGGCATCTTCACCCAGGCCGATGGCCATGTGCGCTTTGGCGACAGCCTGCCACCGGCCTTTCGCCAGGCTCTGGCGCACCTGGCATGAGTGAACTTTCCATGACCGACGACACACTTCCCAACCCATGGCTGGAATTGCGCCGCCTGACCCCGGCGCGCATTGCCCTGGGCCGTACCGGCACCAGCCTGCCGACCAACGCACAACTGGACTTCCAGTTCGCCCACGCCCAGGCCCGGGACGCGGTGCACTTACCCTTCGATCATGCAGGGCTGAGCGCCCAACTGGCAGAAAAAGGCCGTGAAACGCTGCTGGTGCACAGCGCCGCCGCAGATCGCCACAGCTACCTGCAACGCCCGGACCTGGGACGACGCCTGGACGAAGACTCGGCCAAACAGTTGAAGGATTACGCTGCCGCCCATCCCGGCGGCGTCGATCTGGCCATCGTGGTTGCCGATGGTCTGTCATCACTGGCCGTTCATCGCCATACCGTCCCGTTCCTGGCGCGCATGGAAGAACAGGCCACCGCCGAAGGCTGGACGCTGTCCCCCGTGATTCTGGTGGAGCAGGGCCGCGTCGCCATCGCCGATGAAATCGGTGAACTACTGGGCGCAAAGATGGTGGTGATCCTGATCGGCGAGCGCCCGGGCCTGAGTTCCCCGGACAGTCTGGGTCTATATTTTACCTATGCGCCCAAGGTTGGCCTGAACGACGCCCATCGAAACTGCATCTCCAATGTGAGACTGGAGGGCCTGAGTTACGCAATGGCGGCTCATCGCTTGCTTTATCTGATGCGTGAAGCCTGCCGGCGACAGGTTTCGGGGGTGAACCTCAAGGATGAAGCCGAATTGAAGACTGTGGAATCGGATAACGCAGCCGATAACAAGGGTAACTTCCTGCTCGCAGGCCCGGTTGAGCCGCTTTAGATTGCGCTTTCTAAAGCCAGTCGGCAGCATCGAACCGTCGCCCGAGCACACTGCATTCGCCCATAGTGAAGTTGAGGCCCAATCATGCGGATCATAAAAGCAACTCTTGAACACCTGGACCTGCTCTGCCCGCTGTTCATCAAATATCGCGAATTTTATGGCGAGTTGCCCTTCCCGGATTCGTCACGCGACTTTCTGGAAAAGCGTCTGCGCCGCGATGAGTCCGTGATCTATCTGGCACTGGCCAAGGATGACGACACTAAAGTGCTGGGCTTCTGCCAGCTCTACCCAAGCTTCTCGTCGCTGTCGCTCAAGCGCGTGTGGATTCTCAACGACATCTACGTCGCCGAAGACTCCCGCCGCCAACTGGTCGCAGACCACCTGATGAAGCATGCCAAACAGATGGCCAAGGAAACCCATGCCGTGCGCATGCGTGTGTCCACCAGCAGCGACAACGAAGTGGCACACAAGGTCTATGAGTCCATTGGTTTCAAGGAAGATACCCAGTTCAAGAACTACGTATTGCCGATCAACTGATCTCTGCGTCTTTTCTTCGCGACTGAAGTCACTCCTCACTCAGGTAGGACTTCAGTCGCGAAAAACACTCCCACCTGTTTATCCCTCTATAATGCCGCGCGTACCGCACAGTAGTTTCTTCCGCACGTGCCCTGTTCCAAGGGTCTGGCCTCAGGTATACCAATGGAATTCAACCCCCTAGACTTCATCCTGCACCTCGATGTGTATCTCGACATGCTGGTAGACAACTACGGCACCTGGATCTACGCCATCCTGTTCTTGGTGATTTTCTGTGAGACAGGGTTGGTCATCATGCCCTTCCTGCCTGGCGACTCGCTGCTGTTCATCGCGGGTGCAGTAGCAGCCGGTGGCGGCATGGACCCGGTTCTGCTGGGCGGGCTTCTGATGCTGGCAGCCATATTGGGCGACAGCACCAACTACATCATCGGGCGAACCGCCGGAGAGAAGCTGTTCAACAACCCGGACTCGAAAGTCTTCCGCCGCGACTACCTGATTCGCACTCAGGTGTTCTACGCACGCCATGGCGGCAAGACCGTGACACTGGCGCGCTTCCTGCCGATCATTCGTACCTTCGCGCCCTTCGTCGCGGGCGTTGGCCGGATGAACTACCTGCGCTTCCTGGGCTTCAGCGTGCTGGGCTCGATCCTGTGGGTCGGCAGTCTGGTCACGCTGGGGGTCTATTTCGGCAATGTGCCTTTTATCAAGCAAAACCTGACACTGCTGGTGCTGGTGATCATTCTGATTTCCCTGCTGCCCATGATCATCGGCCTGATCCGCAGTCGCACAGGCCGCTCGGCGGACGCACGCTGAGCCATGTGGTCTTTCAGTAACTGGCGCAGGCAGCGCACGCTGGCCAAAAACCCCGTCGCCCCCGAAATGTGGGCACGGGTGCGCCAGCGGCTGCCGATTCTGGACGGTTTGAGCGACGCGCAGGATCAAGCCCTGCGCAACGCCTGCGTACTGTTCCTGCAAGCCAAACACCTGACGGCCCTGCCCGGCGTAGAACTGGATGATGAACAGCGGCTGTTTCTTGCGGCCCAGGCCCAGTTGCCGCTGCTCAACCTCGAGGACCTGAACTGGTATCAGGGTTTTCATGAAATCGTCCTGTACCCCGGCGACTTCATCAGCCCACAACGCCATCGCGATGCCAGCGGCATCGAACATGAATGGGATGGCGAACACAGCGGCGAGGCCTGGCAACAAGGCCCGGTGATTCTGGCATGGCCGGGCGTGCTGTCCAGTGGCGACTGGGATGCCTATAACCTGGTCATCCACGAACTGGCGCACAAACTCGACATGCTCAATGGCGATGCCAACGGCCTGCCGCCGCTGCACGCAGACATGCGCATCAGCGAGTGGGCCAGCGTCATGCAAAACGCCTACGACGATCTCAACCGGCAACTGGACAACGATCCAGACATCGAAACGGTCATCGACCCTTACGCCGCCGAAGACCCTGCCGAATTCTTCGCCGTGACCAGCGAGTACTTTTTCAGCGCGCCCGACCTGCTGCACGACACCTACCCCGAGGTCTATGAGCAACTGAAGGCCTTTTACCGCCAGGACACCCTGGCACGCCTGGAGGCCCTGCAAAAGGGCGACACCGCGTCTCAAAGCCAGCACTGATCCAACGCGATGCGTGTCAACGCCAACAGAATATGCCTATAATCCGGCCCACTTTTTGGCGTTAATGCCAATATCTGTCTGGTCAACTACGGGGGCAAAACCCAATGAGCTACAGCAAGATTCCGGCTGGTAAAGACCTGCCGAACGACATCTACGTCGCTATCGAAATCCCGGCCAACCACGCGCCGATCAAATACGAAATCGACAAAGAATCCGATTGCCTGTTCGTTGACCGTTTCATGGCCACCCCGATGTTCTACCCGGCCAACTACGGTTTCATCCCTAACACCCTGGCTGACGACGGTGACCCCCTCGACGTGCTGGTCGTAACCCCGTACCCGGTTGCTCCAGGTTCGGTCATCCGCGCTCGCCCGGTTGGCATCCTGAACATGACCGACGACGGCGGCGGCGATGCCAAGGTTATCGCTGTACCACACGACAAGCTGTCCCAGCTGTACGTCGACGTGAAAGAGTACACCGACCTGCCAGCCCTGCTGCTGGAACAGATCAAGCACTTCTTCGAGAACTACAAGGATCTCGAAAAAGGCAAATGGGTGAAGATCGAAGGCTGGGGCAATGCTGACGCAGCACGCGCCGAGATCCTGAAATCGGTTGAAGCCTACAAAGGCTGATCACCCGCTTCCCCGCTTCGGAACACCTGACCGGGTGTTCCGAACACCCTCTGCAAAACCCTCGCCTCCCCACTGCTCCTGCCTCGCACCCCCTCCAGAACATCATCAATAAACAAACGTATAAAAATACATCCCTCATTGTAAAACGCGATAAACAAACCGTGAGCGCCGCACAATCGGTTTAAAGCAGAACGTAGCGTTTATTTAAAATAAACGGATTGCGGAACATGCCTACGCAACAACTGTTGTACCTGTAGGTCGCTAACCGTAAGCAATAAGGGAACAGCAGTATTTGAACACCCCGTTCATTTAAACGGATTCGCGACCGCCGTAAACTCGGCCTCATGAATACATCAGGTGATCGACTACGCATCCTCCTGCGGGAGTGCCATCTTTCTGCGACGGACTTTGCAGCCAACCGCAAAGTCACGCCCCAGCACGTGAACAACTGGTTCAAACGCGGCGTGCCCATGGCGCGGCTGGAAGAAGTGGCTGAACTACTGACCGTCAACGCCCGCTGGCTGCGCACCGGCGAAGGCCCCAAGCACCCGACAGACTCCGCCAACGAGAACAATGGCGGCGACACCCCGATTACGCTTCACCAGGGCAGAAGCCTGCTGCGCGGCGATGTGGAAATTCAGATCTACAAGGAAATCGAATCCACCAACAGCATTGGCAAGACCGTACTGGCCGAAGCGCCCGGTCAGAAAATACGTTTGCCCATGCACGTGCTGCAAACCATGAACATCGACCCCAAGAACACCATGTGCGTCGCCATGATCGGCAACAGCATGGCCGACAAGATCCAGGACGGCTCACTGCTGGGCGTCAACCGCGACCTGACCCAGGTCATCGACGGCGAAATGTACGCCCTCGAACATGGCGGCATCCTGCGCGTCAGATACCTCTACCGCCTGCCCAACGGCGGCCTGCGCCTGCGCAGCCACAACAACAGCGAATACCCCGACGAACTCTTCAGCGCCGAAGAAATCGAGCGGGAAAACATCCGCATCCTGGGCTGGATATTCTGGTGGTCCACCCTCAACAGCCGCCGAAACGCCATGCTGCTGCGCTAAACCGGGACAGCCACGTATGAGAAAGTGTTTCAAGACTGGGCATCGGAGGAAAACATCAGTATCCTAACGCCACCATTCGGCACAGACCGCCCAGCGCGGCCCGTGCCACACAAGGCGAACGACACGTTCGGTTTGTTACCTATTTAGCATCCCTTGCGGTTGCACCTGTTGAAGGCGATTGCGGTTTACCAAAAATAAACCAAGACCGTCCCCGAGAAGCCGGCCACAAGCCGGCTTTTTATTTGCTTGTGAAAAGTCAGACGCCTGCGCCGGGCAGCCAAAGTCCAGAGATATGCACGTCTTGAAAGCGGAACAGAGAAATCGCTTTGGGCTAATCCCGAATCGGGTTATTCAGATTTCCGGACCATCAAACGGCGCACCCAAGTGAAAACCATCCACAACACCCGCTACCAAGCCCTGCTCCAGCTTTTGCTGGAGGCACGCGAACGGGGGTTGGAGGGTACCAGGTTTCACGGCACACGCAGCTGACTTAGCTAAATCGGTGGACAGGGGGATTGTGTTGGTGGATGACACACGACTGGTGCATCTGATGATGGATCATGAAGTAGGTGTTACATCGCGGCTGTTACGGTTGCTGGCGCTGGATCGTGATTATTTTGACGACGTGAGAGATCGGTTTTGGGCAAACCTGCCACCGCCTCTGCAACACTTTCGGCTCAAAATAATGGCACACTAGAATCACGAAGTACGCCCGACTTGGAAGGTCGCTGTTAACGCGCAGAAGAGATAGGGCTAAAGCGGGTTTAGATAGTTGTGCAGGTCAAGGAGGCCACAATGCCAGACATCAGAAATATCAAGGAACAAAAGCTTCTATACCATCTCACTTCGGTTGAAAACCTTGATGGCATTTTCCAGGCAGGCTTAAAGCCTCGTGCTGAACTCACCGATTTCAAAGATGTAGCTGACAGTGAGATTCTGAAGAAGCGTAAAACCCTTGAGCTTGACAGCTATGTGCCCTTTCACTGGTTCGCTGCAAATCCATTTGACGGAAGTGTGCAACGCAATAACCCTGATGTGAAATTCGTCCTGATCTCCGTATACAGGTCCACGGCGCAAAAAAACGGTTGGAAAGTCATTCCTCGCCACCCTCTGGCAAACGATTCAATCCAGTTACTCGATTACGACGAGGGTTTCGAAGCCATCGACTGGGAAGTCATGAACAGTCGCGAGTATCACGACGCGCACTGCAAAAGCATCTGCATGGCGGAATGTTTGGCGCCTGGCGTTGTGAAACCAAACGCTTTCTTCAAAATATTCACGCCTAGCGAGGAGATCGAAGCGCTCTGCGTGGCTAAAATGCGCGAGGCAGGTGTTAATGTACTCACCGGCGCGAATCAGAGAATGTTTTATCAATGAACTACACCAGTCTGAATCCAGAGAAGGCTCTGATTTGGCGTATCGTCCACCGCGATAACCTGCCTTGGATTCTGGACAACGGCCTGCATTGCGCCAGTTCGGATGTGCAAGCACCGCAATATGTAAATATTGGTAACGCTGACTTGATCGATAAACGCCGATCTCGCGATGTACCAATTGCTCCAATGGGTGTGTTGGCTGACTACGTGCCCTTCTACTTCACCCCCTTCTCTGTGATGATGAAAAATATTCATTCCGGGTGGAGCGTTCAGCAGCGCAGCAATGACGAGATTGTGATTCTGGTATCCAGCCTGCACCGCGTCGAACAGCTTGGCCTACCGTTCGTCTTCACAAACGCACATGCCTACCCGGATTGGACAAACTATTACAGCGATCTGGCGCATCTCAGCGAGATCGACTGGCCTATCCTTCAGCGGCGCGACTTCAAACGCGATCCTGATGACCCTCGAAAGATGGAGCGCTATCAGGCCGAAGCGCTGATTCACCACCACCTACCGATTACAGGACTCCTTGGCATCATGTGCTACACCGATGCAATGAAAGAACGCATAGAGCAAGACGTGGTCGCTAGAGGCCTGACGTTGTCTGTTCATGCGCGTCCGGGATGGTATTTCCAATGATCAGATTCACTCAAGGCAACCTTCTGGAAGCCAAAACCGAAGCCCTCGTCAATACAGTGAATACCGTAGGCGTAATGGGCAAAGGTATCGCCCTGATGTTCAAAGAGCGCTTTGCGGAGAATTACCGCCTCTATTCGGCTGCCTGCAAGGCTGGCGAGGTAGAAACAGGCAAAGTTCACGTGACCGCAGTCAATGAGCTGGAAGGCCCTCGCTGGATCGTAAACTTCCCAACCAAACGTCACTGGCGATCCCCTTCGCAGATGCAGTGGATAACCGAAGGCTTACACGATCTACGTCGCTTTTTGATTGAAAACCATGTTAAGTCCGTGGCGGTTCCTCCGCTAGGTGCAGGGAACGGTGGCTTGAAATGGCCAGAAGTTCGTGAGCAGATCGTTGATGCTTTGAGTGATCTGGACGTCGATGTGCTGGTATTCGAGCCATCCAGTCAGTATCTGAATGTCGCCAAACGTAGCGGAGTGGAAAAGCTCACGCCTGCTCGCGCACTCATTGCCGAACTGGTTCGACGTTACTGGGTTTTAGGTATGGAATGCAGCCTGCTTGAGATTCAGAAGCTGGCTTGGTTCTTAGAGCGAGCCATTAAAAATCTGCCGGGCACCAAAAACCCGCTGGATCTCAAGTTCGTCGCCCATAAATACGGGCCGTATGCCAACCGATTGGAACACCTGCTCGACAATCTGGACGGCAGCTATCTGCATTGCGACAAACGCATCAGTGATGCAGATATCAGTGATGTGATCTGGTTTGACCAAGACCGTAAAGCTTTTCTGCAAACCTATCTCAAAACAGAAGCTAGGGAGTATTCCCAAGCTCTGGAACTGACCGCCGAACTGATCGATGGCTTTGAGTCACCGTTCGGCATGGAGCTGTTGGCAACGGTTGATTGGTTGCTCAGTCAGGAAGAAGTTTCCCCAACCGTTCCTACCGTGCGCGAAGCGTTGCGGCATTGGGATGGCGGAACTGGTGCTGCTGCTCGTAAAAGCAAGCTGTTCGATGATCAGGCGATTGATATTGCGCTCAAACGGCTTACCTCCAGTAGCTTCAGCTCGGCAGTAGTTAACTGCTAATCGATGCCCAGTGTTTATACAGGCTGGAAACAGCCTGTCATAAAGCTTTAATGTGATCGAGGATATCGGAAGGGGAGTGGGGTGGATCCTTATAGTACTTGTTGCAAATAGGCTGGCCATTTGACCAGCTCACACTGCCGGTCTAATTTCCTATTCTTCCCACATACTGACTCCGCTTCACCCTCACCGGACAAAGCTCAAGACCAAACGGCTTGAACACCGCATTCATCGACTTGATCGTCTGATTACCTTCTTCATGCTCAATGTGCGCCAAGGTACGAATCGAAATTTTGCACATTTTCGCAAAGAGGCGCTGATCCATTATGGCCACCATTGTTCGGAGCATCACTACAGCCTGGCCCATGGTAATTTCGCCATGCCCCAGCTTGCTCTCAATGAAGCGAATGAGCTCTTCCCGTGTCATTGCGCTGAAATCATGGCCTCTCATAGCGACATTTGAACTCATAGAACACCCAAGGCTTGCATCCGGTCTTTGAGCTTGGCCAGCGAGATACTGGGGTGGCTCCAGATTGCCGTCGGAAAATCTGACTTAAGGATTTCATGAAGGTGAAGAAACAGCTTGGCGTCCTCCCTGCTCATGCACATAGAACACGCTCAAAGGAAACCTTCCGTCGAATCGCGAACGGTGAGATGAAAAGAGTCACGCCAGTAGCCCTCATCGAGGTTTGGGGTTGTGAGCTGCAAAGCGCTCATCTGCACTAGATTGCAGATTCGGCGACAATGATCGCCACAAACCAGCTTTTATTTATCGACGGAAACCTCATCCACCCCAAGCCGCCTCCGCCTCGCAACCAACGCCCGCCGAAACGAAATCTCCGCACACTCCACAAACAACCGCGCCATATGATTAAGCCCCTCTTCCTCGCCTTCACTGCCCACGACAAAATCAAAACCCAGCGCACGCTTGTTCTGGTCAGGCAGTTCTTCCCAACTGTTCATCAGGTAGGCGTACAGGGCGCTGACGATTTTTTGCTCGCTCAGTGGCTCATGGGATAGGCGAGGTGGGCTGGCAAGCATGTGACGCCTTCGGAGAAAGCCGCACTTCTTGCAGATGGCTTGCGAGGATGAAAAGCGATGTTTCGGGTAACGGACAGGTGAGGTTTTGATATTCATGAAAGGTTCCGGCCTTGATGGGTCATACGAGATACCCGTCATTTTTGGACGCAAACCTGTCAATGAACACACGCTATGGCGTGCGTTCAGCGATTTTTACTTCGATTGGATCAAGAGCAACCGCGCCCAAAGGCGCGGCTGCTTCCAGACTTACTGCCAGTTAGCCGCAATCACGGCATTCAACGAGGCCTGGTAGTTTTCCGACAGCTTCACTTCTCCCGGTGCAGGAGGTGCGAAAGCCGCCATGGCTTGTACCATTTGGTCAACCTGACTAGCCATCAGGACCTTGCCATCCGCCGTGCGGAATTGTTCGATCTGCTGGGCATCCTCCCAAGTGCCTTCGCCCCAGAACGACCATTTGGATACCGTCACCTTGTCGCTCGTGCCGATGACGCCGACTTCCAGATCCCAGCCATTCTTGCTGAACCACAGTTGGTCGGCAGCAATACCGCTCCCAAACTGCAGCACGTCAGTGTTGGCATCCGGATCAAAGTCGTCGATGACGTCCTGGCCACCACCGCGCTCGAACTGGTAGAGGTCATTACCACGGTCGCCATACAGCCGGTCATTGCCCGTACCGCCGATGAGAGTGTCAGCGCCTGCGCCTCCGTTCAGCTCATCATCCCCGGCACCGCCCGACAGTATGTCGTTGCCGCCAAGACCATAGAGTTTGTCGTTGCCTGCAAGGCCACTGAGCGAATCGGCCACAGCATCATCGCCATAAAGCGCGTCATTGCCCTCGGTGGACGTGCCGTTGCTCATCGTCTTGATGGTGCTGGCATTCCAGGTGGTCCCGTCGGCGAACTGGATCTGTTCGATCAGGTTCGCGGTATTGGAGAACCATCCGGAAACCGTCAGCCTGTCGCTTGTGCCGGCAATGCCGACATACAGATCGTTCAGGCTACGAGTGAGCTGGATATCGGCAGGTTTGAGGCCTTCCGCAAGCTTGATCACGTCCAGGTTGCCGGCCGTATTGTCGTAGTCGCTTATCCAGTCCTGCCCGGCACCGCGATAGAACAGGTAGGTGTCGTTGCCTGCATCGCCATACAAGCTGTCGTCACCGGCACCGCCATCGAGGATGTCCGCTCCGGCTCCGCCATAGAGCTTGTCTTTGCCAGAGCCACCGTTGAGGGTGTCGTTGCCTGACAAGCCGTAAAGGCTGTCGTCACCGCCCAGCCCGTTGAGAACATCGGCAACGGACTCTTCACCTTGCAGGGTATCGTTGCCTTCGCTCGCCACGCCTTTGACCATGGCTTTGAGGGCCGTTGCATCCCAGACCGTGCCATCCACGAACTGGACTTGCTCGATCTGCGAGTCGGTGGAGTAGAACCAGTCACGAACGGTGATTTTGTCCGAAGTGCCGATGATCGCCAGTTCGAGATTGTCGCCCACGCGCGAAGCCTTGATATCGCCCGGGCTGATGCCTTGTGCCAGCTTGATCACGTCGATATTGCCGGAGGTCCAGTCACGGTCCGAGATCTGATCCTGGCCACCGCCACGCTGGAACAGGTAGATGTCGTTGCTCGAGCCGCCATACAGCGAGTCGTTGCCTGCTCCGCCATCCAGCGTATCGACGCCCGCTCCGCCATCGAGCATGTCATCGCCAGCACCGCCAATGAGCACATCGTTACCGGCCTGTCCGTACAGCTGATCATTGCCGCCAAGCCCGTCGATCTGCTCGCCCGTCTCGTCACCATAAATCGTATCGGCCGCTTCGCTGGCCACGACCACCGACAAGCGCTTGAGGTCCGCGACAGACCAGACGGTCCCGTCCGCGAACTCGACGCGCTCCACTTGATAATTGGAGCTGGTGTAGTCGTAGATTTTCATCCAGTCGTTCGTGCCCTTGATGGAGAGCACGATATCCGTCCTGTCACGCTTGACGATGACATCGCCAGGAGTGATGCCGGACGCGACTTTGATGGTGTCGACATTGCCCGTGGTGGAGTCGAACTCGTTGATCGTGTCCTGGCCCATGCCGCGATAGAAGAGGTAAGTGTCATTGCCGCGAGATCCGCTCAGGGAATCGTTGCCGGCACCGCCATCGAGAATGTCATTACCGTCGCCGCCATCGAGGTAGTCGTTGTCGGCTCCACCATTGAGGGTGTCGTTGCCGCTTTCGCCGTACAGAGAGTCTCTACCGGCACCACCATTGAGTTGGTCATTGCCGCTATCACCGTACAGCCTGTCATCGCCATTGAGCCCATCCAGTACATCGGCCCCAACGTCGCCATACAAGGTATCGGCCGAATCACTGGCCACTCCCCGGGTCATGGCCTTGAGGGCATCGAGATCCCAGACCGTGCCATCGGCAAATTCGACACGCTCCACCTTGTAGTTGATGTTGTTGAAGAAGGTGATCGACATTTTATCTGTCGTTCCCTTGATCGAGAGATGCAGGTAGTTGCCGTCACGATTCAGAATCACATCGGCTGGAGCGATATCGGCAGCGACCTTGATGGTGTCGACATTACCCACAGTCCCGTCGAAGTCAGTGATGGTGTCCTGCCCCATGCCGCGGTAGAAGCGGTAGGTATCATTGCCTGCATCACCCGACAGTCTGTCATTGCCCGCACCGCCATCCAGCGTGTCGTTGCCATCACCGCCATAAAGCCAATCGACGCCGTCACCACCGTTCAGCACGTCGTTGCCAGCCCTGCCGTACAGGGTGTCGTCGCCGCCCAGCCCGTTGATGGTATTGGCCAGCGCATCGCCATTGAGGTTGTCACCGCTCTGGGTGCCGGTGATCAAGCCGGTCTGCTCTCCGACAACGATGTCGAACACATCACTGACCACCGCACCTGCACGGTCCACGGCCGAAACCTTGACCGAGACGGTTCCCTGGCTTCCAGGTGTGCCGCTGAAGGTGCGAGTGGCCGCATCGAACGCCAGCCAGGCTGGCAACGCCTGACCGTCGGCAGACTGCGCGGTAATGCTCAATGTGTCACCGGCATCCACATCAGTGAATGTCGCTGCCGGTAGGGCAAAGTTCAGGAGTGTGCCTGCGGTTGCAGCCTGATCGACAATGGCCTTGGCCAGGACCGGCGCATCGTTGGTATTGCTGATCCGTACGTCAAAGCTGTCGCTGACAGACAGGCCGGCCTTGTCGGTCGCCGTGACGCGAATCGACAGGTTACCGACGGCGCTGTTGTCTGGCGTGCCCCGGAAGGTACGAGTGGCGGCATCGAAACTCAGCCAGGCTGGCAGAGGTTTGCCATCAGCCAGGGTTGCACTCAGCTTCAGGGCGTCACCGCTGTCCGCATCGACAAAGGCGTTGTTCGCCAGGGTCAGGACAAAGCTGCTGTCTTCTGCCACGTTCTGATCGGCAATCGCCTGTGCGATGGTCGGTGCACGGTTGGCCTGGGTCGCCAGCGTAGCGGTGTTCCAGACCGTGCCATTGGCGAACTCGATGCGCTCGATGCTGTGACCACGGGCAGCGGTCCAGCCGGAAATGATCTGCTGACCATCGTTCAGGCGCAGCACCATACCTTGCGCAGAGTGATCGACAGCGACGTCGCTTGCGTTAATGCCCGCTTCAAACGCGATGGTGTCAACGCCACCACTGGCATCCAGGTCTTCATTGATCAAGTCCTGGCCATGACCGACGCCGAACACGTAGCGGTCATTGCCCTTGCCACCCTGCAGGAAGTCATCGCCCGCACCGCCGTACAGGCGGTTGTCGTGCTCGTTGCCGAACAGTTCGTTGGCCTGCGCGTTACCCGTGGCATTCAGGGCGGAACCGGACAAGGTCAGGATCTCGACATTCGCCGCCAGGCTGTAGTCGACCGTGGAAATGACCTTGTCATTACCAGCGTCGGCATCCTCCATGACCACATCGCCGATGTGATCGACAAAGTAAGTGTCATTGCCCAGGCCACCGATCATCAGGTCTGCGCCCTGGGCGCCGTCGAGACGGTTATCGCCGATATTGCCGCGCAGGATGTTGTCGACGCTGTTGCCCGTGGCGTTGATGCTGGCGCTGCCGGTCAGGTTCAGGTTTTCCAGGTTGCTGGCCAGCGTGAAGGAAACCGAGGCATTGACCGTGTCCGTGCCCTGACCTTGCGACTCGACGACCCGGTCAGAACCGTCATCGACCACATAGGTGTCGTCACCCAGACCGCCGATCAGCACATCGGAACCTCCGGCACCGTCCAGCACGTTGTTGGCGCTGTTGCCCACAATGCGGTTGGCCAGTTCATTGCCGGTGCCATTGATAGCCGCATTGCCCAACAGTTGCAGGGATTCGACTTCACTGGCCAAGGTATGACTGACACTGGACTTGACCAGGTCATAGCCACCGCCCACCACTTCCTTGATCACGTCACCGACGTTGTCGACGATATAGGTGTCGTCGCCTGTCCGTCCTTCGAGAACGTCCGCACCGGCACCACCATCGAGGGTATTACCGCCTGCGTCGCCGATCAGCAGATCGTTGGCATCAGTGCCGCTAAGCAGCACTTTGGGCTGTGCAACGGCCTGACCGAAAATGAAGTTGGCGGCGGACAGTTGATTGGCGGTGACACCTTTGAGGGTCAGGTATTGAGTGCCACTGGCCATCGCTCCCAACCAGACTCTCAGGTATTGCTCGCCATCCACCGTCACTGAACTGAAGTTCAGTTCGGCAAAGCTGTGTACTGCACGGATCTGTGACAGGTCGATTTTTTCGGCAGGATTGGCCACCTCGAAGTCGTCGATCAGGTTGGCCATGATGCCTTGGGAAGCACTCGCCCTGAGGTCTTCGACCACAACAAAACGATCATTCCCGGCACCGCCAGCCACCGAGGCTCCGGTGTGCGAGGCTGTACCGCCGAGGTTGATGTTCGGAGCCAGCAGCGTGGTGGTCGCGTAGTCGGCGACGCTCTGGTCGCCTTCAAGGTAGAGAACGTCGTTACCGGCATCGCCACCGAGATAATCCTGTCCGGCACCGCCGTACAGCACGTCATCGCCAGCGCCACCGCGCACCACATCATTGCCTTCGCCACCGTTCAGGGTGTCGTTGCCGCCGACACTCGATGATGTGGAGCTTTCACCGACCAGCACATCATCACCCAGACCACCGTTGATCACATCGGCTCCCGTGCCACCGAAGACGCGCTCGCCGCCATCGTTGGCCCAGTACAGAACACCATTGGTGGTGTCCGGCAGAATCCGCTCGGTCACGGTGCCATCAAGCCCGAAACCAAAGCCGGAGTAATGCTCCAGACGGCTCAGGCTTACACCTTCGGGTACATGCACGAAGCTGCTCAGCGTCAGGCCCTGGGACTGCACATTTTTAAGCACCAGGACTTGCCCGTCATCCAGCGTCAACCGCGTGTCCGCACCTTGCTGGCTGATGCCCATCGTCGAATACACGTCCGGGCCGAAACCGGACAGAACGATTCGATCGGTGCCGATGACGAAGTCGGTCAGGGTATCGACGTCACCCGCGTTCTTGTCGATCACAAAGTAGTCGGTATCGGCACCGCCAGTCAGGGTGTCATTGCCCTGTCCTGCGATCAGCGTATCGATGCCTGCGCCGCCCGACAGCAGGTCGTCGCCACGCCCACCCGAGAGGTGGTTATCCGCAGCGTTGCCGGTCAGCGAGTCGCCAAACTCGCCGCCGATCAGGTTTTCGATCTGGCCTGGATTGGTAATCGTCAACCGGGCACCGGCCAGGGTCGCCTGACCGTTGGAAAGGTCGATGACGCTGGCGCTGGCAATCGCCGCGGCATTGATCGTGTCTACGCCACCATCGGTATCGTTGAGCACATTGCGTCCGCCTGCCGCGGCCAGCTGTGCATATTCATTGGTATACACATATTGGTCATCGGACGTACCGCCCTTGCCATAGACGTTCATGCTCCAGCTGTTGAGTGTGCCGGTGTCGCCGGTGACCGTATCGATGACTTGCAGCGTCCAGTTGCCCTGCGCCGTTTCACCCCGCAGAAGCGCCGTATCGAAAACGTAATTCAAGGTGGAGCTGCCGGCGAAGTCGGCGTCACCACGCTCACTCGCCGCGCTGCCAGGTGCCTTGCCCGGACGGTTCATCAGAATGGATTCAGTACCGGACGGCGAGATCAGCTTGAGGATCAGGTCACCGGGTCGGGAATGCGTCAGGCTGACTTTGACTTCAACATGCTCGACAGAAATACCGGCGTTACCCATGGTCAGGGAATGGCTGATTCCTGCGCCCAGTCCATCAGTGATTGCACGGTTGAGGGTGCCGGAGTCCAGAGGCTGGTTCAGGCTGAACTCATTAGCGAAGGTCTGCTGGGTATTCCAGGTTTCGGCCAGACGAACCGCCGCGCGGGCATCGACTTCGCCATAACCATAGTCGTGGCTGACGTGCATGCCGCCGCCGTTCCAGTTCTGGCTTCCGTTTTCCTGCCAGGAGGTATCAGGGTCGGCTACCTTGCGAGCCGAAAGCGCCAGGATCTGCTGGACGTCGCGATACCCCAGCTCAGGGTTGGCTTCGAGCACCAGTGCAACGATGCCGGAGACGATCGGCGCGGCAAAACTGGTGCCTTGCGAAACGCTGGTGTCGGCACCGAACGTGGAGCCATTGTCGTTCTGCACCAGACGCGAAGTGGAGGTCACGTTCGAGCCCGGCGCACTGACCAGAATGCTTGCGCCCGGACTGGAGAACGGCTGCCCACCGAACTGCAATGCACCCAGGTCAGTGGTGGCATTGATTGCGCCAACCACGATACTGCTGCGGCTGTTGGAGACGTTCGAGTAGTTGGTGTTCCCGCCTATCTGCCGGTCGTTGCCGCCCGCCGTGACAATCACGGTCCCCAGACCATCGCGCCCCTCTTGCAAGGCCTGACGATGGGGTGTCGGCAGCAGTCCCAGTTCGGCCGGAGAAAACTTCAGATCGAAGGGAATGGCACTCCCCCAACTGTTGTTCACCACGTCATATTCGTGCATGTGGGACATGGTGCTGAAGTCGTCTTTGTTGACCCAGTAACCGGCAATCGTGGCGTCATAAGCCACCCCCACACTGCCTTCGCCATTGCGGGAGGCGACCATTACACCGGCCACCAGCGTGGCGTGATCGCTGAAGACGCCGCCACTGCCCTCGCCCGCCATCTGTCCCGGCGTGGCATTGGCCAGCCAGTTCTTGTCGATGTTGTCTTTCAGGTCGGCGTGACGGTAATCGAGCACTTCCTTGGTCGTGCCGAAAGGACTGGTGGTTTCGATCTGGGCAATCCTGACGCCCTTGCCGGTGTAATCCTTCCAGACCGGAAGAATATTGGCCTGGGACAGATACCACTGATCGGTCGCCAGCGGATCGTCAGGCAGGTCCGCAGTCTTGAGGTACACCGCAGCGCGCATTGTCGCGCTTTCACCGGTTCCCATGCTGATAACCGTACCGGCCTCATTGCCCTTGGCGTCGGCAACGGTGTACTTGAAGCCCATGATGCCGGTAAAGGTTGCATCAGGCGTAAACAGCACATCGCCAGCCTGGGTCACGCTGGCCGTACCACCCACGACATCGAACAGTCCGGTGATGTGCAGCGCATCATGCTGCCAGTCGATGTCGTTCTGCAGCAGTTGCTCCTTGCCGATCAGATGTGCACTGGTACGCTCGAAAGCCGCACCGGCCTTGTCGTTGCTCAGGACATCCTTGACCAGCAGAGGGTTCTCGATCCCTTCGCTGGTAGCGCTCGGAATCTCGACCAGCTTGAGGTTCTTGAAGTTGATCTTTTCGATGTTCTGCAGGAAATCGGTACCGTCGCGCCCTGCAACGGTGTCGCTGATCCAGACACCTTCTGCCGTTCGTGTCAGACGATAGTCGGCAAAGTCGCCGGACAGCTCGACGACGTCCAGGCCGTCACCACCGTCGATCACGTCATCGCCCGCACCACCGATCAGCACATCGTCGCCGGCACCGCCGTTAAGGTTGTCGTCATCCTGACCGCCGTCGATGAGGTCGTTGCCCAGGCCGCCTTGAATACGGTCATTGCCACGGTGCCCGCGCAATACATCGTTGCCGGCTCCGCCCAGAATGACGTCGTTACCATCCTCACCCGACAACGCATCATTGGCGTACCCACCGATGAGTACATCATCGCCGTCGCCGCCGCGCATATAAACCGTGCTGGACCCGCCGCCGATGAAGGTGTCATTGCCACGACTACCCTGAGCAATTTCCACACCGGCATCTGCCAGGTTGAGATAAACACCTTTATCGCCCAGAACCTGAACGATATCGGTGCCATCTCCTCCATGGATATTCTCGGACAGGTCTTCGCCATCAATCAGTAGAACATCATCTCCGGCACCACCATAGAACGTATCGCTACCCTGGCCACCGGCCAGCCAGTTGGTCTGGGCATCGCCTTGCAGCACATCATTGCCCGAGCCGCCAGTCGCATTGTTTACGCCCTTCGATGCCACATCGATGTGCTCACCCGTTGTGGAAGAAGAGGAATAACCACTCACAGGAGAGACGTTACCTCCACCCTGTGTAGAGATAACAGTGCCTGTGCCGTTTGCGGTAAAGACATGACCATTAGGGTTGGCCAGAAAGTTGGCGGCAATGGCTTCCTTGCTCACGCCGTTCTGAACAAAGGTTCCTCGTGCGAGAACTTCGTTACCGTCACGCACTTCGCCGCTTTGAGCCACACTGTTCAAGTTGATCCGGGTAATACCCAACTCTGCAAATGACTTCAGTTCGCTCTTTTCATTGGCGTCCACTGAACCATTACCATTGGCATCATCCCAGCTCTTTCCATCGTGGTTGGCGTCGACCCAGACTTTGACACTCGACCAGGCATCATCACGGTTATCGAAAACACCGTCAGCGTTACTGTCCAGGCTCGCCAAGGCAGTAAATCCGTTCGAGAAACGTTTTTCTCCGGCATTGCCGTCTTTGCCCGCTACCCCACCGAAATACTCGGAAAGTGTTTCGCTGATGTTGTCGATCTTGCCATTGGCGTTGGAATCCACAACAACGATGCCGTCTTCAGGACTTACCCAACCCGTTTCTTCCAGGCTGCCGCCATCGTTGTCGGCATCGAACAGTACCGGTGCACCGAGGTAATCCGTCAACCTTACGCCATCACCATTCAGGTCCAACACCAGCGGATCCGTCGGTAACGTCACGCGGGCACTTGCATCGCCCGAGTTCAAAAGTGCAGCCAGTGTGCTGCCATACGTCATGCCCTGAGTCGAGTTACGCAGGCTGAAATCAAACACATCCTTGACGGTGTTGACGTTACCCGGACGATAACCATCAGCCAGAATCTGCGTGGCCGCATTGGTAAAGGTATTGTTGATCCAGTTGCCCTGATATTGATTCAGGTTGAGCTTGTTGGCGTCGTAACTCAGGTTCCAGCCGCCACCACTGTTGATCAGGCCCTGAGCAACTTCAGCGGCTGCGGCATCGTGATCAACGGATTCCTTGTATTTGATCCCAGATGCAAGATCGGTATTCAATGAGAAATCATTGTTTGCCATACCGCCGCTTAGGTCACTGGAATTCAGCCACAAGCTGCTCTGACTGCCGTCATATACAACTCCGCCTCGCGCCATGTCTCCACGGATTATTTCTGCGCCAAAACCATTTAAAAGCGCGTCGATATTGTCCAGATTGTTACCTGGAAAAAGGTCACCCTGTTCATCGTTCGGGTTGTAGCCAAGGACTTTCAACGAGGCGTATACGAAATCAACACAGCTGTTAGTCAACAGATTGTATGTCGCTGAATCGAAACCACCTGCTGGCGGATTACTGGAAAAATTCATCAGGGCCGTGTACTGCGACTCTGTCAGCTTGACGGTAACCTCATAGAGAGTTTCCTGGTACGCGCTGTCATCATCCATGACGACTTGACCAGGCCCGAACATTTCATCAAGCCTTGAGGCGAACCCGAAGCTCTTGCTGGCTACGCCATCGCTTACGCTGTACCACATGTGCCCACCGGGCGAATCATGAAGATCGCCCGCTTTATGGTCGCTTTTATCCTGTTGGTAAACATAGTCGGCACCAACACCAGCAACCTTGTAAGTAACGCTGTAGCTCTTTTCCACCGTCTTAGAGTCCTTTCGCTATTTTTAAAAATCTAAATCTTGGGGCTGTAGTAAGAAAACTCTACGTACCCTTCCGTACCACTGAATGCGTCAACTTTATCCACCGTCGAAACTTCGACCGTGTAATCCCCAGGGAGAAGAGCAAAATGCTTTATATCTCTGACCTGCGTAGACTTGTATTTACCCTCGTATTCAAATGCCTGCCCCGAGTCAATGCCCGTGGTGACTAAAACCTCATCAAAAAACAACTGACCATCTTTCAGAACACGCAAATGGACAGGAATGGGAACACCGCCCTCGTTATAAAGCCCGCCCCCCCATACTGCTTTCTGGTGATCGATATCGGAGGCTTTTTCACTCCACACAAATAACAGAGCAACTCTATAGCCACCACGCTCAGCCACGCGAAACTGCGCAGAGACTTTCTGATTGGCCAAAGAAAGATTGACAGGCTTGACTATCAACACCGGACTTGAGCAACCCACGAGGAAACCCGACAAAAAGAGAGCGAAAAAACGTTTAATGAAAGACACACTTGATTCCTTCTTCCCATTGGTAAGCAAACCCGGTCCACAACAACGATAAATTGCTCATGAAAAATCGCGCTCAAAAACAAAAATCACCATCAAAAACAAACCATGCGAAACAACCGACACTCTGGATATCCACAGCCCGATTTTTTTCAAATAACGTGCGCTGACCAGCCACCCGAAAAAAGCCAAAGCGCCTCCAAGCCACCCGACCTGTGAAAACGCAAAGATTTCTATAAGGAACGTCACGAAGTTCCAGCTACCACCGATGCCATAAACCCAGACCAGATAGCAAAAAGCAGAAAGCGGAACACTGCAGCCCCAGATAAACAGAGAAACCGCATGTTCGGGCTTGTATTTGATGGCGATAAAATTCAAAAGCAACAATCCTGAATAAACGTATATATCCAGGCCGGCGAGAACTCTCTTCAGCTCATCCATTAGCATCCCGCTCCATGCGTTAACCACTTGCCTTTAGTCGGCACTCCCATAGAGCGGCTGACGCCTGCCTTGATCATCGCAGGAAAACATCGTCACCTTGCTTACGAGCGTCCAAAAAGCACATTGCCATCAAATGTATCTATCGCGATACATTCCTGCAAGTTAAGTTTTTTGTTCTGAAAACAAGCAAGTAGAGCATTTTTCAGGCATAAACCTTACCAGCCGCCAGAAGCTCGACAGGCTCGTGATGCGGCTGTCATGGATTGCCCTGACACAGCTCGATGATGTTGAATCGCACGACACCGACCAGGAAGCCCCCTCAATGAAACTCCACCACCTGCTCCTCGCCATCCTGGTTACTGCACTCTGGGGCCTTAACTTCTCGGTCATCAAGCTTGGCCTGACCTCAGTCGATCCGTTCATCCTCGCAGGTCTGCGCTTCACGCTCTGTGCGCTGCCAGCAATCTTTTTCATTCCCAAACCTGATGTCGCGTGGCGTTACATCATCGGTTACGGGCTGATATTCGGCATAGGTCTTTGGGGGGTCGTCAATCTGGGGATCAAGACCGGGCTGTCGGCGGGGATTGCTTCGCTGGTTTTGCAGTTCAGCGCGTTTTTTACGATGCTACTGGGGGCCTGGGTGTTCAAGGAAACCATCACGCGCTACCAGTTGGCCGGGATTGGCGTTGCGCTGTGCGGGCTGTTGAGCATCATCTTTATTGCGGATGGCTCGGTCACTGCGACCGGCTTGATGCTGGTGCTGTTTGGCGCGGCGGCCTGGAGTGTCGCGAACATCATCAATAAAAAGGCCAATACCCCTCAGGTATTTGCCTTTGTGGTCTGGTCCAGCGCGTTTTCGCCGATCCCGCTTTTCCTGCTCGACTATATCGTCAACGGCACCAGCGGCTACTCTGCACTGATCAACCAGATCGACCACCGTGCTGTTCTGTCGATCCTGTTTCAGGTTTACCCCAACACCTTGTTCGGCTATTGGGTCTGGAACTCGCTGCTCAAGCAATACCCGGTGTCCACCGTTGCGCCATTGTCATTACTGGTACCTATATTCGGGATGCTGGGCTCGGTGGTGATTTTCGATGAAAGCCTGTCGCCGATGAAAATCGTTGCCGTGGGCCTTATCGTATCGGGTCTGGCCGTCGGTCTTTACGGGCAACGCATTCGCAATGCCTTGTTCGCTGGCCGCAGTCGCCCTCTGGCCTGATCGATGAATCATGAACAACGGGCAGCATCACCGGTCGAAACGATCGTCCTCAAACATTCCAAGGTTCCCGCATGAGCACTACTCCTTACACGCCTCCAAAGGTCTGGCAGCCTGCCTCGTCCGGCGGCACCTTCGCCAATATCAACCGCCCGGTTGCCGGTCCCACCCATGAAAAGGAACTGCCGGTCGGCAAACATCCGCTGCAGCTCTACTCCCTGGCCACACCCAACGGAGTGAAGGTCACGATTCTGCTGGAAGAGTTGCTGGCACTTGGGCACAGCGGTGCCGAATATGACGCCTGGCTGATCAAGATTTCGGAAGGCGATCAGTTCTCCAGCGGTTTTGTCGGAGTCAATCCCAACTCCAAGATCCCTGCGTTGCTGGATCGCAGCCAGGAGACGCCAGTGCGGGTATTCGAGTCCGGCTCGATCCTGCTTTATCTGGCGGAGAAGTTTTCCAGCTTTCTGCCCACCGATCACGCTGGCCGGACAGAAACCCTGAACTGGCTGTTCTGGCAAATGGGCGCTGCGCCTTATCTGGGCGGCGGTTTCGGGCATTTCTATGCCTATGCACCGGAAAAGATCGAGTACGCCATCAACCGTTTCGCGATGGAAGCCAAGCGTCAGCTGGATGTGCTGGATCGTCGTCTGGGCGAAAGCCGTTATCTGGCCGGCGATACTTACACCATCGCCGACATCGCCGTGTGGCCATGGTATGGCGCACTGGTGCAGAACAGTGTGTATTCCGCAGCGGAGTTTCTGTCAGTGCATGAATACCCGAACCTGCTTCGCTGGACCGAAGAGATCGCCGCACGCCCTGCCGTCATCCGCGGCAAGAAGGTCAATCGCACATGGGGTGATGAGGCGGATCAGGTTGCCGAGCGGCATCACGCGTCTGATTTGTAGGAGAGAATTTATTCGCGAGAGGCCCGTGAGAGCGATAGATTTTCTTTGGATCTACAGGCGTATCGCGGATAAATGCGCTCCTACATCACCTCTTCTATCGCTCAAAAATACAAGAGGCAGCGCATGATAATCATCCGTGACGCCAGGCTGTATGCAGGATGCTTCTGAATCTCGTGTCTCCTGCGTAGCAAGCTGAAATTCTTTTACCCAGTAGTTCGGAGCCTGCAATGCCCCAAGACAAAGACCCACTCGCCCAGACTGCGTTGTCCCAACATGGCCGTAGCGCCAGCAGCGGGCCGGGCATTGCGGTGAATCCGCCGGTGGTGCGCATGAGCACGGTGTTGTTCGACAGCCTGCAAAGCCTGCGTGAAGCGGAAGCTCGCACTTCGGGGCCGGATCGCTCGCTGACGTATGCGGCCAACGGCAACCCGACGGCCTTTGCATTGCAGGATCTGGTTTCCGAGCTGGAAGGTGCCCACGGCACTTGTCTGTACTCCACAGGGCTGGCCGCAGCGGCGCAGATGTTTCAGGCGTTTGTGCGCCCTGGTCAGCATGTGCTGATCACCGAGGCGGTATACGGCCCGGTTCGTCGGCTGGTCAGGACCTGGATGACAGCCTTCGATATCGAGTTCGATTATTACGCCGCCGACGGCAGTAACGTGGAGTCATTGATCAAGCCCAATACGCGCATGATTTACGCTGAAGTCCCCGGCTCGCTGACGTTCGACATGTGTGATCTGCGAGCCCTGTCGCGGCTGTGCAAAGAGCGCAATCTATTGCTGGCGGTGGATAACTCCTGGGGTTCGGGGGTGCTGTTCAAGCCCCTTGAGTTGGGCGCGGACATTTCGTTGATGGCCCTGACCAAATACATCGCCGGGCATTCGGACGTGATGATGGGCAGCATCAGCACCACCGAAGAGCACTGGAAAACTCTCAAGACCATGAACACCGCCGTGGGCAATACCGTGAGCCCCGACGATGCCTACCTTGTGCTGCGCGGTGCACGAAGCCTTGCGGCACGCATGAAGATGCACGAGCACAATGCCCTGCAAGTCGCACAATGGCTGCATGGCCACGAGCAGGTCGGTCGTGTCCTGCATCTGGCACTGCCGAGCGATCCGGGACATGCCCTCTGGAAGCGGGATTTCCATGGTTGCAACGGTTTGCTGAGCTTCGAGTTCAAGACCGCCGACCGTCAGGTGCTGGACCGTTTTACCGGAGCCTTGAAGCTGTTTGGTGTCGGTTATTCATGGGGTGGCTTTGAAAGCCTGGTGTCGGAGGTGGATCACTATGGCGCCCGGGAACAGGGTCTGCCGATGCTGCGCCTGCAAATCGGCCTGGAAAACCCGGATGATCTGATCGAAGACCTGAAGGCCGGATTTGCAGCCACCCAGAACTGAAGGCCAGCCACTCTGCCCCTTCAAGCGTTTGCCCCGCGGCCCCGGCTCTGCTAGTGTCGCGGCGGTTTAATCTTCACCGGGAATGCCGCCATGGCCCGCAAGAAAGCTGCACTGGATTTCGAACAATCCCTTACCGATCTGCAAACGCTGGTTGAGCGTCTGGAGAATGGTGAGCTGTCGTTGGAAGACTCATTGACCGCTTTCGAGCAAGGCGTGCGCCTCACACGTGACTGTCAGAATGCCCTGGCCCAGGCCGAGCAGAAGGTGCAGGTATTGCTGGAGCGCGACGGCGAACTGGCCGAAGAGCCCTTTGAAGCGGATCAACCCGAATGATCGCGAGCTATCAGGCCCAAAGCCAGGCTCGCGTCAACGCGGCACTTGATGGTCTGTTTGAAGCGCCAAGCCCGGAGCTGACCCGGCTTTATGCCGCCATGCGCTATAGCGTGATGAACGGTGGTAAGCGGGTACGTCCGTTACTGGCTTATGCAGCCTGTGAAGCGCTGGGCGGTGTTGCCGAGGATGCCAATGGCGCCGCCTGCGCAGTCGAGCTGATCCATGCCTATTCACTGGTGCATGATGATCTGCCGGCCATGGACGATGACGACCTGCGTCGCGGCCAGCCCACCACCCATAAAGCCTTTGATGAAGCCTGTGCGATCCTCGCGGGCGACGGCCTGCAAAGCCTGGCGTTTACCGCTCTGCTCGATCCGCGCCTGAGCTCACGTGATGCCGAAACCCGCTTGCAGATGGTCAGCGCCCTGGCGCAGGCCGCTGGCCCGGCAGGCATGGTGGGCGGGCAAGCCATTGACTTGGGGTCGGTAGGCTTGAAGCTCGATCAAGCCGCACTGGCGTTCATGCACCGGCACAAGACCGGTGCACTGATCGAAGCCAGTGTCAGGCTCGGCGCGCTGGCCAGCGGTCATGCCGATCAAGCCCGACTCGACGCACTGCAGGTCTATGCTCGCGCTATTGGTCTAGCCTTTCAGGTACAGGACGACATTCTCGACGTTGAAAGCGATACCGCTACTCTGGGCAAGCGCCAGGGTGCCGATATTGCCCGTGACAAACCGACTTATCCCGCGTTGCTTGGCCTGGAACCGGCCAAGGCCTATGCGCTGGAACTTCGCGATCAGGCGCTGAACGCGCTGCGGCCATTTGACTCAGCCGCAGAGCCGTTGCGGGAGCTGGCGCGTTACATCGTCGAACGCCGCAACTGACATAGCAACCGAACGTCAGACCTGATGAATCAACGACGCTCGATCAGGTCTGATTCATGACTCCTGCGTATCTGCAGATGCACTTCATGGGCAGCTTGCGATGCATAAGGTAAACTGCCGCCTCTTTTACTTATAACGATTCGCCTGATGCCCACGACGTTCAAAGAGATTCCCCGCGAGCGCCCGGTTACGCCGCTGCTCGACCGTGCAGATACACCGGACGGCCTGCGCCGCCTGGGTGAAGCCGAGCTGGAAACCCTGGCCGATGAACTGCGCCTGGAGTTGCTCTATTCCGTTGGCCAGACCGGCGGGCACTTCGGTGCAGGCCTTGGCGTCATCGAGCTGACCATCGCCCTGCATTACGTGTTCGATACCCCGGATGACCGTCTGGTCTGGGATGTCGGTCATCAGGCCTATCCGCACAAAATCCTCACCGGCCGCCGCCAGCGCATGACCACTCTGCGCCAGAAGGACGGCATTGCCGCGTTCCCGCGTCGCAGCGAGAGCGAGTACGACACCTTTGGCGTCGGGCACTCCAGCACCTCCATCAGTGCTGCGCTGGGCATGGCGATTGCCGCCCGTCTGCAAGGCAGTGACCGCAAGTCCATCGCGGTCATCGGCGACGGCGCACTGACCGCTGGCATGGCTTTCGAGGCGCTGAACCACGCGCCGGAAGTTGCCGCTGACATGCTGGTGATCCTCAACGACAACGATATGTCGATCTCACGCAACGTCGGCGGACTGTCGAACTATCTGGCCAAGATTCTTTCCAGTCGCACTTACACCAGCATGCGTGAAGGCAGCAAGAAAGTGCTTTCCCGCCTGCCCGGTGCCTGGGAAATCGCCCGCCGCACTGAAGAGTACGCCAAGGGCATGCTGGTACCCGGCACCCTGTTTGAAGAACTGGGCTGGAACTACATCGGCCCTATCGATGGTCACGACCTGCCAACCCTGATCGCCACCCTGCGTAACATGCGTGACCTCAAGGGCCCGCAGTTCCTGCATGTCGTGACCAAGAAAGGCAAAGGCTTCGCGCCAGCCGAAGTCGACCCTATCGGCTATCACGCCATCACCAAGCTCGACCCGCTGAATGCCCCCGCCGCGCCGAAAAAAGCCAGCGGGCCCAAGTATTCGGGCGTGTTCGGTCAGTGGATCTGTGACATGGCCAAGGCTGATTCACGGCTGGTGGGGATTACCCCAGCCATGAAAGAAGGCTCAGATCTGGTGGAGTTCAGCGAGCGTTTCCCGAGTCGCTACTTCGACGTGGCGATTGCCGAGCAGCACGCGGTGACACTTGCCGCCGGCATGGCCTGTGAAGGCAGCAAACCGGTGGTCGCGATCTACTCCACCTTCCTGCAGCGCGGTTATGACCAACTGGTGCATGACGTGGCGGTGCAAAACCTCGACGTGCTGTTCGCCATCGACCGCGCCGGTCTGGTGGGTGAAGACGGCCCGACTCACGCGGGCAGCTTCGATCTGTCTTATCTGCGCTGCATTCCCGGCATGCTGGTGATGACACCGAGCGACGAAAACGAGCTGCGTCAGATGCTCAACACCGGTTACCTGTATGTTGGCCCGGCAGCGGTGCGCTACCCGCGTGGCACCGGCCCGAATGCAGTGATCGACAACGGCCTGCAACCTATCGAAATCGGTAAGGGCGTGGTGCGTCGTCAAGGCAAGCGCGTTGCCATGCTGGTGTTTGGCGTGCAACTGGCCGATGCGCTGGAAGTCGCGGAAAAAAGCGATGCCACGGTGATCGACATGCGCTTCGTCAAGCCACTGGACGAAGCCCTGATCCGGGAAACGGCAGCCAGCCATGATCTGCTGGTCACCCTTGAAGAAAACGCCATCATGGGTGGCGCGGGCGCGGCGGTCAGCGAGTTCCTGGCGCGGGAGAATATCCTCAAGTCGGTGCTGCATCTCGGCTTGCCGGACATCTATGTCGAACACGCCAAACCGGCGCAGATGCTGGCCGAGTGTGGTCTGGATGCAGACGGTATCGAAGCGGCGATCAAGGCACGATTGGCGTTGATTGACTGAAGCTGAACCGGCAAAAGCAAAAAGGCGCTCAGTGAGCGCCTTTTTTGTACCTGAGATTTATCCCAGTTGCGGCGGGATGCGATACAGGTAGAACAGCGCCACGGTGGAGAGCGCGAGCAGAAATACCGGCACCGGTTCAAGCCCGATGAACAGGGCACCTGCGGCGATCCAGGCCGGAATCCCGGCAAACAGGAAGGCAATGCGGCGAGTGGCGGCCAGTTTGAGCCAGGCGGCGGTTTCTTCAGGTGTATCGAGTGCCGCCTGAGTGGCGATCAAGGCACGCTTGAAAGCGCCGAAAGGCTTGAGGCTAAGGA
This sequence comes from Pseudomonas sp. Irchel 3A18, assembly GCF_900187465.1. NCBI lineage: Bacteria > Pseudomonadati > Pseudomonadota > Gammaproteobacteria > Pseudomonadales > Pseudomonadaceae > Pseudomonas > Pseudomonas sp. Irchel 3A18. The sequence continues at coordinate 360,263 of NZ_FYDI01000006.1, forward strand.
ACATCGAAGCAACACCGGCGATGAACAACGGCATTGCCAGTACATGAATCAGGACTTCGCCCGCATCCAGAAAGATGCAGACCACCAACAATGGCGCAAGACTCAGGCCCAGTTGCTGCCACCAGGCCAGCGCCATCCGTCTGCGCACATTGTTGCGATTCACGCCGGATCGACCTCACTTTGGTGCTCATTGCCCATCATGTGGCCCAGCTTGCCGGCCTTTGTCGCCAGGTACAGTTTGTTGTGCGGGTTGTGGCCGGTGTGCAGCGGCACGCGCTCGGCCACCTTGATGCCCATGTCGGTCAAGGCTTTGACCTTGCGCGGGTTGTTGGTCATCAGGCGCAGGGAACCGACCTTCAGGTGTTGCAGCATCGGCAGGCAGATCGCGTAATCACGCTGGTCGGCCGCAAAGCCCAGACGCTCGTTGGCTTCGACGGTATCGGCGCCGCCGTCCTGCAATTCGTAGGCGCGGATCTTGTTCATCAGGCCAATGCCGCGACCTTCCTGACGCAGATACAGCAGAACACCACGACCTTCGATGGCAATGGCGCGCAGTGCGGCTTCAAGTTGCGAGCCGCAGTCGCAACGCTGGCTGAACAAGGCATCGCCGGTCAGGCATTCGGAATGCACCCGCCCAAGAACAGGAGCGCCATCGGCAATATCACCCAGGCTCAGAACAACGTGCTCGCGCCCGGTTTCCTGCTCGAAAAAGCCGTTCATGGTGAATTCTGCAAAAGGGGTAGGCAGCTTGGAGGCAGCAACAAATACGACGGGCACCGTGTGCTCCTGGTAGTAGAAGACTGAGAATTCGCAAGATCCGATTGTAACAGCACGTTCCTGGGGACGCTTAGGCTGAATTCTTACCGATTAATATCAAAAAGCTAGATCAATCCCCAGGCCCAGACCAGTCCCTGCATGGAAAACCAGGCAAATACACCGGCCAGCACATCATCGATCATGATGCCGAAGCCACCGTGAACATGCCTGTCCAGCCAGCGAATGGGCCATGGCTTGAGGATGTCGAAAAAGCGGAACACCAGAAAACCCACCAGCAACCATGCCCAGCCTTCAGGTACCAGCCAGAGGGTAATCCACATCCCGACCATTTCGTCCCAGACGATGCCTTCATGGTCGTGCACGCCCAGATCATCCGCCACCTTGCCGCACAGCCAGAAGCCAAACAACATGGTGACACCCAGCATGAGCCAGTAACCCCAGTCCGGCAGCATCTGCCACAAAGGGATAAATGGCACGGCAACGATAGAACCCCAGGTTCCGGGCGCCTTGGGCAACGTGCCCGAACCAAAACCGAAGGCGAGAAAATGCCAGGGGTTGGTCCAGACCGAAGGTGGTACAAACTCGGCTGAAACCTGTTCGGGGTTGTCTTTCACACTTCACTCCGAAAATGCTGATAGCCCAGCGCGGCAGGCGTGATGTCTTGCCCGTCGGCATCCAGCAACGCAACGCCCTGCCCTTCAACCACTCGCCCGATCACATGCACCGGCCAGCCAGCATCGAGCAGGCCGGTCAGTTGCTCGGGCGGCAGCGTGAAGGCCAGCAGATAATCATCGCCACCACTGAGCGCCGCCTGCTGTGCAGCAGGCAGATCAAACAACTGTAGCAAGGGCGCAGACATTGGCAGCTTGTCCCGCTCGACCAGCAGGCGCACAGCCGACGACCGGGCAATGTGCCCACAGTCCGCGAGCAAACCATCGGAAATATCCAGCGCAGCCGTAGCCTTGCCACGCAACGCTTGCCCCAGCGCCAGTTGCGGCTGTGGCGACCAGTAACGAGCAAGCAAGGGTTCGGCAATAGAAGGCTCGGCGCTGCGCTGATTCAGTACCAGCGGCAAAGCTGCCGCCGCATCGCCCAAGGCTCCGCCGACGCACAGCAAATCGCCTTCGCGGGCACCGCTGCGAGTCAAAGCCTGACCGGCAGGTACGGCACCGAATACTGTCAGCGTCAGGCTCAATGGCCCACGCGTGGTATCGCCGCCCACCAGACGCAACGAACACACCTGCGCCATCAGGTTCAAGCCTTCGGCAAAGGCCTGCAACCAGGCGGCTTCAACCTGAGGCAAGGTAAGGGCAAGTGTGAAGGCCACAGGGCGGGCCCCCATGGCAGCCAGATCGCTGGCGGAAACCGCCAGGGCGCGCTGGCCAAGCAGAAAGGGGTCGCAGGCGTGGGGGAAGTGCACCCCGGCAACCAGCGTATCGGTGGAAATCGCCAACTGCTCGCCGGGCGTTAACGCCAGCAGCGCGCAGTCGTCGCCGATGCCAAGTGCAACGCCTTCGCCGTCCTGCGCACAGGGCGCGGCAGCGAAGTAATTGCGGATCAGCTCGAATTCACCCATGTGAAGTCCAGGCGCCAATCAGCGCTTGTGGGCCTTCACTTCAGCTTCGCGCAGACGCGGCGCCAGCTTGTCCAGCACGCCATTGACGAACTTGTGGCCGTCAGTGGAACCGTAGACTTTTGCCAGCTCGATGCCTTCGTTGATCACAACGCGATAAGGCACGTCGATGCGCTTGAGCAGTTCGAACGTGGACAGGCGCAATACCGCCAGCTCGACCGGGTCCAGCTCTTCGACGGTCAGGTCAAGGCAAGGCTTGAGTGCGACATCGATTTCGGTCTTGTTGGTGGCAACGCCATGCAGCAACTCGCGGAAGTAAGCGCTGTCGACGTTACTGAAATCGTTGTCGACGCGAAACTGCGCTTCGATTTCGTTCAACGAATGACCTGCCATGTGCCACTGGTACAGCGCCTGGGTCGCGAGCTGACGCGCTTCGCGACGTTTGGCGCTCTTGCCTTTGGCTGCCTCGGGAGACTGGGCGTCACGCGGGTTGAACTGATCGCTATCGTCGGAAATCACTTGGCCTCCAACTGCGACAGCAGACTGACCATTTCAATGGCAGACAGTGCAGCTTCAGCGCCTTTATTACCGGCCTTGGTGCCGGAGCGCTCGATGGCTTGCTCGATGGAGTCGACAGTCAGTACGCCGAAAGCGACTGGAATGCCTGCGTCCATGGAAACCTGAGCCAGGCCTTTGACGCATTCGCCAGCCACGTATTCAAAGTGCGGAGTACCGCCACGGATCACTGCGCCCAGGGCGACGATGGCCGAGAACTCTTTGCGTTGGGCAACTTTCTGCACAACCAGAGGAATCTCGAAAGCACCCGGCGCGCGGATGATGGTGATGTCGCTTTCGCTCACGCCATGGCGAACCAGCGCATCGACAGCGCCGCTCACCAGACTTTCCACGACGAAGCTGTTGAAACGGCCAACTACCAAGGCATAGCGGCCTTGTGGGGCGATGAAGGTACCTTCGATGGTCTTCAAGGTCATTGGGGTGAGTCTCGTATTAAAGAGCAAGCCCGCATTGGGGCGGACTTTCAGGGATTGTAGGCCACGAATCGGAACTGCCGGGCCGGAACATGCAAAACACAAGCGTCAGCACGCAACGACCTGCCGGTATTTATTCGGAGGGCACGTATTCTACAACTTCCAGATCGAAACCGGATATCGCATTGAACTTCATTGGTGAACTCATCAGGCGCATTTTGCGCACGCCGAGGTCACGAAGGATCTGGGAACCGGCGCCAACCGTGCTGTATGTGGTCGGTGTCTTGATGACCTGTTGCCCGGCTTTTTCCCGGATATGGGCCAGCAGAACATCGCCATCGAGCGGGTGACCAAGCAACAGAACCACACCGCTGCCTGCCTCGGAAACCGCAGACATCGCGGCCCGCAGGCTCCAGCGACCCGGCTGTCTGACCATCAGCAGGTCGCGCAGCGGATCCATGTTGTGCACACGAACCAGGGTCGGTTCTTCTGCACATATATTGCCCAGGGTCAGCGCCAGGTGGACGTCGCCTTCAACGGAATCGCGGTAGGTCACCAGGTTGAAATGACCCAGCTCGCTGTCCATTGGCTGCTCGGCAATCCGCTGAACGGTACGTTCGTGGATCATCCGATAGTGAATCAGGTCGGCAATGGTGCCGATCTTGATGTCGTGTTCCAGGGCAAAGGCTTCGAGCTCGGCGCGACGAGACATGGTGCCGTCGTCGTTCATCACTTCGCAGATCACGCCGCTCGGCTCGAAACCGGCCATGCGCGCCAGATCGCATGCTGCTTCCGTGTGACCGGCACGGGACAGGGTTCCGCCTGCCTGTGCCATCAACGGGAAGATATGACCAGGGCTGACGATATCTTCAGCCTTGGCATCCTTTGCAGCCGCCGCCTGCACGGTGCGGGCACGGTCAGCGGCGGAGATGCCGGTGGTCACGCCTTCGGCAGCTTCGATGGACACCGTGAACTTGGTGCCGAAACCCGAACCGTTACGCGGCGCCATCAGCGGCAGTTTGAGGGTTTCACAACGCTCGCGGGTCATGGGCATGCAAATCAGGCCACGGGCGTACTTGGCCATGAAGTTGATGTGTTCGGCTTTGACGCATTCGGCGGCCATGATCAGGTCGCCTTCGTTCTCGCGGTCTTCATCATCCATCAGGATGACCATCTTGCCCTGGCGGATGTCTTCAACCAGTTCTTCGATCGTGTTGAGCGCCACTCGGCACCCCCTTCAATTCAGGATTTGAGGTAGCCGTTCTCGGCCAGAAAGCTTTCGGTGATCCCGCCATGGCCGGGCTCGGCAGCCTTGTCACCCAACAGCAGGCGCTCCAGATAGCGCGCCAGCAGATCCACCTCGAGATTGACCTTACGGCCCGGGCGGTAGTCGGCCATGATGGTCTCGACGAGGGTGTGCGGCACGATGGTCAGCTCGAATTCGGCGCCATTGACCGAGTTGACGGTCAGGCTGGTGCCGTCGACGGTGATCGAACCTTTATGAGCGATGTACTTGGCCAGTTCGCGGGGAGCGCGCACGCGAAACTGGATCGCACGGGCGTTATCTTCACGGGATACGATTTCGCCCACGCCATCGACATGGCCGCTGACCAGATGGCCGCCCAGACGCGAAGTCGGGGTCAGGGCCTTTTCCAGGTTGACCCGGCTGCCGGCCTTCAGGTCGACAAACGCGGTAACGGTCAGGGTTTCACGACTGACGTCAGCCCAGAAACCGTCGCCAGGCAGTTCAACGGCTGTCAGGCAGACGCCATTGACCGCGATGCTGTCGCCCAGTTTGACGTCACTCAGATCGAGCTTGCCGGTTTCCACGTAAACGCGGACATCGCCGCCTTTGGGAGTCAGGGCGCGGATGCTGCCGATGGATTCGATAATGCCGGTAAACATGGGTCCTCCGGGAGAACAAGGGCTGCGCGCTAAGCGAAAGCCGGGAATTATACGCCCTGAGCCGGAACAGGGAGAGCGATGACTCGCCAGTCATTGCCGACTGCGCGCATTTCTACAATCTTCAGCTCCAGGGCTTCGCTCATTTGTGCCAGCGGCAGGTCGAGCAGCGGGCGGGCCGTGGAGCCCATGAACTTGCCCGCGATGAAAATCTGATATTCGTCGACCAACCCCAGGCGGGTGAAAGCTCCGGCCAGACGCGGCCCCGCTTCGACCAGCACGTCATTGACGCCACGTGCCGCAAGCTCGACCAGCAACTTGCGCAGGTCAACATGGCCATCGTTGTTGGCCAGGGCCAGCATTTCATGGCCTTCCTCGTGATAACGGCTACGTGCCGACGCTGCGGCGCGGGTCGCAACGAGAGCGCTGCCGGCCTTGAAGAACGGTGCATCCAGCGGCACTCGCAGACGACTGTCGATCAAGACCCGCAAGGGCGGGCGCGTGGCAGCCAAGGCACTCAGCTCTGCATTCAGGCCCAGCTCGTCAGGGCGCACAGTCAGCCGCGCCTTGTCGGCCAATACCGTATCGGCGCCCGTCAGCACCACACTCGACTGCGCTCGCAGCCGTTGCACGGCGGAGCGGGCCTCAGGACCCGTGATCCACTGGCTTTCACCGCTGGCCATGGCCGTGCGACCATCCAGGCTCATGGCCAGTTTGACCCGCACATAAGGCAGGCCTTTTTCCATTCGCTTGAGGAAGCCCTTGTTCAGCGCACGGGCTTCAGCCTCCAGCACACCGCACTGAACCGCGATGCCAGCGCTCATCAAGCGCAGCAGACCGCGACCGGCCACTTCCGGATTGGGGTCCTGCATGGCAGCCACAACCCGGGCGACCCCGACATTGATCAGCGCATCGGCACAAGGCGGCGTACGACCATGGTGGCTGCAGGGTTCGAGGGTGACGTAAGCGGTTGCACCACGGGCCTTGTCGCCCGCCTGACGCAAGGCATGCACTTCGGCATGGGGCTCGCCCGCCCGCGCATGCCAGCCCTCGCCCACGATCTGGCCGTCATGCACGATCACGCAGCCGACACGGGGATTGGGATGAGCGGAATAGATGCCTTTGCGCGCCAGTTCCAGCGCACGGGCCATGTAATGGACGTCCAGAGCGCCTTGCTCAGTCAACGCTGTACTCATTCTTTACCCGGCTCACGAGCAAGACGCTCGATTTCCTCACGAAACTCGTTGAGATCCTGGAAGCGTCGATAGACCGAAGCAAAACGGATATAGGCCACTTCATCGAGCTTTTGCAGCTCGGTCATGACCAGCTCACCCACCACCAGGGATTTGACTTCACGCTCGCCAGTTGCGCGCAGCTTGTGCTTGATGTGCACAAGGGCAGCCTCAAGGCGCTCGACGCTCACAGGGCGTTTTTCAAGAGCCCGCTGCATGCCGGCCCGCAACTTTTCTTCGTCGAAGGGCTGTCGGCTACCGTCCTGCTTGATCAGGCGGGGCAGGACCAGCTCGGCGGTTTCAAAGGTCGTGAAACGCTCGCCGCAAGCCAGGCACTCGCGACGGCGACGTACCTGTTCGCCTTCGGCAACAAGGCGTGAGTCGATGACTTTGGTGTCATTGGCACCGCAGAAGGGACAGTGCATGGTGGCAGGCAACAAAAAATGGGGAGCGCCATGGTAGCGCATCCCGCTGGCAAGACAAGACTCCGGCAGCATACGAACACGGCTGCACACCGTTAATGCGTTATAAAAGTGCATCAAGGCGATGTGAAACTGCCTGCATTCGGTAATACTGCACCACGGCCTTTTTATCAGCCCTTTGTATTTTGTTTTTGTTGGAGCCGTTCATGACGTTACGCCCCATCGCCTTGCTCGGGCTCATCGGCCTGCTGAGCGCCTGCAGCAGCACTGAAGCCCCACAACCGGCTCCGGCCAAACCCGCAGTGGCAGCGCCCAAGGTTCCTGCAGGCCCTGGCCCGTTGTTGCCTCATCAACGGGAACTGAGCGGGCAGCTCTTGGGTGTACCTGCCAATGCAGAAGTCGAACTGGCGGTGCTGGTGATCGACGAGCGTGGCCGCCCGCAAAAACTGCTGACCAGCACCAAGCTGCAAGGCAACGGCCAGTCGCTGCCCTTTCAGTTGCGCTTCAACCCGGAAGCCTTCCCGGTAGGCCAGCGGGTCGAGTTGCGCGGACGTGCCAGCAAATCAGGCCAGTTGATCCTGCATCTGCCGTCGTTGCGTATCGAGCAACCCACCACTCAGGCATTGGGACAGTTACAGTTCGTCAGCGCGCCATGACTGCACCGCCAGCCCTTCAGCAGTCGCTGAGCCAGTTGCTTGGCGACGCCCGACTGGTCGCCACTGCGCTACCGGGCACCGAGCTGAAACTGTGGCTGATAGACGCCGACAACATGGACCGCGCCTTCAGCCCTGACGAGACACGCCGCATTCTGGAAGAGCCGCCTTACTGGAGTTTCTGCTGGGCCAGCGGCCTGGCGTTGGCACACTTTCTGGCCGAGCACCCGCATTGGGTCGCAGGCAAGCGTGTACTGGATTTCGGGGCGGGCTCCGGTGTTGCAGGCATTGCCGCTGTCAGGGCCGGTGCCGCCGAAGTGGTCGCATGCGATCTGGACCCGCTGGCGCTGGCGGCCTGCCGGGCCAATGCCGAACTCAATGATGTGCAACTCGGTTACTCGGCAGACTTCTTTGCCGAAGCCGATCGTTTCGACCTGATTCTGGTTGCGGATGTCTTGTATGACCGCGCCAACCTGCCGTTGCTGGATCAATTTCTCAGCCGTGGCCGTGAGGCACTGGTTGCGGACTCACGGGTCCGCGACTTCAGGCATGTCGCCTATCAACGCCTGGCGATGCTGCATGCCCATACCCTTCCGGATCTGGCAGAGCCCCACGAGTTTCGCGACGTCAGTCTATATCACGCCCGACGCTGAAGCGTCACCGTAGGTCTTGCCTTGATACTCGCCGCTTTCAGCAATGCCTTGAGGCCTTTATAGTTGGCGGCATTCAGATTTTGCGAGACACGCAATGAGCCAGGACACTTCTTACATCTTCGAGACAACCGCAGCGAACTTCGACCAGTTGGTGATCGACAAGTCATTCGATCAGCCCGTGCTGGTGGACTTCTGGGCCGAGTGGTGTGCGCCTTGCAAAGTGCTGATGCCGTTGCTGGAACAGATCACGGCGAGCTATCAGGGTGAATTGCTGCTGGCCAAGGTCAACTGCGATATCGAACAGGAAATCGTCGCTCGCTTCGGTATCCGCAGCCTGCCGACCGTGGTGCTGTTCAAGGATGGCCAGCCGGTGGATGGTTTTGCCGGCGCGCAGCCCGAGTCGGAAATCCGCAAGATTCTCGAACAGCATGTGGTCATGCCGCCTCCGCCAGCAGCCGATCCGCTGCAACAGGCTCAGGCGCTGTTCGCCGAAAGCCGTTTCTCCGATGCCGAAGCAGTGCTCAAGGTGCTGCTGGGCGAAGACAATACCAATGCCTCGGCACTGATTCTGTATGCGCGCTGCCTGGCTGAGCGTGGCGAGTTGGGCGAAGCACGCACCGTGCTGGATGCGGTCAAGAGCGACGCCCATAAGGCCGAACTTGCGGGCGCGAAGGCGCAACTGACGTTCCTGGCCGAAGCAGCCACGCTGCCGGATGCTGCAGAGCTGAAAACCCGTCTGGCGCAGAATCCGCTGGATGATGAAGCATCACATCAACTGGCCGTCCAGCAATTGTCTCGCCAGCAATATGAGGCGGCGCTGGAAGGCATGCTCAAACTGTTCATCCGCAACCGCAATTACGCCGAAGGCCTGCCGCACAAGACGCTGCTGCAAGTATTCGACCTGCTGGGCAATGACCATCCGCTGGTGACGACCTACCGTCGCAAGTTGTTTGCAGCGTTGTATTGAGCAGACCTTCCTGGCGATTTACCAGGGCTCTTCGCGAATGAATTCGCTCCTGCGGTGTAATGCCGATCAGTCAGGGGACACACAAAGTGATCTATGACCTTAACTGATCGGCATTATTCCTACGGTGAGCTGATTTCGACCCAGCTATACAGCGGTGCATCCGCGCCGCTTTCGACTTTCACATTGGCGCTATGACGCAGACGCACCAGCAGGCGTTTGCCAGCGGCGGTGCTGCCGGTCAGCCCTTCCAGTTTCCCCAGCAGATCCGGCCCACTGAGTTGTCCGGCCTTTTGCAGCAGGTCCCTGGCGGCCTGCCAGGTCCTGTCGTCCTGATTGACCGGCCTGTTTTCCACGACGCTGCTCACCTCGGGGGCGGCAGCCTTGAGCTGGGCACCCAGTTGCGCCCAGTCCCCGTCGTCCAGTTCCAGCGTCAAATCCACAGGCCATTGGCCGATGGTTCCACGAATACGTAACATGTTCTGTCCTCGCTTGACTGGCGCACATGCTCCCACAGCATCAGACACAGAGCCAGCGAGCGGCCCGAACATCATCCCCCATCAGAAAGCCGCCAAAGGCCCGTGCGTCATAGGCGTTTTCCCAGTGTTCGACGACCTTTCCGTCACGAAAGCGCCACAGCCCGCAGAACGGCATGCAGATGCTCTTGTCGGCGGACGTTACGCGCAGGTTGCCGAGAACCGTACCGAAATACTCATTGGCGATGATTTCCTGCACATCCATATGAAGCGAAGAGTGCGTCATAGCGATGAGTTCGACTTCATGACTGCGCACCGCCTCCTTGCCAGTGGCGGTGGGTGGGCAGGCGTTCTGATCGGCCTTGTGCAACACGATGTCATCATCCGCAAACTCGGCAATGCGGGTCAGATCCTTATAGATAGCGCGCAGGGTTTCGATATTCCGCTGGCAGGTGCTCATGGCATGCCCTCCTCAGCGCTCGGGACGCCAGGTCGGCAGCGAAAGGCTATCGACTTCCCGAACAATGGCTGAGCGTTGATCCTCATCCAGTTGCACGCTCACAGCCTTGGCGTTTTCCTCCAGGTGGGCGATGGACGTGGTTCCGGGAATCAGCACTATGTTCGGAGCATGATTGAGCAACCACGCCAGAGCCAGTTGTGAAGGTGTCAGGCCATAGTGGCTGGCTAGAGGCTGCAACGCGCTGTCAGGCCCGACAAGAGCGCCATGACCAAGCGGGAACCATGGAATGAACGCGACATTCAATGCCTGGGCCCGCTGCAATACCGGCTCATCGGTGCGATCGGCAATGTTGTAGAGGTTCTCGATGGCGGCAATGTTCGCCACACGATGGGCCTGCTCCAGTTGCTCCAGAGTCACGCCTGGCTGGTTGGATAATCCGATGTGGAGGATCTTGCCCTGCTCGCGCAAACGGACAAGCTCGCCCAGGGATTCGGCAAGCGGCACTTGCGGGTCAATGCTGTGCAATTGATACAAGTCGATACGCTCGACCTGAAGACGGCGCAAGCTCATTTCAACCTGCTGACGCAGATACTCGGGCCGCCCCAAGGGCACGATATACGGAGCGCCCGGCGCGCCATGTATCCAGTCATTGGGGCCGGACCTCAGCATTCCGCCCTTGGTGGAAATGATCAGATTCTCAGGATAGGGGTAAAGCGCATCGCGAATGATGTCTTCGTTATTGCCCGGCCCGTAGGAGTCTGCCGTGTCGAGAAAGGTGACACCCAGGTCATGCACGGCATGGCGCAATACCGCCTTGGCCTGCTCAGTATTCTCCGCTGGCCCCCACATGCCATAACCGGTCAGGTGCATGGCACCATAGCCCATGCGCTTGATGGGCGTGTCGCCTCCCAGTAAAAAAGCATCTGGCGCTAAAGCTGCTGTGGCAGTCATGGTAAAACCTCCCTGTTGTTCCATGTACCCAAGGTTATTTCCGCAGTGATACCGGGACCGAACCCGGCAATGATTCCGCGTGCGCCCTGATGAGCGCCGCCAGTCTCGAAAAGTCGGCGCAATGCATCCAGCACAACGGCCGATGCAATGTTGCCGTACTCGGTCAATGTGGCCCGGCTGTGCACGAACAGAGCTCCGTCCACGCCCAGGTAATGCGACAGGTCATCGAGAATCCGCGGACCACCGGCATGAATGATGTAGAAATCCAGGTCGTCGGCCTGCCAGCCATGAACTGCGGCTACCGAACGAAGCTCCGGCGCCAGTTGCTCCATGGTTCCGGGCACACGTCGATCAAGGCAGAAATGAAAGCCGGTGGCTTTGACGGCATAACTGATCCAGTCTTCGGTGCCCAGCACCAGACGCGAGCCATTACCCACCAACTGGATGCCTTCACCGCCCTGACCTCGCACCACCGCAGCCGCCAGCGCATCGCCAAACAGGCCATTGGACAGCAGATTGCCGACCGTCATGTCCGTGGGCTGATAACACAACGAACAGAACTCGCAGGCCACAATCAACACGTTGGCATCCCGATAAGCCAGGCAGAAATCATGGGCACGATTGATGGCCGAGCCGCCAGCCGCACACCCCAGTTGGGCGATGGGTATCTGCCGTGTATCGGTGCGAAACTCCAGCTCATTGATCATCCAGGCCGTCAGCGAAGGCATCATGAAACCGGTGCAGGACACATAAATGATCGCGTCGATCTGCCGGGGAAGCAGTTGGGCATTGGCCAGCGCCCGACTCACGACATCGGGAATGCGGGCCTTGGCTTCACGTTCATAGATGCGGTTACGCACCTCGAAGCCCGGATGCTCCAGGGTCTGCGCTATCGGTTGCACCAAATGGCGTTTGTTGACCTTGGTATTACGGATCAGACGCCGAACAAGCGCCAATTGAGGATGATGCGGGTGCAGGCTGGAAACGCTTGCCAGAGTCTCTTCAAGGCTGATCGTGAATTCCGGCACGGCAATGGCCGGACAACAAAGCGTTGGCATGACTCTCTCCCTGAGACTCGGTCCTGAACCGACAAATGCCTTCTTCATTTGACGGTAGGAGGAATTTCAGGCGCTATGAGATTGCTTCGTCATAACGTGAGTACCGCGTATGCCAAATTGAAGACACGGAGAAAAAACAGGTCACTCGCGCCATCAACTGTTATAAGATCACATAACAGATTTTTTCAAATCATGTCCGGAGTCCTTCATGCGCCGTCTGCTTCTCGCCCTACCCTTCGCCTTGCTGCCACTGGCCGTTGCCAATGCTGCCGAACCACACGATCACGAACACGAGCATGGCAGCCTGGGTGCGCATGAGCACGGCGTGGGTCGTCTGGATGTGGTCCTGTCGGGCAAGACACTGGAACTGGAATTCGAGAGCCCGGCGATGAACATCGTGGGCTTTGAACATGAAGCGACTTCCGCCGAAGACAAGGCCAAGCTGGCCAAGGCTCGCGAGCAACTGCTCAAGCCCAATGCCCTGTTCAGCATCTCGGATGCCGCCAACTGCTCGGCCACTTCGGTGAAGCTTGAAAGCGCGCTGTTCGGCGACAAGGATGACGATCATGATGACCACGGCAAGGACGGCGACGAGCATCACGAACACAGCGAAATCAAAGGCCATTACAAGTTCGTCTGCGACGCTCCGGCCATTCTGAAAAAACTGGACCTGAGCCAGATTTTCCTGACCTTCCCCGATACCAAGAAACTGCAGGTACAGCTGATCTCGCCAAGCGGCCAGTCTGGCGCAGAAGTGATTGCGGCAAACCCGTCGATCAAGTTCTGATTACCGCGTGCAGTCGAACGACCGGGCCTGGCCCGGTCTTTTACTTTTCATGTACACCTCAACACACCGTGAGTCAGGCTATGACCCAAGCACTTATCGAGCTGTCGGACCTGAGCTTCAACTGGCCGGGACATCCGCAACTGCTGGATATCCCGGCCTTTCGCCTGGAGCCTGGAGAAACACTGTTCCTCAAAGGCCCGAGCGGCAGTGGCAAGACCACCTTGCTGGGCCTGCTGGGTGGCGTACAGAAACCGGGGAGCGGCAGCATCCGTCTGTTGGGCCAGGACCTGTCGCAATTGTCGGCGGGTGCCCGAGACCGCTTTCGGGTCGATCACACCGGTTATATCTTCCAGCAGTTCAACCTGCTGCCGTTTCTTTCGGTGCGGGAGAACGTCGAGTTGCCCTGCCACTTTTCCAGAGTCCGCGCTGAACGGGCGAAACAGCGGCATGGCAGCGTCGGGCAAGCCACCAGCACGCTGCTCGCGCACCTGGGCCTGAAAGATCCAGCCCTGCTTAGCCGTCGCGCCGGTTCCCTCTCCATCGGGCAGCAACAGCGGGTGGCAGCAGCTCGCGCCTTGATCGGCCAGCCGGAACTGGTGATCGCCGACGAACCCACCTCGGCTCTGGATGCCGATACCCGGGAATCCTTCATTCGCCTGTTGTTCGCCGAATGCCGAGAAGCCGGTTCCAGCCTGTTGTTCGTGAGCCATGACCAGAGCCTGGCGCCGCTGTTCGACCGCAACCTGTCGCTGTCCGAACTCAATCGCGCTGCCGTCGACGTGGAGATTTGAGATGTATCTGTTTCGTCTGGCAATGGCCAGCCTGGCCAACCGCCGCTTCACCGCATTCCTCACTGTTTTCGCCATTGCCCTGTCGGTCTGTCTGTTGCTGGCCGTCGAGCGGGTGCGCACCGAAGCCCGCGCCAGCTTCGCCAGCACCATCAGCGGCACGGACCTGATCGTCGGCGCCCGCTCCGGCTCGATCAACCTGCTGCTCTACTCGGTGTTCCGCATCGGCAACGCCACCAACAATATTCGCTGGGACAGCTTCGAGCATCTGGCCAGCCACAAACAGGTCAAATGGGCGATTCCGATTTCACTGGGCGACTCCCATCGCGGCTATCGGGTAATGGGCACCAACGAATCCTATTTCGAGAATTATCAGTACGGCCGCCAGCAACACCTGACACTGGCCGATGGTCGTACCTTCCAGACCGACCCGTTTGAAGTGGTCCTGGGCTCGGAAGTCGCCAAGGCCCTGCATTACAAACTGGGCGACAAACTGGTCTTGGCACACGGCGTGGCGGCGATCAGCCTGGTCAAGCACGACGACAAGCCGTTCACGGTGGTGGGCATTCTGAAACCCACCGGCACACCGGTCGACCGCACGCTGCATATCAGCCTGGGCGGTATGGAGGCCATTCACATTGACTGGCACAACGGCGCACCTGCCCGAGGCAATGAGCGTATCTCCGCCGATCAGGCGCGCAACATGGACCTGACGCCGACGGCAATCACTGCGGTCATGCTGGGTCTGAACAGCAAGATTGCGACGTTCAGCCTGCAACGCGAGATCAATGAGTTCCGCGGCGAGCCATTGCTGGCAATATTGCCGGGTGTTGCCTTGCAGGAGTTGTGGAGCCTGATGGGCACGGCCGAAAAAGCCCTGTTCGTCATATCACTGTTCGTGGTGCTCACCGGCCTGATCGGTATGCTGACGGCTATTTTGACCAGCCTGAACGAACGTCGTCGTGAAATGGCGATCCTCCGATCAGTTGGCGCAAGGCCCTGGCACATCGCAAGCCTGTTGATTTTTGAAGCCTTTGCCCTGGCACTCGCGGGCGTCATCAGCGGCCTTGCACTGCTCTATCTCGGCATCGCACTGGCCCAGGATCTTGTACAAAACAGTTACGGTTTATACCTGTCGACTATGCCACCTGGCCAATATGAATGGAAATTGCTCGGTGGCATCCTTGCTGCCGCGCTGTTGATGGGGACTATCCCGGCATGGCGAGCCTACAGGCAATCGCTGGCCGATGGCCTGTCGATTCGCTTATGAGGAGCTTCACCATGCGGCGCCTGCTGATAACCCTGCTGTTCTCGGCCAGCACTTCGGTGTGGGCCGTCGAGCCGCGCGAGCTGACCTGGAACGACATGATTCCACCCGATGCACCTGTCGTGGCGCCGATTACAGCGCCGATGCACGACATGTCGAAGCTGTCCGATGCACTGGCCATGGAGTCAGCACCGGCAGCCAGACAACTGGCTCCCCATGCACCTGTCGTCAAGGCACTGGATGGCAAGCTGGTACGCCTGCCGGGTTACATCGTGCCGCTCGAGGTCAGCGAGGAAGGTCGAGTGACGGAGTTCTTGCTGGTGCCGTATTTCGGTGCCTGCATCCATGTTCCGCCACCGCCCGCAAACCAGATCGTACATGTCACCAGTGAACTGGGCGTGAAGGTCGATGAGCTGTATCAGCCTTACTGGATTGAAGGGCCGATGCAGGCAAAATCATCGACCAGCGAGCTGGCCGAGGCGGGTTATCAAATGCAGGCAGACAAGATTTTTGTCTATGAATTGCCGGATTCGTGAGGTTCCAGAGGGCTCTCAACCGTTTCATTGAGCTGTATCAAAGTCGCCTCAAAACAGCGCTTTAACATTAGCCCATAAAACTTATTGACCCCTTGGAGCCACTCATGAAAACGTCCTTGCTTCGCGCTTCTCTGATAGCCCTGGCCATCGCTGCTCCCACTGCCGCACAGGCCTATGAAGCGGGTGACTTCATCGTCCGTGCCGGTGCCGCACATGTTGATCCTCAAGAAGAGAGTGGTGAGCTGAAGTTCGATGGCAACAAAGTCTCCGGCACCAAGGCAAGCCTCAATGGCGATACCCAGCTCGGCCTGACCTTTGCCTACATGCTGACTAACCATATCGGTATCGAGCTGCTGGCAGCGACCCCTTTCAACCACACCGTTTCGGTCAGCGGCCTGGGCGCAGGACTCGACGGCAAGCTGGCCGATGTAAAGCATTTGCCACCGACCCTGTCCCTGCAGTACTACCCGATGGCGCCTTCGTCGAAGTTCCAGCCTTATGCGGGCATCGGCATCAACTACACCACATTCTTTGACAACGACCTGACCAGCAACCGCAAGGATCAGGGCTTCAGCAACCTCAAGCTCAAGGACTCGGTTGGCCTGGCCGGACAGTTGGGCATGGACTACCTGATCACTGACAACGTTCTGCTCAACGCCTCGGTCTGGTACGTCGACATCGACACCGAAGCCACCGTAGACGGCCCGGCCGGGCTGGGCTTCAACAAGACCAAGGTCAGCGTGGACATCGACCCATGGGTCTACATGGTCGGTGTGGGCTACAAGTTCTGATCGCTGCACCAGAACACACAAAGGCACCCTGATGGGTGCCTTTGTCGTTTTGGGCTAATCGCGGGTTATCTGAAACCGGGAGCCCTGCACATACGCGATAGAAATGCCAGGCTCTTCAGGTAATTGCAACTCGTAGAACACCAGCAGAAACCGCTCAGGCGTGAGTGGAGTACCGCTGTGAGTGCAATCGAAGAACTTGCTGATAACAAATAAAAGAGCGCCTATCGAAACGATAGCACCGGGATATATTTGAATGAGCTGCAAAAAAGTTGGCCCGGTCTGACTGCTGTAGCTGAGGGTTTCAGGACCAAACATGATCGTGAAAACACCAACCAGAATCATCAACCAGGAAGTAACGCGAAGCAACATATAGCATGTAGAACGGGACGTTCTCTCAACACCTCTTTCTTGTTCAAGATACTGTGAATACTCATTCACGAAGCCTGCCACGACCAACTCACACGGTACTTTTTCGACCCTGACGAAACGAACGTCGTTTTCACCCTGCATATCTCATACGCTCCGTTTAAAAAGGCGCTGGATGCGATAAGGCTATTCAAACGGTTTTGCGTTCCAAAAAAAAGCCAACTACATCTAATGCAGAAAGGTCCTACGAGATAAAAGGAAAAAGCTCTAGCCTGTAATAATCGCTGGCTACGATTACTGCCTGAAGGCCTGCTCCCACAAGACCATTGCGGGAACAGACACTCAATACTCAACGTCCCAGCAAACGCGCCAGCCCGACACTCAGCGGTGTCGTTTCTTCCAGCGTGAAACGCTCCAGCAGACGCCGGTTATCTGCCCGCGAATGACGAATGTCGCCAGAACGCGGGGCCTGATAACTGACTGGCGGCAGGCTCCCGACTACGCCCTTCAGAGCGCCCAACAGCTCATTGAGCGAAGTGGCTTTGTTCAGACCGACGTTGATCGCACCTTCAGCAGGGCTGGTCTGCTCCAGAGCCTGGGTCAGCAGCCTGGCCAGATCGCCGATGTAGAAAAAGTCCCGGGTCTGCTCGCCATCACCAAACACCGTGATCGGCAGCCCTTTCTCGGCACGCTCGGCAAAGATACTGATCACACCGGAATACGGTGACGATGGATCCTGACGCGGGCCGAAGATATTGAAGAAGCGGAAGATGACCGGCTCGAAACCGTGCTGGCGGCGATAGAAGTCCAGGTATTGCTCGCTGGCCAGCTTGTCCGAAGCGTAAGGCGTCAACGGCGACTTGGGCGTGTCTTCAGTGATTGACTCACCTTCGCCGTTGTTGCCGTACACCGCAGCACTGGAAGCGAACAGCACGCGTTTGATGCCCGCCTCGCGCATGGCTTCGCAGACATTCAAGGTGCCGATGAAGTTGCTCTGGTGGGTTTTGACCGGGTCTTCTACCGAGGCCTGGACCGAAGCAACTGCCGCCAGATGCACGACGGCCTGACACCCCCGGGCTGCACGAGTGACCAGGGCACTGTCGGCGACATCGCCTTCGATCAGCTCGATACGAGCATTATCCAGCGGCAGATTGCTGCGCTTGCCGGTCGAGAGGTCGTCAAGGATGCGTACCGCATACCCTTGGGCCAACAAGGCATCAGCCAGGTGGGAGCCAATGAAGCCAGCACCGCCGGTAATCAGGATTGGAGCGTCAGACATGTCGATAGTACCGATCCAGCAGGCTTGGCAACCCCGCACGCCAGGCGCGGGGCTTGATGCCGAAGGTATGGAGAATTTTCTTGCAGGCCAGAACGCCATGCTGCGGCTCTTGCGCGGCATCGGGCCGTGCGGCGTGGGCCTGGGCAGTGGGCGATTCGATAGCCAGAGGATGCAGCAGGCGCGCCTCGGTGAGAACAGCCTGCCCCAACGCCAATGGCGTCGTGGCCTCGTGACCGGCGTAGTGGTAGGTCCCCCACAACGGCGCCTCGCAGTCGAGCTGCTTGAGAACCGAAATGATGACCCGGGCAGCATCGTCGACCGGCGTCGGATTGCCGCGCCGGTCATCGGCCAGCAACAGTTCCTCCGGCTGTTCGGCGCGGGTCAGGAAGCGGCCCAGCACGCCATCGGCGCTGTCATCCAGCAACCAGCCAAAGCGTACCAGCAAATGTTGCGGGCAGGCCGCACGCACGCTCTGTTCGATACGCCACAAGGCCTGGCCACGCAGCCCCAAAGGCACGGGATCGTCCTTTTCGCTGTAGGCAGTCGCCCGCGAGCCATCGAACACTCGATAGCTGGAAGGCTGAACAAGAATGATGTTGTGGTGCTGACACAATTCGGCCAGGCGCTCCACGGAGCGTTCCTGGTGGGTCAGACGCGCTTCACTCACTGTCTCCGCCTGAAACCAGTCGAAGTAGTAAGCAAGGTTGATCAAGGCATCGGGACGGGTGTCATCGAGCAGTTGCGTCAGGCTCGCTGCGTCCCAACCGTCTTGCGGTGGACGCGGCGCGAGGAAACCAATGTCTTCCTCGGCACCCAGACGAATCAGCGCTTGCCCGAGGGCATTCCCGCCGCCCAATAGCATAAGGCGCATTCGCATAGAGTCAGCAGGCTCGGTAAATCATCAAGTAATCAGGTGAAAAACGCCTGCAAACATATCACGTTGACCGCTAACCCCCAACACTTGCAGCCAAGGAGCGAATTCATTGGCCGATGAATTCGCTACTCGGGTGCAGGTGCAGGTGCAGGCACCGGAGCCTGCGCCTGACCCGGACTCATTACCATCTGTGGATAAGTCTGGGCAAAGCGCACATCAGGATGTTTATCCACAAGTCGCTTGAGCCGTTCGTTGAAGGCCCGGCCTACGCTGTACTGCCCGCCCGACGAGGTGCGGAACTGGGCGGTCAGGACCACGCCATTGAGATCCATGCGGTCCACACCGAACACTTCCAGCGGCCCTTGCAGGTTGTTTTTGAGCAGAATGTCCTCGGTGATCGACTGCCCTGTTTCACGAATCAGCGCCAAGGCTTCGTCGATATCGGAGTCATAGGTGAACTGCACCGAGAAGAACGCATAGGCAAACTGCCGGGACTGGTTGGTGACGGCCTTGATCTGCCCGAACGGCACCGAATGCACGAAGCCTTTGCCGTCACGCAGGCGCACGGTACGAATCGTCAGGCTTTCCACCGAGCCGGAATGGCCAGTGCTGAGCACCACCCAGTCGCCGACGGAAAAGGTGTCCTCGATGATGATGAACAGGCCGGTGATGACATCCTGGACCAATTGTTGCGAACCGAAACCGATGGCCAGGCCCACCACACCGGCACCTGCCAGCAATGGCGCGACGTTGATCCCCAGGTTGGCCATGGTGGTAATCGCGCAGATCACCACCAGAATGATTTTCACCGCATTGCGCAACAACGGCAGGATGGTCTTGATTCGCGTACTGGGCTGACGCCCGTTGCGGTGATTGACCGGTGGCTTGAGAGCTTCCTGAATGGCCGTGTCGAGCACCACCCACAGCAGCCAGGTCACCAGAAAGATCAGACCGATGCTGCTCAGCGAATCGCTGATCACACGTCCGAGGGTATTGCGCTGGGCGAACTCGAACATCGAGAAGCCCCAGATCCGTCCCAGTATCTCGATGAACGCCACCGCCAGCGTAATCCGCAACATCGCATACACCAGCCGCAGCAGGCGCGCCTTGTACACATGTCCGCCGCGCCCTCCTTCTTCGGCAGGCTTGAACAGGTGCTCGAATACCGTGCTCAGGAACACCGTCGCGATCAGCAACAGCGTGGTGAACAGCGCACAACGCAGGGTTTGCTGACTGTCCTCGCCAGCACCGATGAGGTTGATGGCCGAAACCAGGATCATCAGCAGAATCGGCAAGTGCCAGAGGTTGGAGAATATTTTCAGGGATCGCTGCAATGCAGGCCTTTGCATGCGGCTGCTCAGGGAGCGGTTGCGAATCAGGTGAGCGATCGGGCGACGCACCTTGATCACCAACATGCAGAACACGACCGAAGCGAACAACCCGGTGAACACCGACACACTGGTGGTGAAGTTACTGCCTAACTGGCGGGCGATCTGCGGGCTGGTCAGCGCATCGCTCAGCGCCGCCAGAAAGCCGATGATGAACAACGGGCGCGGACTGTAGCGACGGATCATGCGTACCGCTGCACGCTTGTGTCCCGAGTTGAACATAACGATGACACACAGCAGCACCGACGTGGAGACGATGCCGCTGCTGGTCGCGTAAGCAAAACAGAGCGACAGCGCACGCCCCACGGAGGACGGCATAAAGTGACTGACGTACAGCGTCAACGGCAGGCAGATTATTGCGGGCAGCGTGAAAGGCAGCACGTATTTCAAAAGCGCCTGGCTGCGCTCACGGACCTGAAGAAACGGGCGTCGACTCAGACGGACCGCCAGAAAACGTCCCAATGTCGTCAGCACCGCAAACGCACCGATCCACACCACCGACAGAATCAGGAAATCGCCCACCACGCTCCACGGAGAACGTGCCGTGCGCTTGTTGACCAGATCACCAATCTCATCAGCGGCACGGTCAGCCCGCAAGCGCCAGGCATCCCACAGGCTTTCGTCCAGATTGAGCGTTTTTTGAATGTCATCGATGCTGGTGCTGATCGCCCCGAGCAGACCACCCTGCACCAGAATCTCGGCAGCCGGTGGTTCGGTCTCTGCAGCTTTTTCCTCGGGCTTCTCAGCGGCCTTCTCGTCAGGTTTGTCAGCCTTTTTCTCAGCAGACTTGTCATCGACAGGAGCCGCTGCCGCCATAGGGAGAGCCGGCACGTCGGCGGCCTGAACGTGAAAGCTGCCTGCGCAAAACAGGAGCCCCAACAGGATCAAGGTTCTTAACTGAGACACCGGGCAGCTTCTCCTTCGTTGAATGGCAGACAGAGCAAAAACTCCATGCAACTGATCCCGGTTCGGGCCGCAAGTTCGATCACAACTGCAAATGCATGGCATTTCAGAATCAAACTGAAGGGGCTTGACTGAGGTAGAACGCTCGTTCTACTCTTTTACCCATGACGACTAAAACACCCTCCCCCGTGCAAGACAAGATTCTGCAAACCGCCGAAGCACTGATCTATCGCGTCGGCATTCACGCCATGGGTATGGACTTGCTGGTGCGTACCTCTGGCGTGGCCCGCAAGAGCATCTATCGCTACTTCGCGACCAAGGACGAGATTGCCGCACAGGCATTGAGCGCACGCGATATCCGCTGGATGCAGTGGTTCAGAACTGAAACCGACAAGGCCGAAACACCCGAGGAACGCATCCTCGGCATGTTTACAGTGCTCACCGGCTGGTTCGAGTCCGAAGGCTTTCGGGGCTGCGCCTTTATCAATACCGCAGGCGAAATCGGCGATCCTGAAGACCCCGTGCGCCTGATTGCCAAGGATCACAAGCAGAAGCTGCTCGATTACGTGATCCAACTGTGTGAACAACTTTCCGTGTCGGCGCCTGAAGCGCTGGCCAGGCAACTGCTGATCCTGATTGATGGAGCCATTACCCAGGCTCTGGTGATGGGCGATCACGCGGCTGCCGACAATGCCCGTGAGGTGGCCCGCCTTCTGCTCAAGACCGCCAGCCTCTCAACTCCCTGACACCCAAAGCCCCGAGGTTCCACCATGTCCGCCACCGCTCAGCCACGCCCGCCGTTACCGCCCTTCAGCCGCGAAACCGCCCTTCAAAAAGTCCGCCTGGCTGAAGATGGCTGGAACAGCCGGGACCCGGAAAAAGTCTCCCTGGCCTACACCGAAGATACCCAATGGCGAAACCGCGCCGAATTTGTCACCAATCGTGAACAGGCCCGGGATTTCCTCGCCCGCAAATGGGCAAAGGAGCTGGACTATCGCTTGATCAAAGAGCTCTGGGCCTTCACCGACAACCGCATCGCCGTGCGCTATGCCTACGAATGGCATGACGATTCGGGCAACTGGTTCCGTTCCTATGGCAACGAAAACTGGGAGTTTGAAGAGAACGGGCTAATGGCCAGACGTTTTGCCTGCATCAACGACCTGCCGATCAAAGAGTCGGAACGCAAGTTCCACTGGCCGCTGGGTCGCAGACCGGATGACCATCCGGGGCTTTCGGAACTGGGGTTGTAATAACGTTTATTGCGAATGAGTTCGCGACAGGGCGGCGGCAGAATTCAAAAAGGATCCTACGCTGAAGGGGCTGTTCTTTGGCTCAATTGTCAGGTTCCCCGGAGAGGTTCAATGCCCAGACTTATCGCCGCCCTGCTTGCACTTGTCCTGACGCCAACTGTTTGCCTTGGCAGTGAAGGCGACGATCAAGCCAACTCGTTCGCCAAAATCTACGCATCGCTTTGCATGAAGAACCTTTTAGATCTTGAAGCTCTCAGAACACAGCTGAAGCCTATGCCAAAGCTTCCCCCTGACAAGGCAGCACTATTCCTGGCAGGCCACCCCGGAGACGCTTGGCCTGTTCCAGACAAATCGGGACTCTTTGTACTGAGCCTTCCTGCCGGGAAGAGTTTTTGCTCGGTACATGTCCGCAGGGCAAATACTGCGACTGTAATAAAGCTGTTCACTCAACTGGTCGCAAACCCACCCTCCCCGCTCACCGCCAAACTATTGAAGAATGAGCAAAAACAAACCGCCTTGAATGGACCGACACAAACCATTTCCTATGAATGGTCAGTTCCAAATGCGAAGCGGACAATGATGTTCACGCTTACGACAGCCTCATCCAATTCGGCACAACTGCAGGTGCTGGGGTCGGCGGCGATGATCAGCCGGTGAAATGTGCACAAACAAACTTGCAGCAAGCTGCCTCCCACGAAGTGATCATGCCTTAGCTGATCGGCATTACTCTGGGCCTCGCCATCCAGGCACCGATAGCCTTAGCCCGAAGAGCCAGAAAAAACCATCATGACTTTCTGATAGGCCAGAAACGCAAAAACCCCCGCAATGCGGGGGTCTCAAGCCTGAACTTCATGAAAGTCCAAGTAGCTTTTTAGAACGGTTGTTAATACCTAATAGCGCTAATGACACCTAGCTTCCAGTACAAAACTGCTATTTTACTTGGCAAAACCAGAGTCAGTCGATTTCACAAGGAAAAAATGTAAAATATTTCGTAAAGTATTGATGGCAGATAGCAGTGAAACTTTACACTTTAGATTTATCAGCCGGGACCCGAACTGAAAATCACCCTAAACCGGCTTTCGACGGCTTAACCATATTGGGAGTGAAAAACTATGCCGGCCAAAATTTTACAGCGGTGGAAACCCGCTGAAAGGTTGCATCTGCCGGTGACAGACTGCAACCGGTCCAGGGCCCGTTTCGGCACTGAACCGGCTCTCAGGTAAAGGCTAATGCTCTAGAGAATTTTTAAGCGCTAGCTCGCTGGACAGCATCTTCAAGCCAGCGAAGTGATCGCCTATAGTGAGCAATATCTGCTCCGTCAGCATCTTTCGCATGGGTGTCTGGCCGATCATTTACTAACTCTGCGTGCTCTTTTAGAAGGCGGAGATCATTGAAAATCGGCGAAAAAAGATCCCATTCCTTCTCTATCAACCTTACAAGCTCTGACCAAAGAAGCTTCTCAATCAAGTCGTCAGCCGGAAGATGCTTTAGCTTGTCAAGCCGGTGCTTTTCAATACTCCTTTGTATGCGACCTGAAGGAGTACCTTTTGACTTATCCTGAAGGCAAGAAAATTTTATAAAATTCAGTGCAAGTCCGCGCAATCTTTTTTCAAGCTTATTTCGACTGGCATTAATAAGTGCTAACTCGTCCGCCCACTCATCAAGAGTAAACAACAGATTCTGAGCGTTCACCTGCCCCACTTCAACAGCGGGCGCTGACGTGGAGGCATGCCTTCTCTCGTATAATCTCAAGCCTTCTTCGATCATGATGCTGCCAAGTTGAATTTTCCCTAACTTCTCTTGCAACACACCGTATCTCAACAATGTAGATGTTAGAATATCTGACTTGCTGCAAATCTGACCGTCCAAAACTTGCTTGGCAGGACCATAGACTTCAGGATGCACTCTAAAAAGATGATTTAGTGCTACCTCCGCAATTGCCGCACCCTCAACCTCAACAAAATCTCTTACTAATCGCTGCGCAGTTTCTTCCTGTACCGCGCAAGGTCTATCCCTAATATCAATGTGCCGGTGAATGTACGAGCACGCTTTGCGGGTCCAGTAAGGCATATTTCCACATGCATTACCAATCCATTCGGCAGTAGCATCATCAAACGTGAGCCCCGCAACTTTAGATGTAGCCCTAATCATTGCAGCACTGGCACTAGGCGCGAGAGGCGAAAGATATTCGTCTGGAATGAATGCCAAGACGGCATTTTCTACGCCCTCAATTGACTCCTCCTTAAACCATTTACTTGATACACCACACACGAAAAGAGACAGCTTCTTTTCGAGCCGCGCACACTCCTGTACTACTACACGAAGATTTCGCCAGAAAGGATTGAAATCAGCGGTCCATGCTTCTTTAGCTGTTGGGCTGCCTGGGGTGATGTAATCGACCTCATCAAAGAATATGATTACCGTCCCATCGGTATTTTGAATTGCCTTAAGCAGAGAGGCTCTCGCGTCGGTGAGTGCTAGCTTTACATTCCGTGTACGAAAGGCTTCGGCGTATCTGGGGTTACTCACGGACGCTGCCGTAACGGATTCCGATATAGAACTCAGCAACTGTGCCGCAGTTTGCTCCCATATATCGTCCTTAGAGCAGTCAATCATGATAGACACACAATCCTGATGCGTCCGAGCCTCATGAAGTATTCGATTTAAGATAGACGTCTTGCCAATCTTTCGAATTCCCAAAGATGATCTGATCTGCCCATTTCGCAGTTGTCGCGCGATATCTAAAGCTTCAGTGCGCCGCCCGAAGAACCTGGCATCATCGGAGACAGGTCCTGTAACATCAAAGGGATCATTTGAGAAAAAATCTTGCAGAAGGTCTCGCTCAAACGTTGCAGGATCGCTAATCGCATCTCGGGCAGAAATTGGAAGAATGGCTAAGCCCTGTTCTCTCCCCCAGTTTTTGAGCTTTCTATTACCTTCCGGATCGGCATGAACTACGATTGCGAGCGCTCCCTCCAGCCTTCCATGCGATTCGGAAATTTGCGTCTTTAGAGCTTGGATCGTACGCTGCTGCTGATCTTGAAAATTTGTGATCAGTACGATCACCTCGCGATCAGTCGAGAATATTTTTGAGAGTCGCTTGTTTGGCTTTATAAATAAAACACCGTACAGCCCCTTCTCATATTCAAATGTAGATAGTGGGTTGGTTATTGATACAAGTCCGGCTGATGCGCGCTCAAATTGCTCTGCGAGCCCGGTGAGCTCTTGTTGAATCGATTCACGTGCCATTTTTTGTCCCTCAATACGTGACGGAGTGTCCTTGATTAAAAATTTTACTTAATTACAAGCAATCTTAGGGATTTATGACCTCAGTTTCTCAGACGAGTCACGGTCGACCTTAGGCAAAAGAGCCTCTAACTTCTCCTTTGACATTCCGAACTTGTAGGCATTGTACTGCCATCTAATAAATCGCTCGAGCAGCCTGTCATTATCTTCTTTTAGGCGATTATTCTCGCCCTCCAGGCGGCGAATCCGCTGCTCCGCGATACTCAAGCTAGCCGGCCTTCTGGAAGAAATATAACCTGACTTTGTACGAGCCTTGTAACCTAAGTAAGCATTCTTAATCTGTTCATGAGCGTTTAACGTCTGTCGTGTTGGGCGCGAACCGATCAGCTTCGCGCCTTCTTCACATAAAGCTTCCCATGTCAGTTTCCCTTCCCAAACGTCAATAAGTGCAACGAGGGCTTCGATATTCTTTATGGTGAGATGTTTCGCCATGTCTATGCTCCCGCCAACAGCAAACGGATTTCATCAAGATCTGATGCGGACGACTGGTCCAGCACATGTTCCGATGACCGAGCGGCAATCGCCCTCTTTAACGGACTGTGCTCTTGGTCATTGCTGAGCCAGATAACTGCTCCTTCAGGCGTCTGAGGTGACTCCAGCATGTCAATAAGAGCATCTGCCCGCTCCAGCGTCTTACGCTGATGTTGTGTCCAACGATCCGCTCCATACATGCCGTCGGCTGATGCCGACTTAGCCTTCTCTAGCTGCAAATGAATACCGGTGCGCTGCAGCTTCAACCGCTCAAGCTTTTCGGTATCCCCTTTAACGCACACCTGCTCAGTGCAATTCAAGCAGTCACGATGACGTTGGCATGGCACCATCGAATAATCGTGGACGCAGAATCCGAATTCGGTGACATGCGCTACCCCGTCGCCGATAGCCTGCAGATCGCTGAATGTGACCGGCGCACTGACCTTAATTTTCGCGACCAGTCCATTACCAATTCCCGCTTCGCGGGCGGCCGTAACATACTCACCATCCGCCATATGGTTGTAGACGGCGTTCTGATGAATGTTTGCCCTACCAGACCATTTCGCAATATCCAACTGACCAAGATCACCACGTTGGGCTGCTGTATTCAAAAAGTGTCGGATTTGGTGTGATGTCATGCAGATTTCCGACGCGTCGGGGTTCTTATAACCATGGCGCTGCCAAATGCTCTTCTTATTCCGCCCGGCAACTACCTTCAAATCATCCGTGAATGCATTATTATCTGGCCTCCAGAGCAGCACAGGGCTTGTGTTCAAATCGGGACGAAGCTCATGAGCCCGGAAGATGCAGAGCGCGTTCGAATACTTAATTCCCAGATCTTTTCTCAACCACGGCCAGCCCTTCGGAAGCTGACTAAGGCAATACGCGTGTAGAAACGCCAACGTCACAGGGCTACCGGCCGCGCGAATCGCACGGTACGGCTCATAGTTTTTGAAGAATGAACTAACTGAACCACCTCCGTTCGGTTTCAGCCCAAGCGCTTCCTCAATCTGCCGTAGCGTAAGAGGTTCATTTTCATCAACGTCTGGGCAGCCCTCATGTCGATAGAATTTGCCCGGATTCCCCTCGTAGTATGACGCCAGCCGCCGGCCTGATTCGGAGAGAGCTGTCAATCGACGTACCGCCTCTTGGGCAACATCCTTAAAAATAGTGGGTATCCATTTAATATCACTTCCGAACCCCTTTCCCGCCCACCATCGAAGACCTATTCGCTCGACGCTATGCCGGTCCTTTTCGTGATGCAAACAATTGACTGATAACTCTTGGGCTTCGGCGATACGCGACGGTGCGCACATAAGAAGGCCAAAGATTGAAGTAGTAAAGCAGTCGCGAGGATCATTAAAATTATTCGCAAACATCTCAGCCATATATTCGAGGCACTGATCTGACGGAATCTTCGCTACTCGCTTTCTTTTTCCATCTGCGTCAGTCCGATTCAATTCCTTGGGCTTCGGAAATGGACTCCTCCATGTAATTTGCTTATGGATGATGCCCGACTCATTGAGGAACCCCACCAGCTTAACGAGCTGTATCCCAGCTTGATAAGCCGTCGCCTTATATTCTCTGGCAATGTCCGCCGCTACGTCCAACACCTGAGCGCTAACCAATGTCATATCGGCTCGGCCGCACGTTTGGAGGAGGGCTTTTTCAATACAACGAAGCGCCTTCAGTTCATTTTTCAGTATTGTAGGGTTATGCCCTTGTTGATATCTAAGATAGGCTTTGGCGAAAGGCATTATCTCCGCATCCAGAAGATGCTTGGGTTTATAGCTCCGTGAGTTCGCACCAATCACGGTGAAGTTCGCTACTCCAGGCCAACGATCTGCGTCCCAGTCCAGGTCTTCGCCGAATACCGTCAATCGGTCGCGACACATCTCCACGAACTCCGCAAGATTTTTACGGCAGTCGCGCTCGTGCTTCGGCGTGAACAGCAGGTATTCAGCCACGAACTACCTCATCTTTCATGCTCTTACAGCGGATAACTACATCGGTTACGGCAAGGATCAAACGATCATTTACGGAAGCAACCTTGCGATCGCCGGTGAGCTCTAGAACTCTGGCCTGCTCTTGTAGCAGATGCTCGAGTACTCCCTCGTGCGGACCATCGAGCCAAGGCTGAAAATGGCTACAGGTATAGCAGGCGACCGGGGCCAGCGCGCCACAAAAACCATAGCTTCCGCAGCTTCCCACGTTCTCGGTGCCGTTCGAGATACGACTGCTCGGGTCGTCTCCGCGCCGCGCCAGAAGCTCTGTTTTAATTACCACCCCTTGAAATGCTTGAGCGATAGGGGCAAGCTGATACGCAACAGCCCTATCGATTCGCTCTACGATCTCTGGAAGGTTTTTTACATAAACGCCAGTGTGCTGTGTATCTGTATGATCCAGGGCCTCTGCGATAACATACTCGCCTTTACCTTCGCGTCCGAGATTAGTGCCCAGCGTGTATCGAAAGCGGTATGCATTAATCAGAATCGGCGCACCGGTTCGCTCGCTATTTACCGATATCCTTTCGGAGACTTTGATCATAATTTCCTGCAGCATTCCGACCCGCATATGCAGCCTGTCGCTGTCGAGTTGCGCAGCAATCTCTTCAGTTTGATTAAACGCTGCATAGTTTGGAAATAAGGGAAGCTTCACGCTCAGCTCGGAAGGTACTGGAGCCAGCATCTCAAACTCTCGACATACCAGATCGGCTTGTTTCTGTACTAGCAACCAAAGATCCTCCACGATTGGCACTTGCTTGAATGTCCTTCGCCAGCCACCTTCATTCCGTTGCTTGGCCCGTGGCACATTCAAGAAGTACTTTCCAGAGCGGCTCTGCAAGTCGCCGATTTTCAGTGCCGTAATTTGTGCCGGTCGGCGTCCCGTCACCATCACGGTCATTGCAAGCGACATGACCGAAAGTGAAAGTTTGCCTGCCTCATATGCGTCAATTGCCCCCGTGAGAACTGCGTCCATTTCGATATCCGTCAGGGGACCACGCTCAGGGCACATCGAACGTATAGGATTTCCTCGGTCCCCGCCGGAAAGCGTCCATTTATCTAGCAGGCGAATGGTCTCAGGAGGAATCCCATCATACCCAAGCGACGCCCACTTTCTGATGAAAGTTCGCAATACAGCCAAGCCCGGTTCGCCTTTTCGCCCCAGCAAGGCACGGTAGGAAATAAGCGATTCGACGCTAAATAACGGCAGTGCGCTCATCGCACGGAAATAATGCACGCATCGATAACTTAGAGACTCCACGTACTCCGGAGAATTGCCTTTCGCATAAAACGCCAACACCTCTCTAAATGATTCGTACATCTGATCGGTCAAAAACTGGGATGCATTGGAGATGCGAACGCTGACATCCTTGCTAAGCTTCCAGCTTGGCGCATTGAAATCGACTTCATAGCCGTCGCGCGTGAAAAACCATTTCACTGCTACGGTGCCTAATGCCAGCTTGTTACTGGTCATTTGTGCTGTCCTTTTTCTTGGCCAGCATCTTGCATTGAAGCTCCAACATCGACTCGGCCGCTTCTTGCTTGATATGCCTGCGGTTGTAGATCGCTGCTGTTCCCGAGTTCTGTTCCCACCCCATCAGGTACGATCTCAGCTTTTCCTCTCTTGCAGCAGACAAACCTTTCGCGGCGCTCAGGCTTGAAAATGAGTAATTCCAATGATGCCGGAGTTTGTGTGCGTGAATCGCGCCGACTATTCCCGTCAGGGCCTCGATGAACTTACTGAAGGCCGAGTTAGAAATGGGTGCTCCTTGATACCTGCCTTCCTTATGAGTAACAAAGAGATAGCCATGCCGCTTAGCAACCGCAAGCTTACTGCGGTGCTGCGCCACATATTCATGAATACGGTTCACGAGTTCAGCATCGAGAGGAAATTGGCGCTCGCGTGTCTTTGCTACCGGCTGATACCGGCGTATATCGTGCGGGGAATCTGGTCGCCTCACAATCTTCAGGATGTTCGCCCCGAAATTTATATCGTCGACCTTCAGATTGAGTAATTCGCCTCGCCGCATTCCGGTAGTGCGAAGAATTGCGAACATAAGGGCATTTCGAAACTGGACGGAATAGTCTGTAAACGGATTCCCTTCCGCACCAGGCCTCAGCTTAGTCTCCAAGGCATCCAGAGCCGAATCCTCCAAGTGTTTCTCTTCTCGTTCACCACCCATCGTTTTTGTTGTTTGTTTTGGACGATTCGCTTTGATCTGGGCCACCATCGCGGCGATCCGCTTCTCAGACTCCTCCGAGGATGGACAGACCCGTCTAGCAAGAAACTCAAGAAACTCTGCGGCCACAGTCATCCTTGCGTACTGGCTGCTAGGGCTGACGGTCTTTTTCTTTCGCGAGAAGGGAATAACCTTACCGTCCGCCTTCTGCGAGAGAGACTCCTGCAGGAAGTCTCTGAGCGAATGAACCTCATAAGGATTCAGGAGCGCACCCCTGGAGAATCTGTGCTCGACATCTAGAGCGTATATATCTTGCCAAGCGTAGAGGCATTTAATCGCATTTAGCGCGTTATGGATCGTGTTCACGGCCCGTGCCCCTCCTCGGAGGGTCACAGTTACCCACAGGGCAGGATAGAAGAGAGGCATTCCTGCCTCGTCCACCAGGATCGCGTGGCGCTCCCCATCACCACCTATGAACCGCCTGACCGACAGCGCCATAAATCTTCCATTTTTTACATTTCTGCATGGTAAAAGACTTGTATAGCGAGATCAATCAATATTTTACACTTCAAAAAATCAAAAACCCCCGCAGGGCGGGGGTTTCAGGTAAATACTTTACAGTATTCTATCAGGTATAAGTCAGAATGGAATATCATCATCAAAGCTGTCGAAATCAGCCGCCGGCTGTGGCGCTTGCTGTTGCGGAGCCGGGCGGGATTCGCGTTGTGGCTGTTGCGAATACGACTGCTGTGGCGGAGCCGATTGCGGGCGCGACTGCTGTGGACGCGGTGCGGAGTTGCCGTAGTTGCCACCGCCCTGACCTTGTTGGGAGTCGCCTTGTGGACGGCCGCCCAGCAGTTGCATGGTGCCTTGCATGTCGACGACGATTTCGGTGGTGTAGCGCTTGATGCCGTCTTTTTCCCACTCACGGGTTTGCAGCTTGCCTTCGATGTAGACCTGGGAACCCTTGCGCAGGTATTCGCCAGCGATCTCGGCAACCTTGCCGAACATCGAAACACGGTGCCATTCGGTCTTTTCGACTTTCTGACCGGTCTGCTTGTCAGTCCATTGTTCGCTGGTTGCCAGACTCAGGTTGGTCACGGCGTTACCGTTAGGCAAGTAGCGAACTTCGGGATCCTGGCCGCATGTACCGACCAATATGACTTTGTTAACCCCACGGGCCATAACGTTCTCCTAGGCTTCGCACGCTTCCGGTGCTGGATTGACCAGCTTTTCCAGAGTCGCACGATCCAATAATTTTGTATCGAGTTTGATATAGATGGCGGACTCTTCTGCCACCACCACTGCATCCGTCACGCCTGCTACGGACATTAAACGCTCTGCCAGGCCTGCTTCACGCTGTGCCTCGGCTGACAACGGCAGGCGCAGGCTCGTCACGTAAGGCGGTTCACGCATGGTTACCGCAAAGGCAAGCCAGATGGCGGCCATGCCGGCGCCTCCCAGGAAAACCACGTCGAGCCCACCATGCTGGAACAACCAGCCGCCGAGTATCCCACCTGCAGCCGAACCAAGGAACTGGCTGGTTGAATAAACTCCCATCGCCGTGCCTTTTCCGCCCGCCGGCGATACTTTGCTGATCAGTGACGGCAAGGACGCTTCCAGCAGGTTGAACGCGGTAAAGAATACCACTGTCCCTATCACCAGCGCCCGCAGCGTGTCGCCGAATGCCCAGAAGGATAGCTCAGAGAGCATCAGAACTGTGACGGCGCCGAGCAACACACGCTTCATCTGACGCTTTTTTTCTCCGTAAATGATGAACGGGATCATCGCGAAGAAAGAGATCAGCAACGCCGTGAGGTAGACCCACCAGTGCTGCTCCTTGGGCAGACCGGCTTTTTCCACCAGCGCCAGCGGTAATGCGACGAAACTGGACATCAGCATCGCGTGCAACACGAAGATACCCAAATCCAGACGCAGCAGGTCCGGGTGACGCAGGGTCGCGCCCAGGGCCTGTTTGGCAACGCCCGACTCACGGTGCAATAACGGACCATTGGCTTTCGGAACGACGAACGCCACGATCAGGATCCCCAACAGCGCCATGCCGCCCGTCGCGAGGAACAGCCCCGACAGGCCGAACGCGCCGGTCAGCAAAGGTCCTACCACCATGGCGATAGCGAACGACAGGCCGATGGTCATACCGATCATGGCCATGGCCTTGGTGCGATGCTGCTCGCGCGTCAGGTCTGACAGCAAGGCCATGACCGCCGCGGATATAGCGCCAGCACCTTGCAGGACCCGTCCGATGATGACGCCCCAGATCGTGTCGGCATTGGCGGCCACCAGGCTGCCTGCAGCAAAAACGATCAGGCCCAGGTAAATCACCGGTCGTCGCCCGATCCGGTCGGAGATGACGCCGAACGGGATCTGCAACACGGCCTGGGTCAATCCGTAGGCCCCGATGGCCAGGCCAATAAGAGCCGGGCTAGCGCCAGCCAGGTCCATGCCGTAGGTCGCCAGGACCGGCAGAACCATGAACATGCCAAGCATTCGGAAAGCGAATACCAGGGCCAGACCGCCTGCTGCGCGTGTCTCACCGCTACTCATCCGTTCGCTATAGGGATCGTGCATGGAAAAACCTCGTGTGAACCGGCGGCGATTCTACCAGTCCCATCGTGGTACAGCACATACACGAGATGTACGCGACGCTTTGCCGCGTAATGGCATGCAGCCGTATACTCCGATGTTTATGCCCGCCAAGCGAGGCCGCAGTGGACAAGATCCTGATACGTGGGGCACGAACCCACAACCTGAAAAACATAGACCTGACCCTTCCGCGCGACAAACTGATCGTTATTACCGGCCTGTCCGGCTCCGGCAAGTCATCGCTGGCATTCGATACGCTGTACGCCGAAGGCCAGCGCCGTTATGTCGAATCTCTTTCAGCCTACGCCCGCCAGTTTCTGTCGATGATGGAAAAACCGGACGTGGACACCATCGAAGGCCTGTCGCCTGCGATTTCCATCGAGCAGAAATCCACTTCTCACAACCCGCGCTCGACAGTCGGCACCATTACCGAGATCTACGACTACCTGCGCCTGCTGTATGCGCGAGTCGGTCAACCTCGCTGCCCGGATCACGATATTCCGCTGGAGGCCCAGACGGTCAGCCAAATGGTCGATCTGGTGCTGGCGCAGCCCGAAGGCAGCAAACTGATGCTGCTGGCTCCGGTCATTCGTGAGCGCAAGGGTGAGCATCTTTCGGTGTTCGAGGAGCTGCGTGCTCAAGGCTTCGTCCGGGCTCGGGTCAACGGCAAGCTGTTCGAGCTAGACGAACTGCCCAAGCTGGATAAACAGAAAAAGCACTCCATTGATGTGGTCGTGGATCGCTTCAAGGTGCGTCCGGACTTGCAGCAGCGTCTGGCAGAGTCCTTCGAAACGGCCCTGAAGCTGGCCGACGGCATTGCGCTGGTCGCGCCCATGGACGATGAGCCTGGCGAAGAGATCATCTTTTCTGCGCGCTTTGCCTGCCCGATCTGCGGTCATGCCATCAGTGAGCTGGAGCCCAAGCTGTTTTCCTTCAACAATCCGGCTGGCGCATGCCCTACCTGCGACGGCCTGGGTGTGAAGCAGTTCTTCGATGTGAAGCGACTGGTCAATGCCGAACTGACGCTGGCAGAAGGCGCAATACGCGGCTGGGACAGGCGTAACGTCTATTACTTCCAGATGCTGGGCTCGCTGTCCAAGCACTACGATTTCAGTCTGGAAGTACCGTTCAAGGAGCTGGCTGCCGAAACACAGAAAATCCTGCTCAACGGCAGCGGCACACAGAATGTCGATTTCCGTTACCTCAATGATCGCGGCGATATCGTCAAACGTGCGCATCCGTTTGAAGGCATCGTGCCGAACCTTGAGCGCCGTTACCGGGAAACTGAATCGGCAACGGTTCGTGAAGAACTGGCCAAGTTCCTCGGTACTCAGCCTTGCCCGGACTGCCGTGGCACTCGCCTGCGTCGCGAAGCGCGTCACGTGTGGGTCGGCGAGAAAACTCTCCCTGCGGTCACCAACCTGCCGATTGGCGATGCCACTGATTATTTCAGCGGTCTGAAGCTGACCGGACGTCGTGGCGAGATTGCCGACAAGATTCTCAAGGAGATCCGCGAGCGTCTGCAGTTCCTGGTCAATGTCGGACTGGATTACCTGACCCTGGATCGCAGTGCCGATACCCTGTCGGGCGGTGAAGCGCAGCGTATCCGTCTGGCGAGCCAGATCGGTGCCGGCCTGGTGGGTGTGATGTACATCCTCGACGAGCCGTCGATTGGTCTGCATCAACGCGATAACGACCGTTTGCTGGGCACGCTCAAGCATCTGCGGGATATCGGCAATACGGTGATCGTGGTCGAACACGATGAAGACGCTATCCGCCTTGCGGACTATGTCGTGGACATCGGACCGGGCGCTGGCGTGCATGGCGGTAATATCGTCGCTGAGGGTACGCCTGACGAGGTGATGAGCCATCCTGACTCGTTGACAGGCAAGTACCTGTCAGGCCGGGTCAAGATTGAAGTACCGGCCAAGCGCACGCCGCGTAACAAGAAGCTGTCGCTTACGCTCAAGGGCGCGCGCGGCAACAACCTGCGCAATGTGAACCTGGATATCCCGATTGGCCTGCTGACCTGCGTGACCGGTGTTTCCGGCTCTGGCAAGTCGACGCTGATCAACAACACCCTGTTCCCGCTCAGTGCCACGGCGCTCAACGGCGCAACGACTCTGGAAGCCGCGACCCACGACAGCATCAATGGCTTGCAGCATCTGGACAAGGTTGTGGATATCGACCAGAGCCCGATCGGCCGTACACCTCGCTCGAACCCGGCGACCTACACGGGTTTGTTCACGCCTATTCGTGAGCTGTTTGCCGGTGTGCCGGAGTCGCGCTCTCGCGGTTATGGTCCTGGGCGCTTCTCGTTCAACGTCAAGGGCGGACGCTGTGAAGCGTGCCAGGGTGATGGCCTGATCAAGGTCGAGATGCACTTCCTGCCGGACATTTACGTGCCGTGTGACGTGTGCAAGAGCAAGCGCTACAACCGCGAAACCCTTGAAATCAAATACAAGGGCAAGAACATCCACGAAGTGCTGGAAATGACCATCGAGGAAGCTCGTGAATTCTTCGATGCCGTTCCGGCTCTGGCGCGCAAGCTCCAGACACTGATGGATGTCGGGCTTTCCTACATCAAGCTGGGGCAGTCGGCGACAACCCTGTCGGGCGGCGAGGCACAACGGGTCAAGCTGTCTCGCGAGCTTTCCAAGCGTGATACCGGCAAGACGCTGTACATCCTCGATGAACCCACCACCGGTCTGCACTTTGCCGATATCCAGCAATTGCTCGATGTCTTGCATCGTCTGCGCGATCACGGCAACACCGTGGTCGTGATCGAGCACAACCTGGACGTCATCAAGACAGCCGACTGGCTGGTGGATCTCGGTCCGGAAGGTGGTTCAAGGGGTGGGCAGATTATCGCCACCGGTACGCCAGAAGAAGTCGCGCAGATGGAGCAATCCTATACCGGCCACTATCTCAAGCCCCTTCTGATAAGGGACCGCGCTTGAGTCGGCGGATTGCGTAAACACGCAACATGAAAAAGCCCCTGCCACATGAGTGTGCAGGGGCTTTTTGCTATACGGGCTGTGGAATCAGAACTGCGACTGCAGATAGTTTTCCAGACCGATAGCCTTGATCAGACCCATCTGCTGCTCCAGCCAGTAGGTGTGATCTTCTTCGGTGTCAGCCAGTTGCAGACGCAGGATGTCGCGGCTGATGTAATCCTTGTGCAGTTCGCACAGCTCGATACCTTTGCACAGCGCAGCACGCACCTTGTATTCAAGACGCAGGTCGTTGGCGAGCATTTCAGGCACAGTCGTACCGATTTCCAGATCGTCCGGACGCATGCGAGGCGTGCCTTCGAGCATCAGGATACGGCGAATCAGGGCATCGGCGTGTTGCGCCTCTTCTTCCATTTCATGATTGATACGTTCGTAGAGCTTGGCGAAACCCCAATCTTCGTACATGCGCGAATGGATGAAATATTGGTCACGAGCAGCCAATTCGCCAGTGAGCAACGTGTTCAGATAATCGATTACTTCTGGATGGCCTTGCATCGCACCAGATCTCCCTGCTGAAAGGCCATAGTTTGAACCAAGCTGACTGTCAGGTCACTTCCAAAAACGCAATAATCCAATAAAAAGCGGCGAAAAACGGCCTATAAGAAGCGAAAAACCGCCCAAATGAGGGCGGTTCTGTTTCTCACTTCGAGTTAGCCCAGTTTGACGCCCAGGGCTTTGGCAATACCTTCGCCATAAGCCGGGTCGGCCTGGAAGAAGTACTGCAACTGGCGCTGCACCACATCACTGGAAACGCCCTGCATTGCGCCGGCAATATTGCTGATCAGCAATGCCTTCTGGTCGGCGTCCATGAGGTTGAACAACTTGCCAGCCTGACTGTAGTAATCGGTGTCCTCACGATGATCGTGACGATCGGCAGCACCACTCAACGCCAGAGCCGGCTCGGCATAACGAGGCGCCTGCTTTGGCGCATCGCCGTAGCTGTTTGGCTCGTAGTTCGGAGCTGCACCGCCGTTAATGCCAAGCGCCATGGCGCCGTCACGCTGATAGCTGTTTACCGGACTTTTCGCAGCATTGATCGGCAAATGCTGGTGGTTGGTGCCTACACGGTAGCGATGAGCATCGGCGTAAGCGAACACACGCCCCTGGAGCATGCGATCAGGCGACAGCCCTACGCCAGGCACCATGTTGCTCGGACCGAAAGCAGCCTGCTCGACTTCAGCGAAGTAGTTGAGCGGGTTACGGTTGAGCTCCAGTTCACCGACTTCGATCAACGGGAACTCTTTCTGCGACCAGGTCTTGGTCACGTCGAAGGGGTTCTCGTGATGGTTGGCAGCCTGAGCTTCACTCATCAACTGGATGCACACCTGCCATTTCGGGAAATCACCACGCTCGATGGCGGTGAACAGGTCGCGCTGTGCGTAATCCGGGTCAGTACCTGCCAGACGTGCAGCGTCAGCCGGCGTCAGGTTCTTGATGCCCTGCTTGGACTTGTAGTGCCATTTGACCCAGTGACGCTCACCCGCAGCGCTGATCAGGCTGTAAGTGTGGCTACCGAAACCATGCATATGGCGGTAGCCATCAGGGATGCCGCGATCCGAGAACAGGATGGTGATCTGGTGCAACGCTTCTGGAGAGTACGACCAGAAGTCCCACATCATTTGCGCGCTTTTCAGGTTGCTCTGCGGCAGACGTTTCTGGGTGTGGATGAAGTCCGGGAATTTCAGCGGGTCGCGAATGAAGAACACCGGCGTATTGTTACCCACGATGTCCCAGTTACCTTCTTCGGTGTAAAACTTCACAGCGAAACCACGCGGGTCACGCTCGGTGTCAGCCGAACCACGCTCACCACCGACCGTAGAGAAGCGCAGGAATATAGGCGTCTGCTTGCCGATCGACTCGAAGAGCTTGGCGCTGGAGTATTGGGTAATGTCGCGGGTGACTGTAAAAGTACCGTGAGCCCCCGAACCCTTGGCGTGCACACGACGCTCAGGGATGTTCTCGCGGTTGAAGTGAGCAAGCTTCTCGATCAGGTGAAAATCGTCCAGCAGCAACGGGCCACGAGGACCGGCGGAGCGAGAGTTCTGGTTGTCCGCGACAGGCGCGCCACTGGCAGTGGTAAGCGTTTTGGTCTGGCTCATTGGATTCTTCCTCAGTCTTATAGGCTGGCTAATGGTCTGGGGAGGATTATTGGTCAGAACTGAAACACTCTCAAATTTATTAAATTATGCGAGTTGATAGTTTTTACGAATTTCAAAAACAAAAAACCGGGCACAAGGCCCGGTTCTTTGTTCAGACTGACGTCTTATTCAGCAGCTTCTACAACACCACCGACAGGACGATCAACCAGCTCGACGTACGCCATTGGCGCGTTGTCGCCAGCGCGGAAACCGCACTTGAGGATACGCAGATAGCCGCCCTGACGGGTTGCATAGCGCTTGCCCAGATCGTTGAACAGCTTACCAACGATTTCTTTCGAACGAGTACGGTCGAAAGCCAAACGACGGTTAGCAACGCTGTCTACCTTGGCCAGAGTGATCAGCGGCTCGGCAACGCGACGCAGTTCCTTGGCTTTCGGCAGGGTAGTTTTGATCAGCTCGTGCTCGAACAGCGACACCGCCATGTTCTGGAACATGGCCTTGCGGTGAGAGCTGGTACGGCTCAGGTGACGTCCACTTTTACGATGACGCATGGTTCATTCCTTACCAAACACAACGTTCGGTGATTACGACGATCAGGCAGTCGCCTTGTCGTCCTTCTTAAGACTTGCAGGCGGCCAGTTGTCGAGGCGCATGCCGAGGGAAAGACCACGAGAAGCCAGGACATCCTTGATCTCGGTCAAGGATTTCTTGCCCAGGTTCGGAGTCTTCAACAGTTCTACTTCGGTACGCTGAATCAGGTCGCCGATGTAGTAAATGTTCTCCGCCTTAAGGCAGTTGGCCGAACGCACGGTCAGTTCCAAATCGTCAACCGGACGGAGGAGGATCGGATCGATCTCATCTTCCTGTTCGATTACCACTGGTTCGCTGTCACCTTTGAGGTCGACGAACGCAGCCAACTGCTGTTGCAGAATGGTTGCAGCACGACGGATAGCCTCTTCAGGATCCAGAGTACCGTTGGTTTCCATATCAATAACCAGCTTGTCCAGGTTGGTACGCTGCTCGACACGGGCGTTTTGCACCTCGTAGGCGATGCGACGTACTGGGCTGAACGAAGAGTCAAGCTGCAGACGACCAATGCTGCGGCTTTCGTCTTCATCGCTCTGACGCGAGTCTGCCGGTTCATAACCACGACCACGAGCTACTACGAGCTTCATGTTCAAGGCGCCGTTAGACGCCAGGTTAGCGATTACGTGATCGGGATTAACGATCTCGACATCATGATCCAGCTGAATATCGGCAGCGGTAACCACCCCCGAACCCTTCTTCGACAAGGTCAGCGTAACTTCGTCTCGACCGTGCAGCTTGATAGCCAGACCTTTAAGGTTCAACAGGATTTCAATTACGTCTTCCTGTACACCTTCGATGGCGCTGTACTCATGGAGTACACCGTCAATCTCGGCCTCGACTACTGCACAGCCGGGCATGGAGGACAACAGAATGCGGCGAAGCGCGTTGCCCAGGGTATGGCCAAAACCACGCTCGAGAGGCTCGAGAGTAATCTTGGCGCGGGTTGGACTGACAACCTGCACATCAATGTGGCGGGGTGTCAGGAACTCATTTACCGAAATCTGCATGGATGCACCTATTTTCTAGCCCTTACTTGGAGTAGAGCTCGACAATCAGGCTTTCGTTGATGTCGGCGGATAGATCACTGCGAGCTGGAACGTTCTTGAAAACGCCCGATTTCTTCTCAGTGTCTACTTCTACCCATTCTACGCGGCCACGTTGGGCACACAGATCGAGAGCCTGGACAATACGCAGTTGGTTCTTGGCCTTCTCGCGAATAGCGACTACGTCACCAGCACGAACCTGGTAAGAAGGAACGTTAACGGTTTTGCCGTTGACGCTGATCGACTTGTGCGAAACCAGTTGACGGGATTCGGCACGAGTCGAGCCGAAGCCCATACGATATACAACGTTGTCCAGACGGCATTCGAGCAATTGCAGCAGGTTTTCGCCTGTTGCGCCTTTCTTGCCGGCAGCTTCTTTGTAGTAGCCGCTGAACTGACGCTCGAGAACGCCGTAGATACGACGGACTTTTTGCTTTTCACGCAGCTGAGTACCGTAATCGGACTGGCGACCGCGGCGTTGACCGTGGATGCCTGGAGCTGCTTCGATGTTGCACTTGGATTCGATAGCGCGAACGCCGCTCTTCAGAAAGAGATCGGTGCCTTCACGACGAGCAAGTTTGCATTTTGGACCAATGTAACGAGCCATTTCTTACAGTCTCCTGGATTACACGCGGCGCTTCTTCGGCGGACGGCACCCGTTGTGCGGGATTGGCGTCACGTCGGTGATGCTGGCGATCTTATAGCCACAGCCGTTCAATGCACGGACAGCGGATTCACGACCTGGGCCTGGACCCTTGACATTGACGTCGAGGTTTTTCAGACCGTACTCCAGCGCGGCTTGACCAGCACGCTCGGCAGCTACTTGAGCAGCGAACGGGGTGGACTTGCGTGAACCACGGAAACCCGAACCGCCGGAGGTAGCCCAAGAAAGAGCGTTACCTTGACGATCGGTAATGGTGACGATTGTGTTGTTAAACGACGCGTGGATGTGGGCGATGCCATCAACCACTGTCTTTTTAACTTTTTTACGAGGACGAGCAGCAGGTTTTGCCATGACTAAATTCCTGTCGAAACGCTGGAGCGATTACTTGCGGATCGGCTTACGCGGACCTTTGCGAGTACGCGCATTGGTCTTGGTACGCTGACCGCGTACTGGCAGACCACGACGATGACGCAGACCGCGGTAGCAGCCCAAATCCATCAAGCGCTTGATTTTCATGTTGATTTCGCGACGCAGGTCACCTTCAGTGGTGAACTTCGCCACTTCGCCACGCAGCTGTTCAATCTGCTCGTCGCTCAGATCTTTGATCTTTGCCGCTGGGTTAACCCCAGTGGTTGCACAAATTTTCTGTGCAGTTGTGCGACCAACACCATAGATGTAGGTCAGCGAGATAACAGTATGCTTGTTATCTGGAATGTTAACGCCTGCAATACGGGCCATTC
This sequence comes from Pseudomonas sp. Irchel 3A18, assembly GCF_900187465.1. Classification (NCBI taxonomy): domain Bacteria; kingdom Pseudomonadati; phylum Pseudomonadota; class Gammaproteobacteria; order Pseudomonadales; family Pseudomonadaceae; genus Pseudomonas; species Pseudomonas sp. Irchel 3A18. The sequence goes on from NZ_FYDI01000006.1 coordinate 401,314, forward strand.
AGTGGGACTCCAATTGACAGCTACCTACGCCCCGGAAGCCAAGAAATAGGGCGCGAGATAATATCGCTGTAGGAACAAATAATCAACCCAGCAGCGCACTAGCTGCTGGGCTTAAGCACAAATCACAATCAGCCTTGGCGCTGCTTATGACGTGGTTCCGCGCTGCAAATTACTCGAACCACACCTTCGCGGCGAATAATCTTGCAGTTACGGCACAGCTTTTTCACCGATGCACGAACTTTCATCACCAACTCCTCGAACCTTATGGGTACCTCAGCGCAGCATTCCGCCGCCGCTGCCGTAACCCTTCAGGTTGGCTTTCTTCATCAGGGATTCATACTGGTGCGAAACGAGGTGAGATTGCACTTGCGACATAAAGTCCATCACAACCACGACCACGATCAGCAACGAGGTCCCGCCAAGGTAGAACGGTACGTTTGCCGCAACCACCAGAAACTGGGGAAGCAGGCACACGGCCGTCATATAAAGAGCACCGAACATGGTCAAGCGGGTCAGGACGCCATCAATATAGCGTGCCGACTGCTCACCTGGACGGATACCCGGAATAAAGGCACCGGACTTCTTCAGGTTTTCCGCTACGTCTTTCGGATTGAACATCAACGCCGTATAGAAGAAGCAGAAGAAAATAATCCCTGCACTAAACAGCAGAATATTCAACGGCTGACCAGGAGCGATCGACTGCGAGATGTCCTGCAACCAGCCCATACCTTCAGACTGACCGAACCAGGAACCCAGCGAAGCCGGGAACAGCAAGATGCTGCTCGCGAAAATGGCAGGAATAACACCAGCCATGTTCACTTTCAGCGGCAAGTGGCTGGTCTGCGCAGCGAAGACCTTGCGGCCCTGCTGACGCTTGGCGTAGTGAACAGCAATACGACGCTGACCACGCTCAATGAACACCACGAAACCGATGATCGCTACTGCCAGCAAACCGATCGCAACCAGGGCGAAGATATTGATATCACCCGTGCGTGCAGACTCGAAAGACTGCCCGATCGCTCTCGGAAGACCGGCGACGATACCTGCGAAAATCAACATCGAGATACCGTTGCCAACACCGCGCTCGGTAATCTGCTCGCCCAGCCACATCATGAACATTGCACCAGCCACGAAGGTGGTGACAGCCACGAAGTGGAAGCCGATATCTGCAGAGAAAGCAACGCCCTGACTGGCCAGGCCAACGGACATACCGATAGCTTGAACCAATGCCAGGACGACGGTGCCGTAGCGGGTGTACTGGCTGATCTTGCGACGGCCAGCTTCACCTTCCTTCTTCAACTGCTCCAGCTGCGGGCTGACGGCGGTCATCAATTGCATGATGATCGATGCCGAAATGTACGGCATGATCCCCAGTGCAAAAATGCTCATCCGCTCCAGCGCGCCGCCGGAAAACATGTTGAACAAGCTAAGAATGGTCCCCTCATTCTGTCGAAACAGGTCTGCGAGTCGATCCGGGTTGATACCTGGAACCGGGATGTGTGCGCCTATTCGGTAGACGATAATCGCCAGGAACAGAAAACGCAGACGAGCCCAGAGTTCAGACATACCGCCTTTGCCGAGCGCAGAGAGAGCACCTTGCTTAGCCATTTATTCCTCGAACTTGCCGCCAGCTGCTTCGATAGCCGCACGCGCACCTTTGGTGGCTGCGATACCTTTGATGGTGACAGCGCGAGTAACTTCGCCGGACAGCATGATTTTCACACGCTGTACGTTTTGGTTAATCACGTTGGCATCCTTCAGGGACTGCACAGTTACGATGTCGCCTTCCACTTTGGCCAGCTCGGACAGACGCACTTCTGCGCGGTCCATGGCTTTCAGGGAAACGAAACCGAATTTTGGCAGACGACGATGCAACGGCTGTTGGCCGCCTTCAAAGCCCGGAGCAATAGTGCCACCGGAGCGGGAGGTCTGACCTTTGTGACCACGGCCACCAGTCTTACCCAAACCACTACCGATACCACGGCCCGGACGATGCTTTTCGCGACGGGAACCCGGCGCTGGACTCAGATCATTGAGTTTCATCGATTAACCCTCGACTCGCAGCATGTAGTAAGCCTTGTTGATCATCCCGCGATTCTCGGGAGTATCCAGGACTTCTACAGTGTGACCGATGCGACGCAGACCCAGACCCTTAACGCACAGTTTGTGGTTAGGGAGACGGCCGGCGGTGCTTTTGATCAGCGTTACTTTAACGGTAGCCATGATCAGATGATCTCCTCAACACGCTTGCCACGCTTGGCAGCGATGGACTCAGGAGACTGCATGCCCTTCAGACCCTTGAAAGTGGCGTGAACCACGTTTACCGGGTTAGTAGAGCCGTAGCACTTGGCCAATACGTTCTGGACACCAGCAACTTCCAGCACTGCGCGCATAGCGCCGCCAGCGATGATACCGGTACCTTCAGAAGCAGGCTGCATGTACACCTTCGAAGCGCCATGGGCAGACTTCATTGCGTACTGCAGGGTAGTGCCGTTCAGATCGACTTGGATCATGTTGCGGCGAGCAGCTTCCATCGCTTTCTGGATTGCAGCAGGCACTTCACGTGACTTGCCACGGCCGAAGCCAACGCGCCCTTTACCATCACCCACTACGGTCAACGCAGTGAAAGTGAAGATACGGCCGCCTTTTACGGTTTTGGCCACGCGGTTAACTTGAACCAGCTTCTCGATGTAGCCTTCGTCGCGTTTTTGGTCGTTATTTGCCATAACTTAGAACTCCAGCCCGCCTTCACGAGCAGCATCAGCCAGCGCTTTGACACGGCCGTGGTACTTGAAGCCAGAACGGTCGAAAGCCACTTGCGATACGCCAGCGGCTTTTGCACGCTCGGCGACCAGCTTGCCAACCTTAGTGGCCGCGTCGATGTTGCCAGTGGCGCCATCACGCAGTTCTTTGTCCAAAGTCGAGGCGCTTGCCAGGACTTTGCTGCCGTCGGCCGAAATGACCTGGGCATAAATGTGCTGCGAAGAGCGGTGCACGCAGAGACGCACGACTTCTAGCTCGTGCATTTTCAGGCGTGCTTTGCGAGCGCGACGCAGTCGGGTAACTTTTTTGACGGTCATTTGCTATGCCCTACTTCTTCTTGGCTTCTTTACGGCGGACGACTTCGTCTGCGTAACGCACACCTTTGCCTTTGTACGGCTCAGGACGGCGGAAGTCGCGGATCTCAGCGGCCACTTGACCAACCAACTGCTTGTCGATACCACGAATGAAGATATCGGTTTGGTTGGGGGTCTCAGCGGTAATGCCATTCGGCAATTCGTAATCCACCGGGTGCGAGAAGCCAAGTGCCAGGTTCAGGACCGAGCCTTTTGCTTGCGCTTTGTAACCAACACCGACCAGCTGGAGCTTGCGCTCGAAGCCTTGGCTTACGCCTTGGACCATGTTGTTAACCAGTGCACGAGTTGTGCCTGCCATTGCGCGAGTCTGTTGATCGCCATTGCGAGCAGCGAAACGCAGCTCACCAGCTTCTTCAACAATTTCAACGGACGAATGGATGTTCAGTTCCAGAGTACCCTTGGCACCCTTCACCGAAAGCTGCTGGCCAACGAATTTGACTTCGACACCGGCTGGCAACTTAACGGGGTTCTTAGCTACGCGTGACATGCTTATCCCCCCTTAGAACACAGTGCAAAGCACTTCGCCACCGACACCGGCAGCGCGCGCAGCACGATCCGTCATCACACCTTTGTTGGTGGAGACGATAGACACACCAAGACCGCCACGAACTTTCGGCAGATCATCGGAGGACTTGTACTGACGCAAGCCTGGGCGGCTGACGCGCTTCACTTCTTCGATGACTGGACGGCCTTCGAAGTACTTCAGCTCGATGGACAGCAGTGGCTTGATTTCGCTGCTGATCTGATAACCCGCAATGTAACCTTCGTCTTTCAGGACTTTGGCTACAGCAACCTTCAACGTGGAAGATGGCATGCTTACGACGGGCTTTTCAGCCATCTGGGCATTACGGATACGAGTTAGCATGTCCGCTAACGGGTCCTGCATACTCATGGGCTAGACGCTCCTAATACAAAATAATTAGCCTTGCGGCTACAGCTTGTCGCCGAGATATTCCGGGCAAGTAAAAACACGGGCTCAGGCGAGCCGGCAATTCTAGACCTACCGCAGAAACGAATCAAGCCCCAAAAGGGGCTTGATTTGATTTCCCGACTCACCTGGCATCGATTTCTTGCGAAACCGACGACAGGTAGCGAGAGGTACGTCTTACCAGCTGGCTTTAACCAGACCCGGTACGTCGCCACGCATTGCTGCTTCACGCAGCTTGTTACGGCCCAGGCCGAACTTGCGATAGACGCCGTGTGGACGACCGGTGATGCGGCAACGGTTACGCATGCGCGAAGCGCTTGCGTCACGTGGTTGCTTCTGCAGAGCTACGGTAGCTTCCCAGCGCGCTTCTGGACTTGCGTTCAGATCAACGATGATTGCTTTGAGCGCTGCACGCTTCACGGCGAACTTGGCAACGGTGAGCTGACGCTTCAGCTCACGGTTTTTCATGCTCTTCTTGGCCATTTTCCTACTCCAATCAGTTGCGGAACGGGAATTTGAAAGCACGCAGCAGTGCGCGACCTTCATCATCGTTCTTGGCAGTGGTGGTCAGGGTAATGTCCAGACCGCGGAGAGCATCGATCTTGTCGTAGTCGATTTCCGGGAAGATGATCTGCTCTTTTACGCCCATGCTGTAGTTGCCACGACCATCAAAGGACTTGGCATTCAGGCCGCGGAAGTCGCGAACCCGAGGCAGGGAGATCGACAGCAGACGATCCAGGAACTCGTACATACGATCGCGGCGCAGAGTTACTTTGACGCCGATCGGCCAACCTTCACGGACTTTAAAGCCAGCGATGGATTTCCGAGCGTAAGTCACAACAACTTTTTGACCGGTGATCTTTTCCAGGTCAGCAACAGCGTGCTCGATGACTTTTTTGTCGCCGATCGCTTCGCCCAGACCCATGTTCAGGGTGATTTTGGTAACGCGCGGAACTTCCATCACGTTCGCCAGCTTAAGTTCTTCCTTAAGCTTCGGAGCGATTTCCTTCCGGTAAATCTCTTTTAGTCGTGCCATGGTCTTCTACCTAGCAGTGTTCAAGCATCAACCGCTTTTTGGGTCGACTTGAAGACACGAATTTTCTTGCCGTCTTCAACTTTGAAACCAACGCGGTCAGCCTTGTTGGTTGCGCCGTTGAAAATGGCGACGTTGGAAGCGTGCAGTGGCGCTTCTTTCTCGACGATACCGCCCTGTACGCCCGACATCGGGTTTGGCTTGGTATGACGCTTCACCAGGTTGATCCCACCAACGACCAGACGGTCGTCAGCGAGAACCTTGAGCACCTTACCGCGCTTACCTTTGTCTTTGCCGGCGATCACGATGATCTCGTCGTCACGACGAATCTTTTGCATGTCGGATCTCCTTACAGCACTTCTGGGGCGAGCGAGACGATCTTCATGAACTTCTCAGTACGAAGTTCACGGGTCACTGGCCCAAAGATACGGGTACCGATCGGCTCTTGCTTGTTGTTCAGAAGAACAGCAGCGTTGCCATCGAAGCGGATGATGGAGCCGTCTGCACGACGAACACCGTGGCGAGTGCGGACTACAACAGCAGTCATCACTTGGCCTTTTTTCACCTTACCGCGCGGAATTGCTTCCTTGACGGTCACTTTGATGATGTCACCGATACCAGCGTAACGACGATGGGAGCCACCCAGCACCTTGATGCACATAACGCGGCGAGCGCCGCTGTTATCGGCCACATCGAGCATGGATTGAGTCTGAATCATATAATTTCTCCGACCCCTAGTCCTTAGACTTCCACAGCGCGTTCGAGGATATCAACCAACGCCCAAGACTTGGTCTTGGCTACCGGACGAGTTTCACGAATAGTGACTTTGTCGCCGATATGGCACTGATTGGTTTCGTCGTGCGCGTGCAGCTTAGTCGAACGCTTAACGTATTTACCGTAGATCGGGTGCTTTACGCGACGCTCAATCAGAACGGTGATGGTCTTGTCCATCTTGTCGCTGACAACACGGCCAGTCAGCGTACGGACGGTTTTTTCGGCTTCAGCCATGATTACTTACCTGCCTGCTGGTTGAGCACAGTCTTCACGCGAGCGATGTCACGCTTAACTTGCGAGAGCAGGTGAGACTGCCCCAACTGGCCAGTTGCTTTCTGCATACGCAGATTGAACTGGTCGCGCAGCAGGCCGAGCAGTTGCTCGTTCAGCTGCTGTGCTGATTTTTCACGAAGTTCATTCGCTTTCATCACATCACCGTCCGCTTAACAAAGGAGGTGGCGAGCGGCAGCTTTGCAGCAGCCAGGGCGAAAGCCTCACGCGCCAGCTCTTCAGTAACACCCTCGATTTCATACAGGACTTTGCCTGGCTGAATCTGGGCAACCCAGTACTCGACGTTACCCTTACCTTTACCCATACGAACTTCTAGGGGCTTTTTGGAAATAGGCTTGTCCGGGAATACACGGATCCAGATCTTGCCGCCACGTTTAACGTGACGGGTCAGAGCACGACGCGCTGACTCGATCTGACGAGCGGTGAGACGACCACGAGCTACAGACTTCAGCGCGAACTCGCCGAAGCTGACTTTGCTACCGCGCAATGCCAGACCACGGTTGTGGCCAGTCATTTGCTTGCGGAACTTCGTACGCTTTGGTTGCAACATTTGGCGTACCCCTTACTTAGCAGCTTTTTTACGAGGCGCTGGTGCTTGTGGTTTCAGTTCTTCTTGGCGACCACCAATTACTTCGCCTTTGAAGATCCAAACCTTTACACCGATCACACCGTAGGTGGTGTGAGCTTCGTAGTTGGCATAGTCGATGTCGGCACGCAGGGTGTGCAGTGGCACACGACCTTCGCGATACCATTCAGTACGTGCGATTTCAGCACCGCCGAGACGACCGCTCACTTGGATTTTGATGCCTTTGGCACCAATGCGCATGGCGTTCTGTACAGCGCGCTTCATGGCGCGACGGAACATTACACGACGCTCCAGCTGCTGAGCTACGCTCTGCGCAACCAGCATACCGTCGAGCTCCGGCTTGCGGATCTCTTCGATATTGATGTGCACAGGCACACCCATTTGCTTGGTCAGGTCCTGACGCAGTTTCTCAACATCTTCACCTTTCTTCCCGATAACGATACCTGGACGAGCAGTGTGGATGGTGATACGTGCTGTCTGAGCCGGACGATGGATATCGATACGGCTTACGGACGCGCTTTTTAGTTTGTCTTGGAGGTACTCACGCACCTGCAGATCTGCCAGCAGGTAGTCTGCGTAAGTGCGACCGTCTGCGTACCAGACGGAGGTGTGCTCCTTGACGATTCCCAGGCGAATGCCAATGGGATGTACTTTCTGACCCATCTCTTCGACTCCGTTACTTGTCAGCGACCTTGACAGTGATATGGCAAGACCGCTTGACGATGCGATCAGCACGGCCTTTGGCACGTGGCATGATGCGCTTCAGCGAACGCCCTTCGTTGACGAAAACGGTTGAGACCTTCAGGTCATCAACGTCTGCGCCTTCGTTATGCTCGGCGTTGGCTACAGCCGACTCCAGCACTTTCTTCAGGATCTCGGCGGCTTTCTTACTGCTGAAAGCCAACAGGTTGAGCGCTTCGCCCACCTTCTTCCCGCGGATCTGGTCGGCGACCAAGCGGGCTTTCTGGGCGGAGATTCGAGCGCCCGACAACTTAGCGGCTACTTCCATCGTTCCTTACCCCTTAACGCTTGGCTTTCTTGTCTGCCACGTGCCCACGATAAGTGCGGGTACCGGCAAACTCGCCCAGTTTATGGCCGACCATGTCTTCGCTCACGAGAACTGGGACATGTTGACGACCGTTATGCACAGCAATGGTCAAACCGACCATTTGTGGCAGGATCATCGAACGACGCGACCAGGTTTTCACTGGTTTGCGATCGTTCTTTTCCGCCGCCACTTCGATCTTCTTCAGTAGGTGAAGATCAATAAAAGGACCTTTTTTCAGAGAACGTGGCACTGTCGTATCCCTCTATTTACTTGCGACGACGGACGATCATTTTGTCGGTACGCTTATTACCACGAGTCTTCGCGCCCTTAGTCGGGAAGCCCCACGGCGATACCGGATGACGACCACCAGAGGTACGACCTTCACCACCACCATGTGGGTGGTCAACCGGGTTCATGGCAACACCACGAACGGTTGGGCGAACGCCACGCCAGCGTTTGGCACCAGCTTTACCCAGGGAACGCAGGCTGTGCTCGGAGTTCGAGACTTCACCAAGCGTTGCACGGCATTCCGCCAGTACTTTACGCATCTCACCGGAGCGAAGACGCAGAGTAACGTACACACCTTCACGAGCGATCAGCTGTGCAGAAGCACCAGCGGAACGAGCGATCTGTGCGCCTTTACCTGGCTTCAGTTCGATGCCGTGTACGGTGCTACCAACTGGAATGTTGCGCAGTTGAAGAGCGTTGCCCGGCTTGATTGGAGCCAGAGCACCAGCGATCAGCTGGTCGCCAGCACTCACGCCTTTAGGGGCGATGATGTAGCGACGCTCGCCGTCTGCGTACAGCAGCAAAGCGATGTGAGCAGTACGGTTTGGATCGTATTCGATACGCTCGACAGTGGCAGCGATGCCATCTTTGTCGTTGCGACGGAAGTCAACCAAACGGTAATGCTGCTTATGACCACCACCCACGTGACGTGTAGTGATACGGCCATTGTTGTTACGACCACCAGACTTCGATTTTTTCTCGAGCAGCGGTGCGTGAGGAGCGCCTTTATGCAGCTCCTGGTTGACCACCTTGACCACAAAACGGCGGCCAGGGGAAGTCGGTTTGCATTTAACGATTGCCATGATGCACCCCTTCCTTACTCAGCACTGCTGCTGAAATCGAGATCTTGGCCTGGCTGAAGGGAGATAACTGCCTTCTTCCAGTCATTACGCTTGCCCAGACCGCGAGCAGTGCGTTTGCTCTTACCCAGAACATTCAGGGTAGTAACACGCTCTACTTTCACGCTGAACAGGCTTTCGACGGCCTTCTTGATTTCCAGCTTGGTTGCGTCAGTAGCAACCTTGAAAACGAACTGGCCTTTCTTGTCAGCCAGAACCGTGGCCTTCTCGGAAACGTGCGGGCCAAGTAGAACTTTAAATACGCGTTCCTGGTTCATCCCAGCAGCTCCTCGAATTTCTTCACGGCCGACACAGTGATCAACACTTTGTCGTATGCGATCAGACTAACTGGATCGGAACCTTGAACATCACGCACGTCGACGTGAGGCAGGTTACGAGCAGCCAGGTACAGATTCTGGTCAACAGCGTCAGACACGATCAGAACATCGGTCAGACCCATGCCATTCAGCTTGCCCAGCAGGTCTTTGGTTTTCGGTGCTTCGACAGCGAAGTCCTGAACCACGACCAGACGATCAGTACGGACCAGCTCACCAAGGATGGAACGCAGAGCAGCGCGATACATCTTCTTGTTGAGTTTCTGGGTGTGATCCTGAGGACGAGCTGCGAAAGTGGTACCGCCGCCACGCCAGATTGGGCTACGGATAGTACCGGCACGAGCGCGGCCAGTACCCTTCTGACGCCATGGGCGCTTACCGCCACCGGAAACGTCGGAACGGGTCTTTTGCTGCTTGCTGCCCTGACGACCGCCAGCCATGTAGGCTACGACTGCCTGGTGCACCAGTGTCTCGTTGAATTCGCCGCCAAATGTCAGTTCGGAAACTTCGATTGCTTGAGCGTCATTTACATTTAATTGCATGTCAGCTTCCCCTTAACCGCGAGCCTTGGCTGCTGGACGTACAACCAGATTGCCGCCAGTAGCGCCAGGAACAGCGCCCTTGACCAACAACAGATTGCGTTCAGCGTCCACGCGCACTACTTCGAGGGACTGCACGGTCACGCGCTCAGCGCCCATATGACCGGACATTTTTTTGCCCTTGAATACACGACCAGGAGTCTGGCACTGGCCGATAGAGCCTGGGACGCGGTGGGATACGGAGTTACCGTGGGTGTTATCCTGACCACGGAAATTCCAGCGCTTGATCGTACCCTGGAAGCCTTTACCTTTGGACTGACCGGTTACATCAACCAGTTGACCAGCAGCGAAGATTTCAGCGTTGATCAGATCGCCAGCCTTGTATTCGCCTTCTTCAAGACGGAATTCAAGAACAGTGCGACCAGCAGCTACGTTCGCCTTGGCGAAGTGGCCAGCTTGGGCAGCTGTAACACGCGAAGCACGACGCTCGCCGACAGTGACTTGCACTGCACGATAGCCATCGGTTTCTTCGGTTTTGAACTGAGTGACGCGATTCGGCTCGATCTCAATGACCGTGACCGGAATGGAGACACCTTCTTCGGTGAAAATACGGGTCATACCGCATTTACGACCGACTACACCAATAGTCATGTTGTAAACCTCATGAGTGTACGGGGCTTTCACCCGCTATGGCCGCCCATTTCAGAGCGTTACACGACTAAGACCCAAGTCTTAGCCGAGGCTGATCTGCACTTCCACACCGGCCGCAAGATCAAGCTTCATAAGAGCGTCAACGGTTTTATCCGTTGGCTGGACGATGTCCAGAACGCGCTTATGAGTGCGGATCTCGTACTGGTCGCGCGCGTCTTTGTTGACGTGCGGAGAAACCAGAACGGTGAACCGCTCTTTACGGGTCGGCAGTGGAATTGGACCACGCACCTGAGCACCAGTACGTTTCGCGGTTTCCACGATTTCCTGGGTTGATTGGTCGATCAGGCGATGGTCAAAAGCCTTCAACCTGATACGGATTTGCTGATTTTGCATTGGATTTCAGACTCCAGATTGCTGTTCCCACCGAGCGCAATACGCCCGTTAAAAGGAGGCGCAATTCTATAGACGAGCTAACAGAGTGTCAACCCAATAAAAAAGCCCCCGCAAGCGGGGGCTTTTTCTTGAATCAACGCTTAAGCGATGATTTTGGCTACGACGCCAGCGCCGACGGTACGACCGCCTTCACGGATAGCGAAACGCAGACCGTCTTCCATTGCGATTGGCTTGATCAGGGTAACGGAAACTTTCACGTTATCACCTGGCATTACCATCTCAACGCCTTCCGGCAGTTCGCAGCTACCAGTTACGTCGGTAGTACGGAAGTAGAACTGTGGACGGTAGCCTTTGAAGAACGGAGTGTGACGACCGCCTTCTTCTTTGCTCAGAACGTAGATTTCAGCTTCGAACTGAGTGTGCGGCTTGACGGTGCCTGGCTTGACCAGAACCTGGCCACGCTCAACGTCGTCACGCTTGGTGCCACGCAGCAGAACGCCGCAGTTCTCACCAGCACGGCCTTCGTCCAGCAGCTTGCGGAACATCTCAACGCCAGTGCAAGTAGTTTTGGTAGTATCACGCAGACCTACGATCTCTACTTCTTCCTGGATCTTGATGATGCCACGCTCAACACGACCAGTTACAACAGTACCGCGACCGGAGATCGAGAACACGTCTTCGATTGGCATCAGGAACGGCTTGTCGATAGCGCGCTCTGGCTCTGGGATGTAGCTGTCCAGAGTTTCAACCAGCTTCTTGACAGCCGAAGTACCCATCTCGTTGTCGTCCTGGCCGTTCAGAGCCATCAGAGCCGAACCGATGATGATCGGGGTGTCGTCGCCTGGGAAGTCGTAAGTGCTCAGCAGATCGCGCACTTCCATCTCAACCAGTTCCAGCAGCTCAGCGTCGTCAACCATGTCAGCCTTGTTCAGGAAGACAACGATGTACGGAACGCCAACCTGACGGGACAGCAGGATGTGCTCACGAGTTTGTGGCATCGGACCATCAGCGGCCGAGCAAACCAGGATCGCACCGTCCATCTGGGCAGCACCGGTGATCATGTTTTTTACGTAGTCGGCGTGACCTGGGCAGTCAACGTGTGCGTAGTGACGCACGGACGAATCGTATTCAACGTGAGCGGTGTTGATGGTGATACCGCGAGCTTTCTCTTCCGGGGCGCTGTCGATCTTGTCGAAGTCAACCTTTGCGGAACCGAAAACTTCGGAGCAAACGCGAGTCAGAGCAGCGGTCAGAGTGGTTTTACCGTGGTCAACGTGACCGATGGTGCCAACGTTGACGTGCGGTTTGTTACGTTCAAATTTTTCTTTAGCCACGACAGTGAACTCCTAGCCTAAAGGGGCTGAATCAGCCTTGTTTTTTAACGATAGCTTCGACGACATTCGACGGAGCTTCGGAGTATTTGGAGAATTCCATAGAGTAGCTCGCGCGACCCTGAGACATGGAACGGACGTCGGTCGCATAACCGAACATCTCACCCAACGGAACTTCGGCGCGGATAACCTTGCCGGAAACCGTATCTTCCATACCCTGGATCAGACCACGACGACGGTTCAGGTCACCCATCACGTCACCCATGTAGTCCTCAGGTGTTACAACTTCAACCTTCATGATCGGCTCAAGAACAACACCACCACCTTTGGTAGCCAGTTGCTTGGTCGCCATGGAGGCCGCCACCTTGAACGCCATCTCGTTGGAGTCGACGTCGTGGTAAGAACCATCGAAAACGGTAGCCTTCAGGCCGATCAGCGGATAGCCGGCAACAACACCGTTCTTCATCTGCTCTTCGATACCCTTCTGGATAGCCGGGATGTATTCCTTAGGAACAACACCACCCACTACTTCGTTCACGAATTGCAGACCTTCCTGACCTTCGTCAGCAGGGGCAAAACGGATCCAGCAATGGCCAAACTGACCACGACCGCCGGACTGACGAACGAACTTGCCTTCGATCTCACAAGCCTTCGTGATCTTCTCACGATAGGAAACCTGTGGTTTACCGATGTTGGCTTCGACGTTGAACTCACGGCGCATCCGGTCAACCAGGATGTCCAGGTGCAATTCGCCCATGCCAGAGATGATCGTTTGACCAGTCTCTTCATCAGTCTTGACGCGGAAAGACGGGTCTTCCTGAGCAAGCTTGCCCAGAGCGATACCCATTTTTTCCTGGTCATCCTTGGTTTTTGGCTCAACGGCAACCGAAATAACCGGCTCCGGGAAGTCCATACGAACCAGGATGATTGGCTTTTCAGCGGAGCAGAGGGTATCACCAGTGGTGACGTCCTTCATGCCGATCAGGGCCGCGATGTCGCCAGCGCGAACTTCCTTGATCTCTTCACGGGTGTTTGCGTGCATTTGCACCATACGACCCACGCGCTCTTTCTTGCCTTTTACCGAGTTGATCACGCCGTCGCCGGAGCTCAACACGCCCGAGTAAACACGAGCAAAGGTCAAGGTACCCACGAATGGGTCGGTAGCGATCTTGAACGCCAGAGCCGAGAACGGCTCGTTGTCGTCTGCATGACGCTCCATTTCAACAGTCTCGTCATCCGGATCGGAACCCTTGATGGCAGGAATGTCGACTGGCGCAGGCAGATAGTCGATAACGGCGTCGAGAACCAGGGGAACACCCTTGTTCTTGAAGGAAGAACCACAAACAGCAAGAACGATTTCGCCAGCGATTGTACGCTGACGCAGTGCGCCCTTGATTTCCTCGATGGAAAGCTCTTCGCCTTCGAGGTACTTGTTCATCAGCTCTTCGTTGGCTTCAGCAGCAGCTTCAACCATGTTGCTGCGCCACTCTTCAGCCAATTCCTGCAGTTCAGCAGGAATCGCTTCGCGACGAGCAGCCATACCCTTGTCAGCATCATCCCAGTACACAGCCTCCATGGTCATCAGATCGATCTGACCCTGGAAATTGTCTTCTGAACCGATAGCCAACTGGATTGGCACTGGAGTGTGACCCAGACGCTGCTTGATCTGACCGATCACGCGCAGGAAGTTCGCACCAGCACGGTCCATCTTGTTTACATAAACAAGACGCGGAACGCCGTATTTGTTGGCTTGACGCCATACGGTTTCCGACTGAGGCTCAACGCCCGAAGTGCCGCAGAAAACCACGACAGCACCGTCGAGAACACGCAGCGAACGCTCTACTTCAATAGTGAAGTCAACGTGGCCGGGGGTATCGATGATGTTGAAGCGATACTTGTCGAATTGCTTGGCAGAACCAGCCCAGAAGGCTGTGGTTGCAGCGGAAGTAATGGTAATACCCCGCTCCTGCTCTTGAACCATCCAGTCCATGGTCGCGGCGCCATCATGCACCTCGCCCATTTTGTGGTTTACGCCTGTGTAAAAAAGGACGCGCTCGGTGGTCGTGGTTTTACCAGCATCCACGTGAGCAACGATACCGATGTTACGGTAGCGGTTAATCGGAGTAGTACGAGCCATAAAGCCCTCGCAAAATTAGTGACGCCGGAATTAGAAGCGGTAGTGCGAGAAAGCTTTGTTGGCTTCAGCCATACGGTGCACGTCTTCACGCTTCTTAACTGCAGCACCTTTACCTTCGGCGGCGTCCAACAGTTCGCCAGCCAAACGCAGAGCCATAGACTTTTCGCCACGCTTGCGCGCGAAGTCTACCAGCCAGCGCATTGCCAATGCATTACGACGGGACGGACGAACTTCAACCGGAACCTGATAAGTAGCACCGCCTACACGGCGCGACTTCACTTCGACCAGCGGAGCGATGGCGTCGAGAGCTTTCTCGAAGATTTCCAGGGGGTCGCTGTTCTTGCGTTCTTTAACCTTGTCCAGCGCGCCATAAACGATACGCTCGGCAACGGCTTTCTTGCCGCTTTCCATCACGTGGTTCATGAACTTGGCTAGGATTTGGCTTCCGTATTTTGGATCGTCAAGCACTTCGCGCTTGGCTGCTACGCGTCTTCTTGGCATGGATAAGCCCTCAAACGGTCTTCAGGTTAGCTCGGAACCACCATCCCTTTAGGAATGCGTCCGACCTTACTCTTATCGACTCAGAAAAATAGAAATCTGCAAACTCAATCAGAAGCCGAATACTACTTAGGCTTCTTGGTACCGTATTTCGAGCGACCCTGGTTACGACCTTTAACGCCGGAAGTATCCAAAGAACCACGAACGGTGTGATAACGAACACCTGGCAAGTCTTTTACACGACCGCCACGGATCAGTACCACGCTGTGCTCTTGCAGGTTGTGACCTTCACCACCGATGTACGAGGAAACCTCGAAACCGTTGGTCAGGCGCACACGGCAGACTTTACGCAATGCCGAGTTAGGTTTTTTCGGCGTGGTGGTATACACACGAGTGCACACACCGCGACGTTGCGGGCAGTTCTGCAGCGCAGGCACGTCGGATTTCTCGACGATACGCTTACGCGGCTGACGTACCAGCTGGTTGATAGTTGCCATCTACTAGCTCCACTGTTGTCTTGCGACGCTATTGTCTTACAAGAAAGCAAATGACAGGGCGTAAGCCCCGCCAAATTTAGGGGTACAAGAGTCTAAAGAGGATCCTGCCCCCAGTCAAGACAAAGCCCCGACCTCTTCTCCCGACGAACACAGCAAAAGACTGTGGTCGCCGGAAGAAAAATGCCGAGGCTTTACTCTTAATTACCGCTGGAGTTCAACGCTTCAGTCAGAGCGGCTTCTACTTCGCTCGCGCTGACACGCAACGGTTTGTCGATATCACGGCGACGCTTGCGCTCGCTGTGGTATGCCAGACCGGTACCAGCCGGGATCAGACGACCCACGACTACGTTTTCCTTCAGGCCGCGCAGGTAGTCACGCTTGCCGGTTACTGCCGCTTCGGTCAGTACGCGGGTTGTCTCCTGGAAGGAGGCCGCGGAGATGAACGACTCGGTGGACAGGGAAGCTTTGGTGATACCCAGCAATACACGAGTGAACTTGGAGACAAACTTGTCTTCCGTGCTCAGACGCTCGTTCTCTACGAGAACGTGAGTCAGCTCCATCTGGTCGCCCTTGATGAAACTGGAATCGCCGGATTCGGCAATCTCAACTTTACGCAGCATCTGACGCAGGATGGTCTCGATGTGCTTGTCGTTGATCTTCACGCCCTGCAGACGATAAACGTCCTGGATCTCGTTGACGATGTACTTGGCGAGAGCACTTACACCCAGCAGACGCAGGATGTCGTGCGGATCGCTAGGACCGTCGGAAATAACTTCACCACGGTTGACCTGCTCACCTTCAAACACGTTCAGGTGACGCCATTTCGGGATCAGCTCTTCGTACGGATCGCTACCGTCGTTCGGAGTGATGACCAGACGGCGCTTGCCTTTGGTCTCTTTACCGAACGCGATGGTGCCGCTGACTTCAGCAAGAATCGACGCCTCTTTCGGACGACGAGCTTCGAACAGGTCGGCAACACGCGGCAGACCACCGGTGATGTCACGGGTTTTCGAAGTTTCTTGCGGGATACGAGCGATAACATCACCGATCGCGATCTGCGCACCGTCCGCCACGCCAACCAGGGCGTTTGCTGGCAGGAAGTACTGAGCCGGTACGTCAGTACCTGGCAGCAGCAGATCCTTGCCATCCAGGCCCACCATCTTGACGGCAGGACGAATGTCTTTACCGGCAGCTGGACGGTCCTTGGCATCAAGAACTTCAATGTTGGTCATACCGGTCAATTCGTCTGTCTGACGCTTGATCGTGATGCCTTCTTCCATGCCCACGTAGGTCACGGTACCTTTCATTTCGGTGACGATCGGGTGGGTGTGCGGATCCCACTTGGCCACGATCGAACCAGCGTCGACCTTGTCGCCTTCCTTCACCGAAATCACTGCACCGTAAGGCAGCTTGTAACGCTCACGCTCACGACCGAAGTCATCAGCGATGGCCAGCTCACCGGAACGGGACACAGCTACCAGGTGGCCATCCACTCGCTCAACGTGTTTCAGGTTGTGCAGACGAACAGTACCGCCGTTCTTGACCTGGACGCTGTCGGCAGCCGAAGTACGGCTTGCAGCACCACCGATGTGGAACGTACGCATTGTCAGCTGGGTACCAGGCTCACCGATCGACTGGGCGGCGATAACGCCGACAGCTTCACCGATGTTGACCTGATGACCACGAGCCAGGTCGCGACCGTAGCACTTGGCGCAGATGCCGTAGCGGGTTTCACAGCTGATTGGCGAGCGAACGATCACTTCGTCGATGCTGTTCAGCTCGATGAATTCGACCCACTTCTCGTCTACCAGCGTGCCAGCAGGCACGATGACGTCTTCGGTACCTGGCTTGAATACGTCACGGGCGATGACTCGACCCAGAACGCGCTCACCCAGAGGCTCTACAACGTCACCGCCTTCAATGTGCGGAGTCATCAGCAGGCCATGCTCGGTACCGCAATCAACTTCGGTAACGACCAGATCCTGGGCAACGTCCACCAGACGACGGGTCAGGTAACCGGAGTTCGCGGTTTTCAACGCGGTATCCGCAAGACCTTTACGAGCACCGTGAGTCGAGATGAAGTACTGAAGTACGCTCAGGCCCTCACGGAAGTTCGCAGTGATCGGCGTCTCGATGATCGAGCCATCCGGCTTGGCCATCAGACCACGCATACCGGCCAGCTGACGAATCTGTGCAGCGGAACCCCGGGCACCGGAGTCAGCCATCATGTACATCGAGTTGAAGGATTCCTGGTCAACAGTCTCACCGTGACGGTCGACAACCTTCTCTTTCGAGAGGTTCGACATCATCGCCTTGGAGACTTCATCGTTGGCCTTGGACCAAAGGTCGATCACCTTGTTGTACTTCTCGCCCTGAGTTACCAGGCCCGAGGCGTACTGACTTTCGATTTCTTTAACTTCTTCGGTAGCAGCATCGATGATGCGAGCTTTTTCATCCGGGATAACGAAATCGTTAACACCGATCGAAACACCCGAAATGGTCGAATAGGCAAAACCGGTATACATCAGCTGGTCAGCGAAAATGACGGTCTCTTTCAGACCAACCACGCGATAGCACTGGTTGATCAGCTTGGAGATCGCCTTTTTCTTCATCGGCTGGTTGACGACGTCATAGGACAGGCCGGCCGGAACCACCTGGAACAGCAGCGCACGGCCGACAGTGGTGTCGACGATACGGGTGTTCTTGACGCTGCCGCCATCACGATCATTGATCGTTTCATGGATACGGACTTTGACCTTGGCGTGCAGAGCTGCTTCGCCGGCGCGGAATACGCGGTCGACTTCCTGCAGATCCGCAAACACACGACCTTCGCCCTTGGCGTTGATCGCTTCACGAGTCATGTAGTACAGACCCAGTACAACGTCCTGCGAAGGAACGATGATTGGCTCACCATTCGCTGGCGAAAGGATGTTGTTGGTCGACATCATCAGCGCACGCGCTTCGAGCTGGGCTTCCAGCGTCAGCGGTACGTGAACGGCCATCTGGTCACCGTCGAAGTCGGCGTTGTATGCCGCACAGACCAGAGGGTGAAGCTGGATTGCCTTGCCTTCGATCAGAACCGGCTCGAACGCCTGGATACCCAGACGGTGAAGCGTCGGTGCACGGTTGAGCAGGACCGGGTGTTCGCGAATCACTTCAGCAAGAACGTCCCAGACCTCTGGCAGCTCGCGCTCGACCATTTTCTTGGCAGCTTTGATGGTCGTGGCCAGGCCACGCATTTCCAGCTTGCCGAAAATGAACGGCTTGAACAGCTCGAGAGCCATTTTCTTCGGCAGACCGCACTGGTGCAGACGCAGGGTCGGACCAACGGTAATTACCGAACGACCAGAGTAGTCAACACGCTTACCGAGCAAGTTCTGACGGAAACGACCTTGCTTACCCTTGATCATGTCAGCCAGGGATTTCAGAGGACGCTTGTTGGAACCGGTGATAGCGCGGCCACGACGACCGTTGTCGAGCAGAGCATCGACAGCTTCCTGCAACATACGCTTTTCGTTGCGCACGATGATGTCCGGAGCGGACAGATCCAGCAGGCGCTTCAAACGGTTGTTACGGTTGATCACTCGACGATACAGATCGTTGAGGTCGGAAGTCGCGAAACGACCACCATCCAGCGGAACCAGAGGACGCAGATCTGGCGGCAGAACCGGCAGAACGGTCAGGACCATCCACTCAGGCAGGTTGCCCGAGCCCTGGAAGGCTTCCATCAGTTTCAGACGCTTGGACAGCTTCTTGATCTTGGTTTCGGAGTTGGTTTGCGGAATCTCTTCACGCAGACGGCCAATCTCGTGCTCCAGATCGATAGCGTGCAGCAGTTCACGGACAGCTTCGGCACCCATGCGGGCATCGAAATCATCACCGAACTCTTCCAGCGCTTCGAAGTACTGCTCGTCGTTCAGCAGCTGACCTTTTTCAAGAGTGGTCATACCCGGATCGATAACGACATAGCTCTCGAAATAGAGAACGCGTTCGATATCACGCAGGGTCATGTCCATCAGCAGGCCGATACGGGACGGCAGGGACTTCAGGAACCAGATGTGGGCAACCGGCGAAGCCAGTTCGATGTGGGCCATGCGCTCACGACGAACTTTTGCCAGTGCAACTTCAACGCCGCACTTCTCGCAGATGACACCACGGTGCTTCAGGCGCTTGTACTTACCGCACAAGCACTCGTAATCCTTGACCGGGCCAAAGATCTTGGCGCAGAACAGACCGTCACGCTCAGGCTTGAACGTACGGTAGTTGATGGTTTCCGGCTTTTTAACTTCACCGAACGACCACGAGCGGATCATCTCAGGCGACGCCAACCCGATACGGATCGCGTCAAACTCTTCGACTTGACCCTGGTTTTTCAGCAAATTCAGTAGGTCTTTCAAGGCTTTCCCTCCTGGCGGAGCAGGGAGCGGGCCATACGGCACCGCTCCCGATTCGCGTCACGTGTTATTCGGTTTCCAGATCGATATCGATACCGAGCGAACGGATTTCTTTGATCAACACGTTGAAGGACTCGGGCATGCCCGGCTCCATACGGTGATCGCCGTCCACGATGTTTTTGTACATCTTGGTACGACCGTTCACATCGTCCGACTTCACTGTGAGCATTTCTTGCAGAGTGTACGCCGCGCCGTATGCTTCCAGCGCCCACACTTCCATCTCCCCGAAACGCTGACCACCGAACTGCGCCTTACCACCCAGCGGCTGCTGGGTAACCAGGCTGTAAGAACCAGTGGAACGCGCGTGCATCTTGTCGTCCACCAAGTGGTTCAGCTTCAGCATGTACATGTAGCCAACAGTTACAGCGCGCTCAAACTTGTTGCCGGTACGACCGTCAAACAGTTGCATCTGGCCGCTTTCCGGCATGTCTGCCAGCTTGAGCATTGCCTTGATTTCACGCTCTTTGGCACCGTCGAAAACCGGAGTAGCCATAGGTACGCCATTGCGAAGGTTCTTCGCGAGATCCTGGATTTCCTTGTCGGAGAGGTCATCCAGACTTTCCTGGCGACCGCCGATTTCGTTGTAGATCTCGTTGAGGAACTTACGCAACTCAGCAACTTTACGCTGTTCTTCGAGCATGCGATTGATCTTCTCGCCCAGACCTTTGGCCGCGAGGCCCAGGTGGGTTTCGAGAATCTGACCAACGTTCATACGCGAAGGTACGCCCAGCGGGTTGAGGACGATATCCACAGGCGTGCCGTTGGCATCGTGCGGCATATCTTCAACCGGCATGATCACGGAGACCACACCCTTGTTACCGTGGCGACCGGCCATCTTGTCGCCCGGCTGGATGCGACGACGGATTGCCAGGTAGACCTTGACGATTTTCAGAACGCCTGGAGCAAGGTCATCACCCTGCTGCAGCTTGCGCTTCTTGTCTTCAAACTTGTCATCGAGCAGGCGACGACGATCAACGATGTAAGCCTGTGCTTTTTCAAGCTGCTCGTTCAGAGCATCTTCAGCCATGCGCAGTTTGAACCACTGACCATGCTCAAGACCGTCCAGGACCTCATCGGTGATTTCCTGACCTTTCTTAAGGCCAGCACCGCCTTCAACCACGCGACCAACCAGAGCAGCACGCAGACGCTCGAAAGTAGCGCCTTCGACGATACGGAACTCTTCGTTCAGATCCTTGCGGATCTCGTCGAGTTGCGACTTCTCGATGGACAGTGCGCGAGCATCACGCTCTACACCATCACGGGTGAAGACCTGAACGTCGATGACAGTGCCCTTGGTACCGGTAGGTACACGCAGGGAAGTGTCTTTAACGTCGCTGGCTTTTTCACCGAAGATGGCGCGCAGCAGTTTTTCTTCCGGAGTCAGCTGGGTTTCACCTTTAGGGGTGACCTTGCCAACCAGGATGTCGCCGGCGCCCACTTCAGCACCGACATAAACGATACCGGCTTCGTCCAGCTTGTTCAGAGCCGCTTCACCCACGTTCGGGATGTCAGCCGTGATTTCCTCTGGGCCAAGCTTGGTGTCACGAGCAACGCAAGTCAGTTCCTGGATATGGATCGTGGTGAAACGATCCTCCTGAACCACACGCTCGGACAGACAGATGGAGTCTTCGAAGTTGAAACCGTTCCAGGCCATGAACGCGATGCGCATGTTCTGACCCAGAGCCAGTTCACCCATGTCGGTGGACGGACCGTCTGCCATGATGTCGCTGCGCTGAACGCGATCACCCTTGCTCACCAGCGGACGCTGGTTGATGCAGGTGTTCTGGTTCGAACGGGTGTACTTGGTCAGGTTGTAGATATCTACACCCGCCTCGCCCGTTTCAACTTCGTCATCGGCAACACGCACAACGATACGGCTTGCATCGACCGAGTCGATCACCCCGCCACGACGAGCCACGACGCAGACGCCGGAGTCACGAGCAACGTTGCGCTCCATGCCGGTACCTACCAGCGGCTTGTCGGCACGCAGGGTTGGTACAGCCTGACGCTGCATGTTCGAACCCATCAACGCACGGTTGGCGTCGTCGTGCTCGAGGAACGGAATCAGGGAAGCTGCGACCGAAACTACCTGCTTGGGCGAAACGTCCATCAGGGTTACGTCGGCAGGCGCCTTGACGGTAAATTCGTTCAGGTGACGAACGGCTACCAGCTCGTCGATCAGTTCCTGCTTGTCGTTCATTGCGGCCGAAGCCTGTGCAATGACGTGGTCCGCCTCTTCGATTGCCGAAAGGAAAACGATTTCGTCGGTTACCAGGCCTTCCTTGACAACGCGGTACGGGCTCTCGAGGAAACCATACTGGTTGGTACGGGCATAGGCCGCCAAGGAGTTGATCAGACCGATGTTCGGACCTTCCGGCGTTTCAATCGGGCATACACGACCGTAGTGAGTCGGGTGTACGTCACGGACTTCAAAGCCGGCGCGCTCACGAGTCAGACCACCAGGGCCGAGTGCAGAAACACGACGCTTGTGGGTAATCTCGGACAGCGGGTTGTTCTGGTCCATGAACTGGGAAAGCTGGCTGGAACCGAAGAACTCCTTGACTGCCGCTGCGACAGGCTTGGCGTTGATCAGGTCCTGAGGCATCAGGCCTTCGCTTTCTGCCATGGACAGACGTTCTTTTACAGCACGCTCTACGCGGACCAGACCAACACGGAACTGGTTCTCGGCCATTTCGCCAACGCAACGAACACGACGGTTACCCAGGTGATCGATGTCATCGACAATGCCTTTACCGTTACGGATATCGACGAGAGTCTTCAGAACAGCAACGATGTCTTCCTTGCACAGGACGCCCGAACCTTCGATCTCGGTGCGACCGATACGACGGTTGAACTTCATGCGGCCTACAGCAGACAGGTCATAGCGCTCTGGGCTGAAGAACAGGTTGTTGAACAGTGTTTCTGCGGCATCTTTGGTCGGCGGCTCACCAGGGCGCATCATGCGATAGATTTCGACCAGGGCTTCCAGTTGGTTGCCGGTGGAGTCGATCTTCAAGGTGTCGGAGATGAACGGACCGCAATCGATGTCGTTGGTGTACAGAGTCTCGATCCGAACGACCTGGGCCTTGGCGATTTTTGCCAGGATTTCAGTGTTCAGTTCGGTGTTGCATTCAGCGATGATTTCACCAGTCGCAGGATGCACGATGACCTTGGCGGTAGTGCGGCCCAGGACGTAGTCCAGCGGCACTTCCAGCTCTTTGATACCGGCCTTTTCCAGCTGATTGATGTGACGAGCGGTAATACGGCGACCTTGCTCGACAATAACCTTGCCGCTGCCATCCAGGATATCGAGGACAGCAATTTCACCACGCAGGCGCTGAGGCACCAGCTCCAGGCTCAGGTTTTCACCGCGAACATGGAAAACGTTGGTGGTATAGAACGCATCAAGCACTTGCTCGGTCGTGTAACCCAGAGCGCGCAGCAGTACGGAAGCAGGCAGCTTGCGACGACGGTCGATACGGACGAATACGCAGTCTTTCGGATCGAACTCGAAGTCCAGCCACGAACCACGGTAAGGAATGATGCGAGCGGAGTACAGCAGCTTGCCGGAGCTGTGCGTCTTACCACGATCGTGGTCGAAGAATACGCCTGGCGAACGGTGAAGCTGGGACACGATTACACGCTCGGTACCGTTGATAACGAAGGTACCGTTTTCAGTCATCAGGGGGATTTCACCCATGTAGACTTCTTGCTCTTTGATGTCCTTGATCGCTTTGTTCGACGACTCTTTGTCGAAGATGATCAGACGGACCTTGACTCGCAGAGGTACAGCGTAAGTCACACCGCGCAGCACGCACTCTTTGACATCAAATGCCGGTTCGCCCAAGCGATAACCTACATACTCCAGCGCAGCATTGCCGGAGTAGCTGATGATCGGGAAAACGGATTTGAAGGCTGCATGCAGACCGACGTCGCGGAACTGATCTTTGGTCGCTCCCGCCTGCAGGAATTCGCGATACGAATCCAGCTGGATGGCCAGTAGATACGGCACATCCATTACGTCCGGCAACTTGCTAAAGTCCTTGCGGATACGTTTTTTCTCAGTATATGAGTAAGCCATCAGCGTTCCCCAGCTTGGTCACCTGCTTGTTTGGCTCCCTCCGACGGAAGCAGCCAGAAAATCGTGCAAACCCCTTGGTCTGCGCCACCATCTTGGTGGTTCTTGCACGTTATGGACGCTGGCAAAGCCAATCGTCTGTAACGGAAAAAGGCCGGTGGCAAAAGCCACCAGCCATCAGCCTTTCGCTTAACGCGTGGGCTGGACGTTCAAAATCGATGCTTATTTCAGCTCGACTTTGGCGCCTGCTTCTTCCAGAGCAGCTTTGGCTTTTTCAGCAGCGTCTTTAGCTACTGCTTCCAGAACCATTGCTGGAGCGCCGTCAACGACTGCCTTGGCTTCTTTCAGGCCCAGACCGGTCAGTTCACGAACTGCTTTAATGACGTTAACTTTCTTCTCGCCAGCTTCGGTCAGCATGACGTTGAATTCGGTTTGCTCTTCAACAACAGCAGCAGCAACAGCTGGACCAGCCGAAGCAGCGGCAGCAGTTACGCCGAATTTCTCTTCGAAAGCCTTGATCAGTTCAACAACCTGCAGAACGGACATCTCGGCTACTGCGTTGAGGATATCGTCTTGAGAGATAGACATGAATCTAATTCCTGAATTGGGGGACGGCCTACGCGACCATCGAAATAAACAAAAATACGCGAGAGAAAATGCTCAGCCTTAGGCTGCGGCAGCTTCTTTCTGGTCGCGAACAGCCGCCAGAGTACGAGCCAATTTGCTGGTAGCGCCTTGAATCACGCTCATCAGCTGGGAAATTGCTTCGTCACGGGTCGGCAAGGTAGCCAGTACGTCGATCTGATTAGCTGCGAGGAACTTGCCCTCGAACGCAGCTGCCTTGATCTCGAACTTGTCCTGACCTTTCGCAAACTCTTTGAACAAACGCGCAGCAGCGCCTGGATGCTCATTGGAGAAGGCGATCAAGGTCGGGCCTGTGAACGCATCGTTGAGGACACTGTATTCAGTACCTTCAACAGCGCGCTTGAGCAGGGTGTTACGTACAACACGTACGTATACGCCAGCTTCACGAGCCTCTTTACGGAGTCCGGTCATTGCGCCTACTGTAACGCCACGGGCATCAGCCACGACAGCGGACAGAGCGACTTTGGCAGCCTCGTTGACTTCAGCGACGATGGCCTTCTTGTCTTCGAGTTTAATTGCCACGGGTTTAACTCCTGCTTGTTACCGTTTCATCGGGCCTGAGCCTGATGTCGTTTTGGTGTCTGATTCGGTAAGGAACCGGGAGCACCATCTGCGTAGGCTTGTGGTTTAAGACTTGCGTCGCCTACGGTCTTGGATAGCCCCCGCCAGGCAGGGACCCCAATCTTTTAGTAACACAAAACTGTGTTACTTCTGCCTTACGCGTCCAGGGAACCTTGGTCGATGACCAGGCCCGGGCCCATGGTGGTGCTCAGGGTAACGCGCTTGACGTAGATACCTTTCGAGGAAGCAGGCTTGATGCGCTTGAGATCAGCGATCAGGGCTTCAACGTTTTCCTTCAGCTTGACTGCGTCGAAACCGACCTTGCCAACGGAAGTGTGGATGATGCCGTTTTTGTCGGTGCGATAACGAACCTGACCAGCCTTCGCGTTCTTGACGGCGTTAGCGACGTCAGGAGTAACGGTACCGACTTTAGGGTTAGGCATCAGGCCACGTGGACCCAGAACCTGACCCAACTGACCAACAACACGCATTGCATCAGGAGAAGCAATGACTACGTCGTAGTTCAGGTCGCCAGCTTTCATTTCGGCAGCCAGATCGTCCATGCCAACGCGATCAGCACCGGCAGCCAGAGCAGCTTCAGCAGCCGGGCCTTGGGTGAAGACAGCAACACGTACGGTTTTACCGGTACCGTGCGGCAGAACGGTTGCGCTACGAACAACCTGGTCGGATTTACGAGGATCGACGCCCAGGTTAACAGCAACGTCTACGGACTCGCTGAACTTGACGGTAGACAGCTCGGTCAGCAGAGCAGCAGCGTCTACGAAGTTGTAGGCCTTGCCAGCTTCAAGCTTGCTAGCGATTGCCTTTTGACGTTTGGTCAACTTAGCCATTACACACCCTCCACGTTAAGGCCCATGCTACGAGCGGAACCGGCGATAGTACGCACGGCCGCTTCCAGGTCTGCAGCTGTCAGATCAGCGCTTTTTGCTTTAGCGATGTCTTCCAGCTGAGCACGAGTCACGGTGCCAACTTTAACGGTGTTCGGGCGAGCCGAGCCGCTGGTCAAGCCTGCAGCTTTCTTCAGCAGAACAGAGGCAGGAGTACTTTTTGTTTCAAAAGTGAAGCTACGGTCGCTGTATACAGTGATGATCACTGGAGTCGGCAAGCCTGGCTCAAGACCCTGAGTACGGGCGTTGAATGCTTTACAGAATTCCATGATGTTCACACCGTGCTGACCCAGAGCAGGACCAACTGGCGGGCTAGGGTTAGCCTGAGCGGCTTTCACTTGCAGCTTGATGTATGCGGTTATCTTCTTGGCCATGAGGCACTCCAATTACGGGTTCAAACGCCTTTTAAGGCTCCCCGGCTACTTACACGTATATCCCAGTGACGAAAAAACCCCACAGCCTTAGGCTGCGGGGTATGGGATTCCAGCTCAGTTATGCCTTTTCGACCTGACTGAACTCCAGCTCTACCGGAGTAGAACGTCCGAAAATGAGCACAGCCACTTGGATACGGCTCTTTTCGTAGTTAACTTCTTCAACCGTGCCATTAAAATCAGCGAACGGACCATCGGTGACGCGAACAACTTCACCTGGCTCGAACAGTGTTTTTGGCTTCGGCTTATCGCTGCCATCAGCA
This sequence comes from Pseudomonas sp. Irchel 3A18, assembly GCF_900187465.1. Lineage (NCBI taxonomy): Bacteria > Pseudomonadati > Pseudomonadota > Gammaproteobacteria > Pseudomonadales > Pseudomonadaceae > Pseudomonas > Pseudomonas sp. Irchel 3A18. Next base: position 427,959 of record NZ_FYDI01000006.1, read on the forward strand.
ACACGACGCAGAATGGCTTCTGCTTCTTTGTCGGTGATTGGAGCTGGCTTATCAGCAGTACCACCGATAAAGCCCATGACGCGAGGAGTATCCTTGACCAAGTGCCAAGTACCCTCATTCATTTCCATCTGTACAAGCACATAACCTGGAAAGAACTTACGCTCGCTTTTGCGCTTCTGGCCATTACGCATTTCAACCACTTCTTCAGTGGGAACCAGAATTTCGCCGAAGCCATCTTCCATGCCTGCCAGCTTCACACGCTCGATCAACGAGCGCATTACATGCTTCTCGTAACCCGAGTAAGCATGCACTACGTACCAACGCTTAGCCACGGGACACCCTTAGCCAACTATCAAGGAAACAAGCCAGCCGAGCAGGGAATCTAGCCCCCACAACAGCAACGCCATGACCAGAACGACAGCCACCACAATCAAAGTGGTCTGCGTGGTCTCTTGGCGAGTAGGCCATACGACTTTACGGATCTCTGCGCGTGCTTCTTTTGCCAGGACAAAGAAAGCCTTGCCTTTACCGGTTTGAAGAGCAACAAACGCAGCAACGGCAGCAATCACAAGAAGCACGAGAACACGATACAGAATCGGAGCGGACGAGTAATACTGATTACCGACGACACCAACCACAACCAAAGCGACTACCAAGAGCCATTTCAGCGAGTCAAAGCGCGAGTCTGATGCTTCAGCCTTGTGATTCATCTACGGAGATCCTGTGAAAAGAAAGCCAGATTACATCTAGGGAATCTGGCAGGTCAGGAGGGAATCGAACCCCCAACCTACGGTTTTGGAGACCGTCGCTCTGCCAATTGAGCTACTGACCTAAAAGCAAAATCAGGCCGACCATTATGCGGACCCGACAAGAGTTTTTCAACACTTCATTCAGAAACCATCAGCAGGCGCTGCTGACAGAGACTGAAAGCTTTAAGCGAGACACTTCAAGAGTGAAACCACTTAAAACAAAGGCAGATATTTGCATATCTGCCTTTGAACAATGGAGCTCTTGAGCGGATTTGAACCGCTGACCTCACCCTTACCAAGGGTGTGCTCTACCAACTGAGCTACAAGAGCGAAACACTTTGCAAGAACCACAAGCATGGAGCGGGTAGCGGGAATCGAACCCGCATCATCAGCTTGGAAGGCTGAGGTTCTACCACTAAACTATACCCGCACAACTTGCAGCTCACGCTAAATATGGTGGAGGGGGAAGGATTCGAACCTTCGAAGTCGTAGACGTCAGATTTACAGTCTGATCCCTTTGGCCGCTCGGGAACCCCTCCTAAGCGAGGCAGCATTCTCAATGCTTACTGCCCTTCTGTCAACCTTTTTCTCATTAAAAACCTGAGGTTACATGCGTTGACTACTGCTGCTTCACTTGCGAAGTTTACACCTCACTGCGAAGCGGGCGCCATTCTATGCAAACTAATCGGCAGTTGCAATGCCCTCACAAGACATTATTTTGTTTTTTAATTGCGGGAAATCCTGAAGCAACTGATTGAGCATGCCATCACCGACCAGACGACGACTTTCAGGGGAGATCCTGAGCCAGTAGCTTGTCACACCACCCGACGGCAAGACCTGAAACTGCGACTGCACATCCAGGCTATTGAGACGCTGCTCGACAGCACGCGCCTCCTCCTGGCGTGGAAACCCCCCAAGATACAGACAGCTACTTTCAGCCTCACGGGAGGCGTGCCCCACGTCGGACTCACTAAGCAGCCGGATATCCTGCTGAGGAGCACGGTACAACGACAAAGGCAGCACCTCCTTGGCACGCAAAGGAGCTTCTTGCTGATGCCAGATGTAATAAAAGGCATTGAGCATCAACAACAAAAGGAATAGCCAACGCATAAAAACCTCAGCGCAACGGACAGGCTAGAGCAAGACCGACGAAAACCAGGTCAGGCACCACTCGAACATCAGTCAGGACATCCTCGACCAGCCCCGCATCGCCGCCGGTTACGAAGACACAAAAATCATCACCCCAGTAAGCGCGCGCCAGTTCCAGCTGCGTCAGGGCAAAGCCTCGCAGCATCAGGGAACAACCGCGCTCAACCGCCTCCGAGGTTGCACGCCCCGGAACGAAGCTGACCAGCGCACGCTCGGCCGCAGCATCATCGTATCGAATACGCCGCGTATGGGTGCGCAACTGGTTACGCATCAACGGCATCCCCGGACATATGAAGCCTCCCAGGTGCCGACCATCTACATCAACGAAATCAGAGGTCACAGCCGTACCGAGATCAATGACCAGGCACGCCCTTCGGGCTATGTGATAAGCACCGACAAAGGCAAGCCAGCGGTCGAGCCCCAGACGCTCGTAGTCGTCGTATCCATTCTCAACCCCCGCCAACTCTCTTGCGGGCGCCGCACAAACAGGATGAATCGCGAAAGCTTGAACAAGGGCCGCCACAAGCTTCTCGGTTTCCTCGGTGCTACGGACACTGACCAGGCGGCAGGCACTCAACTTCAACCCTGGAAGGTGCAGCAAATGCTCCAGCAGCGCACTATCGGAATCAACGACGCCACCTGCAAATCGGGCTATGCCTCCTACATCAATTACACGCCACTTGATGAAGCTATTCCCACAGTCGAGTTCAAGTATCATCACGCAACCTCAGGCTGAGCTCACCACCACTAAAGCTTTTCTCCACGCCACCTACATCGAGGCGCAACGCACCCAGCACATCAACCCCCAAGACTACGCCCTCGACGACCTCGACACCCGAAAGCAGGGTGACAGCGCAGCCCTGCCACAAGTGTCCTTGCTCCCACTCAGCCTGAAACGCTGAAAAACCTTTCTCACGATGCAAGGCGAGCAAGGCATCAAGCTTTTGACTCAAACGGGCAGCCAGACTATTGCGATCAGAAAGGGCGCCCGCCTCAAGACGCAGAGACGTCCAGGACTGATCCACGTCGACAGAGGTCTGCATATTGACGTTGACGCCTATGCCTATCACGACATGACACACATCTGCAGGATCACCGATCAACTCAAGAAGGATGCCGGCAATCTTGCGCCGCCCTACAAGAACATCATTAGGCCACTTGAGGCCGGCCCCCTTGACTCCCGACTCACGCAGGACCTGCATGACAGCAAGCCCGACCAGCAGGCTGAGCCCTTCGAGCTGACGCATTCCGCCATCCACGCGCAACGCCAGACTGTAATACAGGTTCTCACCAAAGGGGCTCACCCACTTGCGACCACGACGCCCTCTCCCAGCCGTCTGGCTTTCCGCCAGGACCAGCATAGGCATGGCAGCGCCCTGGCCAATCTGACGTACCGCTTCGGCATTTGTAGAGTCGACCGAATCTGCAACATGGACAGACCAGCCCGCAGGAAACCCCATTTGCGATATGGACGACGCAGACAGAAGAGAAACCGGACTGGCAAGCCGATAGCCACGGCCACGCACCTTATGAACCTCAACGCCCAACTCAGCCTCAAGCTGTTGAAGCCGCTTCCATACGGCGCTTCGACTGACGCCGAGCACATCACCCAAAACCTGCCCGGAGTGAAACTCGCCATCGGCCAGAAGCCTTAACAAGGTCATCATGTAAATATCGCCTAGCAATGAGGCACGCATGATAGCCACGCAAGCCTGGGATGCATAGAAACGAAAAAGTGTTTTTCGAGCCTGAAAAGACAAAACCCCCACCTGCGTTCGCAGATGGGGGTTCTGAATTTGAATCTTGACGATGACCTACTCTCACATGGGGAAACCCCACACTACCATCGGCGATGCATCGTTTCACTGCTGAGTTCGGGATGGGATCAGGTGGTTCCAATGCTCTATGGTCGTCAAGAAATTCGGTAGCCGGTGCGTACTTGAGTACGTACCCGCGAATGGGTGTGTAATAGGTTTGTTTCGGTAATCTGTGTGTGGCGCAAACTTTCGGTTCGTCATCTTCACTACACCACAATCCGCTCTTCGCAAATTGCTTGGGTGTTATATGGTCAAGCCTCACGGGCAATTAGTATGGGTTAGCTCAATGCCTCACAGCACTTACACACCCCACCTATCAACGTCGTAGTCTTCGACGGCCC
>NZ_FYDI01000022.1:0-75406 GCF_900187465.1 Pseudomonas sp. Irchel 3A18
CTGCCGTTCTTCTTGAGGTTTGCTGTAGCGCTTTATCCACGCATAGAGGCTATGCGTCGACACACCAAGACGGGCCGCTACGTCAGCGACGGGAAGCTTCTTTTCGGTCACTTGATTGACCGCTTGGGTTTTGAATTCTTCGGGATAACGCGGGTTGCTCATGGCACCTCCTGATTGGCCTCATTTTAAGGCATGGAGGTGTCTACGAAACCCGGGGCGATTCATGATTCATCATCCTGAAATTACCGATGATCATCTTCTCATCGGGGGGTTCAGGCCTGCGTTTGCGCTTGAGTAACTCTTTTGCTGTCTTGGTCGTCGTCGCTGCACCTTCCAACTGGCTGCTACTGATGGCTTCGTCTTCAATCAGGTCTTTAAGCAAATACTGCAGATGTTTGCTTTCCCCGATTTTTGAGCACATCCACTCAAGCGCAGCCGTCGTCGTGTGCTGGTCGCACGCCGACACAGCGAGGTGCATCGCAGGCGTATAGAGGAAGTTGCATATTTTCGCAGGCTCTCCGAGTAGCAGTACTGGCGTCAGTTGCCTGCTTCTCGCCAGTTTCACAACCGACCAGGCCAGCCCATGGTCAAGCCCGGCAGGAATCCTGAAACGCAATTTGTCGTAGAAGGTAACGCCCATTGGCGTCCAAAGCCTGATTCATCTCGATATAGGCCGCCAGATGGTGCTGATGATGCTCGATGATCTCTTTGAAAGGATCGAGGTTCACCTTTGGCGGGAGCTTGATCACGATTTCAAAATTCCTTGGATTTGAAATGAGCATACCCGCCGGTTTTGAGGATTTCAATTTATGACGAAAATGAAATCCAGGGCTCTGCCGAGTCTTCTTCGAGTTCAGCCAGTAAAACCAAGCAGGTTTGGCTGACAGAGCTCATAAGTGCCAAAGCGATACACCTCATACCCGACAAGTTGCGATAATCTGCCGGCCGCCGCCATCTTGGCGTATCGGCTCAGACTTGAGCGACCGTCTGATTCGGGATAGTCGATCTCGATCACAGCTCGCACGCCTCCTGGCAGCCGTGGGAGGTTTTAATTCAACTTACGTTACAGGTCAGTTGAAATATGTGTTTCTCGTCGTTGAAACGCTTACCTGCCAACACCTCGATGCTGGACAGCTGGGTATTGCTAAGGTTGTAACCTTCAATACCTCGCTGCGGTGATGACCAATTCATAATTTCGGCTAGTTGGGCTTCGCAGTCATCTGGTAGAACAATTTCAAAATCTAGAAATTCGTTCTCTTTGTCGAATGCTTCGATGATAAATTTCATGGTTCTACCTGTCTGTTTTTATCTGCGTCTTTGGTTTGCTCACCTGTTTCGTGATTAAACTCTCCAAGATGGGTTCCGCGCTTATTGTATTTCTCAACAGTCCCATGTTGGCTATCCCACTCGAAAATAGTGCCATCTCTTGTCTTCCATCGTTTGCGTAGCCCCCCTCCGCCCTGTATCGATGTTTTCCGTGGGGTAATCCGTGCATCTGGAAAAGCTGTAAGCCCTCTGGGGGCCGGATGATAGCTGTGGTCTCCGCCAAGCGGCTTTGCATAAACCACATACAGCGACTTTAAGCCCGTTTCTGCCGGAAAGACCAGAATACAGTCGTCAGTTGTAATGTCGTCGCCGGGAAGGCCTTCAATCAGGCTGTCCGTGTTTTCCGGGATTGGGTGCACAAGGATGGCACCCAGTTGCTCACTGCTTTGGTCGGGGTAAGTCAGTGGTGGCATTCCTGAAGAGCTGTTTGGCGGCGTCCAGAGAATGGTGATCCCGTTTAGTTCGGCCTCCATCGCAGTTTTGGTTGCGTTCCACTTCACCTGCACTATGCGTACCGAGTCATCACCTGACGCGCCGGTGTGAATGCCGTAGATCTTTGCTATGCCTTCGGCATCACGCCTGAACTGAAAGCGCACCCGTGTTGTGGCCTTTCCCATGCTGCGCAGTTGTTCATCTGTATGGAGTGTGCCGTCACCCATTTTGGTGGGGAGCATGCCCATTATAAAAACGCTTATCGGTCCCCCGGCGCCACGTATTGCCCACGTCATACGCTTTTGCATGATGCCACCGCCAGCAACACGGCCCAGTCCGGCATCAGCACCGATGGCCATTGCCAATGCATCTGCCGACGAAGGCAAAAGCATGGAGGCAACAACCATGATGTTGCCGAAGTTGGAGGCTGGTTCGGTGATCGTTCCTGCTTCTGTGCTGCACCAATTTTCAGCAACGCAGGATTTGGCGAAGACTAGGTCTGCGCGCTCCTTGGGAGATGGCCATTCATCTTTGGGGGCGTACATGGGTTCTGGTATAGAGGTTTTGGCCCACGCTGCCCATGAGGCTCCAGCGTTTGGGCGCTTCTGATGCAAGAGTGAGTCAAAAAAAGAGTCGTGTTTATCCTCCTCCACGTGAAGTCCCTGTATGAGTTCAGACCAAAACGAGAAGGTTGCCGCCCGATAACGCCCCAGGTCAATTTGACTTGGTAACTGGTAGTTTCACTGAACCGGTACGATTCAGGGAATTTGATGTGCTTCAACTCAGGCGTGCGCCGCTTTGCCCCACCTCGCTTGGCGCCTATGTCCGCGACGGGTGCACATGATCGAGTGGCGATCATCCGTGAGTCATGATTGCGGCTCGCGGCGCTGAGATTGTTTGTGCGTTCGCGGGATGCAGGGCTGATCTTACCGGTCCCATTGTGGGCGCAGCTCACAAAATCTCAAGAGACCTGTGCGCAGTGGGCATTGCTGCCAGATGTACTCAGGATGGGGAAATTGATCAATGGTATTGCAGAAGTTAATCAGCAGAGGATGTTGATTAAAAAGGATTTTTCTAAGGAAAGGCTGGAGCGGGTAGAGGGAATCGAACCCTCAACTAAAGCTTGGGAAGCTTTCGTTTTGCCACTAAACTATACCCGCTCTGAGCGGCTGACTTTGTACCAGATGCCCGGTGCGAGTTAAAGCGCTAAATTCATCCAGCCGCGCTTTCTGGCTGTACTGCGCCCAGGGAGACCATCCGCCAGTTGCTGCTTTCCCTGCGTTGGCGAATGGTTCCTCGGCTCTGTCGAGCGCCGGCCTCAGAAGGCGAAGGCATGGTGTTGAGTCTGGCTGTAGGCGTGGCGAGCGGGTTCTACGACAGGTTGCAGGAAACTCATCAGTGCCTTTTTGGAGTCGCGGCAGGCGGCTTTGTGTTCCATGTCCAGAAAGTGCCCGGCGGCTTCGATGGTGCTGAAGCTGCAGTTCTGCACGTACTTGGCGAAGAGCACCGCGTCATCCGCTGCGGTGTATTCGTCCCGCACTCCGTTCATGAACAGCACAGGTACGTTGATGTTTTTCGCAGCCGTCAGGTAGTTGCTCGGGTCGAGTTCCAGCACCTGGCTGATGTGAAAGTGCATCTGGTCGTATTCGTGCAGGTCCAGGCTGCTGACGTGACGATAGTTGAAGCGTTTGAACAGCGATGGCAGGTGTTTGCCGATGGTGTCGTTGATCAGGTGGCCCATTTCATGGCGGTTGTGCTCGCCCAGGTGCTTCAGGCCACGGTTCAGGTAGTCGCGCATGTGATCGTTGAGGATCGGCGAGAACGAACTGATGACAGCGCTCTCGATGCGTTTTGGCCGGTGCGACAGGGCAACCATGGCGGCGGCTCCGCCCCATGAAAACGACATGACGTGTTCGGCGTTGAAGTGGTCGATCAGCTCCAGCAGGATCTGGCCTTCCATTTCCCGGGTCAGGGGTTTTTCATGCAGGTTGTGCGGCTTGGATTTCCCAGCATAGGGTTGGTCGTAAAGCACTACGTTGAACTGTGGATACAGATTGCGAACGGTCTGGGCAAAAGAAGCAGTGGTGGCCAGCGAGCCGTTAACCATGACGATGGTTTTTTCCGCGGCGTCTGCGCGGTAGAACTCCGTGTAAACCCGAAACTGTCCTTGTATATCAAGCACGGCGATTTCTGGCCTCATATGTATGTCTCCTGACTTACAGATATGCGTATGCGCTAGCGCAAATAAAAAAATGCACGGTTTGGTGACAGGTAGGCATTAGCCTTGAAGGCCCATGTCGATCCGAACGATCTGTTCGACAGGTATTGTTATTGGCGGGCAATTTGTCGTGAACCCGAGGGTTCGATACGGCAAAAGGTTTCTTAGAATGCGTTGCTGACTTGCCAGTCACATGTGGACTGACGATTGGATTCAAGCAGGGGATCCGGGAACCCGCAAGTGCCGTTCGTAATTGATCGGACCGTTCCGCCGAATGGTAGTGACTTTTTCAGATCGACTGAATTTGTGTGCGACTCAGTGCCTGATAGCTGCCGGGCTCTAGCTCGGGGTTCAGGGCCAGAGGCCCCATGCTTTCTCGATGCAGAATCAATACTTTATTGTCGAAATGACCGAACATCCGTTTTACCTGATGGTAACGGCCTTCCACGATACTGAGCCTTGCACGGCGAGGTCCGAGCAGGGTCAGCGTGGCAGGTTGGGTGGTGATGTTCTCGTAGGCAAAGTAAAAACCCTCGGCAAACTTTGCTATGTACCGTTCGTCGATAACTTGCTCTGTCTCGACGTAATACACTTTGGGCAGTTTGGTTTGCGGCTGGGTCAGTCGACGTGACCACTGTCCGTCGTTGGTGATCAGCATCAGGCCGGTGGTATTGAAATCCAGCCGACCGGCGATGTGCAGTTCATGTTTGTCGGGTTCATCCAGCAAGTCGAGCACGGTCGGGTGTTGTGCATCGACTGTTGCACTCACATAACCACGCGGCTTGTGCAGCATGAAATAACGCGCTGCCTTGCCGGCCTGCAGTAATTCGCTGTCGAATTCCACGCGGCTGAACTCGCGCACTTCATGATGCGGATCGCCAATCACCAGGCCATCGACTTTGACTCGCCCGCTGGCTAGCGCCAGGCGGACATGCTGGCGGTTGAAGCGGGGCAGGTTGCTGAGAAAACGGTCAAGACGCATGAGGGTGACAGGGCGATGGGCAAGGAGCGCGCATGGTACGCCTATCGCTCCGGTTTGGCCTGCACACTGTTTGCGACGCCGGCGCAGCGCGGGCACAGGCAGGCCTGATTGCGGAGTTCAACGGGCAGGGCCTGGAGCACGGCCGGGTCGATACTTTGCGAAAAGCACCAGCATGCCTGATCGACCGTGCGCGGGTCGGCCAGTGTGCAGGTGTTGCCCAGGCCGCATACCGGGCACAGGCTGGAGTCTGGTTTTGTCGCTGTTGTGTTCATGCTGGGACCGGTTTCTCGATACAGACTTGATTGCGGCCGTTGAGCTTGGCGCGATAGAGCGCCAGGTCGGCACGGGCGATCAGGCTTTGCAGGTTATCATCGCTTTGCAGTTCGGCCAGCCCGACACTGACCGTAATCTGCAACGGTATGCCGGAAAAGACATACACATGCTGCTCGACCAGTTCGCGGATTTTTTCGGCAATGCGTTGGGCACCCTGAGTGTCGCTGCCCTTGAGCAGAATGATGAACTCTTCGCCGCCCCAGCGGCAAATGATGTCTGACTGGCGCAGACAGCTTTTAAGGTCATTGGCAAAACCGGCCAGCACTTCATCGCCCGCCAGATGGCCGTGCGTATCATTGAGCCGCTTGAAGCGATCCAGATCCAGCAACAGTGCGGTCAAGGGGATGGCTTCGCGCTGGGTATCCTTGAGGGTATTGAGGGCCAGCAGGTTGAAGCCCCGGCGCGTGGGCAGGCCGGTCAGGCTGTCGAGGGTGGCCTGGGCTTCAAGCTTGCGTTGGTAGCTGATGATGATTCGATGCAGGAGCAGCACAATCACCAGCGTCACGATCAGGCAGATGAACAGGTTCAGGTACAGCGAATGGCGAATGTCGCTCAGGGCGGTGTCTTCCTGCTTGTCGACGATCAGGTACCACTCGAGTTCAGGTATGAGGCGCACATTGAGAAAGTGGCCTTCGCCGTGGTTGCTGTATTCAAAGGTACCGCTGTGAGGTTTGGGTAGTTTGTTCTGCAGGTCCTTCATGCTGGGCAGGTCTTGCAGCCGTTGCCCGATGGTTGCGCCTTGGGGTCCACCCTCGGCTCCGGTCAGCACGATGCGCCCGAAGGTGTCGACAAGGTAGACGTTGCGCTCATAGCGTTGTCGGTAGCGGTCGATCAGTTGGGTGACGGCATCGACGGTAAGACCTACTCCGGCTATCCCGATAAACCGGTTGTTGTAGTCGAATACTTTGTAGTTGATGAAAAAGGTCAGGTTGTCTTTGTTGGCCATATCGGGGTCAAAGCTGATTTCGTATGGCACGTCCATGTCCCGCACCCGGTAATACCAGGCGTCTCGTGGTTCAAGGGCGCTGATTTTTTTCAGAATGCCTTTGGCGTGGTAATAGATATGGGTGGAATCGGAGATGAAAAAGGACGTGTAGGCTCCGTAATGATCCATGACTTCCTTGAGGTAGCGGGTCATTTGTTCAGGATTGCGTTCGCCATCGACCACCCAGTCGCGCATGAAGGTATCGCGCGACATCATCGAAGAGATGAGAACGGGCCGTACCAGATCTTTCTGGATTTCTGAATAGACCGTATCCGACGTCAATGGCAACTCAGTGTTGATAATACCGTCGCGAATGGATTCTCGTGATACGTAATAACTCAGCAGTGTGGTTGCCAGAAAACCGCTTCCCAGCAAAAAAATCAAGGTCATCAATAATGAACGGTGAGAGGTCATTGCAGACTGATGGGGCATGAAAAATCCGCTTTCTTGGATATCCTTGAGAGTACGTATATTAAATGAATCGGCGATTCATTAATAACCGGATATATAAAGCAAGTCTCTGGCCACTTTCAGTCAGGGCGCATTGATAAGCGCCGGAGCCAGATAAACCGGGCTTCGACGCAGGAAGGCGTCAATGGCGGAACATCGACAATGCACCAAAAGAATACGGTCGTAATGAATACCCTGCGCCCATAATGTCTTGAACAGATCTTCCAGCGCGGGGGCAGACATTGCAAAACGGTTACGCACCGTCAATATATCCATGGGGGTGGACGGGAGCTGTCCTTTGAAAGGCGATATATTGGAATTGCGCACAATATTGGCAATGTCCTGATAGGTTTCATCGGCCACAGTCTGGAACTTGGACAAGGTGTAATTTTTCAATCTGCCGCGAACCGAGGTGCCCGCCATGAGTTTGTCGGTGACTACCAGCGAGGGCAGTGAAGACGGTGGTATCGCCAGGGTATTACCCACGTCATTCGATATGGCAAACGGGCCGACTTTTTTGCTGACGACGCGATGCAGCTTTGGATCGGCAAGCAGATAGCCATGAGGAGCATAGGTATGTATTTCGGTTCCGTTGGGGATTTTGACCGTCGAACTCCAGGGCAGATACTGGCCATGGGTGCTGACCACCAGAGTGCGGGCCTGACCTTTGCTGGATGTCCAGAGCAGAAACTTGCGCCCGAGCTTCCAGGCGTGGATGGGCAGGTTGCCGTAGAGAGGGTGTCCAGGCACGGTCCAGACCTTGAGCATGCTGTCGGTGTGAAAGAACTTCTCCAGACGGGTTTGCCGAGGTTGCATTGAGCGGCCAAACAGTGACGCGAGACTCAAGGGGAGCGCGGCTGTGGCGCGTTGCGTGCGCACGATGTTTTTTACAGGCGTCACGACTTTCTTGAGCGCCCCCAGCAACCTTGGCGTGAAAGGCATCAGGCTGAACAACCCCAATGACAGTGCAGACAGGATCGCCTGCTTCTTTTCCTCACGACCACTGCCGGGCTGATTGGCCGCTACGATGTTCAGGGACGTGATGCCGATGTCGATGGCCAGTACCGCAATGAACGCAGGGGTCAGCAGAAAAGACATGGGGGCCAGCACCCATTGCAGATGACTCAGACGCTGTGTCCAGTAGCGCAGCGAAAGCTGGGTCGAAGTCACGATCTGTTGTTGGGTCTCTTCCAGGGTGTTCTGTTTCAGTGTCTGGCGCATGAAAGCGAACGGCGAGCCCGGCAGCAGATATCTATGCAGCGAATGGCTTAATGCCTTGCGCACATCGGGGTTGTATATCGCGTCTGTCCAGGGGCGCAGTATCGAAGCAGGCGGGTCTGGTGCCTGGACTCCGCCCCATAACCTGAACAGATAGTTCAAGCGCTCCTGATTGCGGCCCGGTACGTAATTCAGTACGGCCGTGCGCCACTTCTCGTCCCCGGTGGCTTGCCTGAGGTATTCCTGAAGGGCCTCATCGTTCTTGAATTCAATGAGCGCCTTGGGCAGCCCGGCTTGATAAAGCACCCTTTGCGGCTTGTCGGGCTCCTCAAGCACCAGCAGGCCAGCGCAATACTGGTGCTCTACACCTTCAACAAATGAGTTCTGCACTTCAAAGCCCAGGGTGAGCCATTGCGCAGCGGGGTCCGTCAATGACTTCACGATGCTGTCGAAGCCGCTGCGCAGCAGGCTGCCCTGTTTCAGGCAGATCACGGCCTGGCTGATCAACATGGCCTGAAATATCTGCTCGATCCTCTGCGCCTGTTGTTCCCAGAATTCATCGAGGCGGCGGGACATCAGGTGCAGAAAGTCGATGGCTTTTATCCGTTCTTCGATATCCAGGGCCGCAACCGCAAGCTCCTTGTCGGCTGACCAGACGCCTTTGCCGGTCGTGTCCAGATACACCACCGACCGACCGCCATGGTCGATATAGCCGGCAGGGTATTGCACCCGATAATTGCTCATCAGGGCTTCACTGAGGCTGACGGGTTTCTCGTCGGGTACGTGTACATGAACGGTAGGTCGCAGAATGCTGCCCAGCGGCGTGACCGAGTGCCCGCGTCGATAGGCAATGAAGACGTGATCAGGGTTTAGCTCTGCGCCATGCAGGGTGAGGATGACTTCAGCCATGAGCTGCGCCGCTATTTTCAGCGGTGCGGGGATTTGCCCGAGGATGGGGGCCTTTGTCTGCCAGAGGTCTACCGCTCCTGCCAGGGTCAGGCCACGTGCAATGGGTTTGAGCAGGTCGATATCGTGGGCGCCATCCACGCTTTCCAGCAGGTCGAGTGCGAATGTTTTCTGAGCATCTGTCAGGTGGCTGAACACGTCACCCTGAAGCACTACCGACTCGACCACGAGCGCAATGCTCTCCCCGGAAATGTACTGGCCCAGCCAGAGCCGGTGCTGCCTTGAGGCATTGAGCGTGTCGAGCAACCGTTGGCTCATCTGACGCGGTTCGTCGCTGATGTACTCGGTGATGGTTGCCGCATCACCCAGGACATGAATAAAACAATGGGAAGTGTTCAGCGATCTGACCTGAAAGATGCCGGGTACGAGCTGACCGTTTATAGACAACATGCGGACCTCAGAGCTGTCGCCTCGTGTGGTCTGTTCCAGCGCCTTACTGTCGGCCGGGAAGTGCTTGAAACCCAGTGCATCGAGCGTCAGGTAATAACCGTTGCGGCTGATCTTTTTCCGGGCGAACTTTCGTGCCAGCACGTCTAGAAAGGAAAGCCTGGCCAGTGTGCGGTAAGTCGTTTCATGTTTGTGCCAGAAGGCATTGACCTTGCTGATGTAGTCATCGACCCACGGGGCGTTGATGATGAGGTCAAACAGTGTCCTGGAGCTTAGTGATGGCGTATCCGGGTCCGGCAATGTGTCGGTTATCGTGCAGTTCAGCAGGTCTGCCAGCCGGCTCGTGTCGCCAGATATCAGGGCCAGTTCGGTCAGGGAGAGTCGGGCGCTGTAACGCTCGCGCCCACGCTCATCGACCGAGGGCCGGTTTTCGGTCGTGAAGGTGATGTGCAGTGTGTCAGGGTCCAGTTGCTTGCCTGCCTTCTGCAGCAGCAGGGCTTTCAGTTGCTCGCGGATATACGCCCGCTGGGGAGGAGGGTAGTCCATGTCCAGTTGCAGGGTTTTCAACAGCAGGATCGAGTCGGCAAGCAGTTTGAAGCCGGGGCTTTTTCTGAGCTTTTTCAGTCGCTGTATGGCTTGTGCATCGGGTAATGCCGAAGGTGATGGCGAGGCGATCTCCGGCAGCGGTTTTTCGTCAGTCGGGTAATGCAGCGGCGCAAGGGAAAATGCCCCCGAGCCATTGAGACTGTCTTTTCGTTCCGAATCAGGACCCGGCAATATGATGAAATCGGGATGCTCCAGATTGGAAGCAGCAGAGAGGGATTTCCAGAGTTCATCCATGACAGTGACATAGCGAAGTGAGTGGCCGCTTACTATGTCACTGCCAAGGCTGCGCAGTTGCCTATCTATTTATAGGTTCAGCGCTGCTGCAGATAAGCACGCCAGCCGCCCAGATGGCTGATATCGGTCGCGCCTTCAAGGCCATAAGGTTCGCAGATAAAGCCGCTTTCCCAGCGTCCATCGGCCAGTTGCACCTTGCCCAGCCCCAGCGGTGCGGGAATGCCGGTCAGGAATGAACCCAGCTCACGGCTCGGCAGTTCCCAGACTTCCACTTCTATCGCCACGCCATCTTGCGCTACACGCAACATGCCCGGACGAAACGGCGGGCCGCCTGCCAGAGCATATAACTGATAGTCGGGCGAGCTTTGTGTCACTTCCAGCAAGCGTGCACCGCGCTGCTTGAGTTGCCCGTTCAGTGCCAGGCCGTCCAGATGGGCTCCACAGACCACAAGGCGGCTCATGTCATTGCGGGCGGCGGACTTGGGTTGAGGCAGATCTGGAATGTGGCCACCGATCAGTGGCAGTGCGGTCTGGCGTTGCAAGGCGTCGGCGATGCTTAGCAGGTATTGATCTGTAAAGGCCCGACCAAACAGCGTCACGCCCCAGGGCAGGCTGTTGTTCATGACGGCGCTGGGCACTGCAACGGCTGCGTAATCCAGCAGGTTGACGAAGTTGGTGTAGTAACCCAGCTCCGAGTTACGCAACACCGGTTCTGCTTCCAGTTCTGCCGAGGTGACCGGGCGACCGATGCTGGGCGTGACCACGAAGTCCAGGTCTTCAAGCGCCTTGTCGCAGATTGCCTTGAGTGCCTGCAAACGATAGTGCGCCCGGAACGTATCGACACCCGTGACCGCAGGTGCCTTGTCCAGTACAGCGCGGATAACGGGCAGCACGGCGTCGGGAACTTCCTGCATCAATTGCCCGGCCACGCTGTAGCGTTCGGCGACCCATGGGCCTTCATACAGCAGACGCGCCGCTTCCAGGAAGGGCGAAAGATCCAGGGTGACAGCTTCACCGCCCAGTGCTTTCAGATGAGCGAGCGCTGCCTCGAACAACTGCGGTCCTTCGGCACACCCGAAAAACTCCAGGTCTTCGGCACGTGGCACGCCGAAACGGAAAGCGCGGGGCGCGCCGAAGGCCGAAGCGTCGTTCCACAACGGGTTTCGGCGGCTGTATTCGTCGCGAGGGTCCAGCCTGGCCACCAGCCCCAGCAACTGGCTGGCTTCCCTTGCTGTGGCCGTGAAGGTGGTGACGCAATCCAGCGTACGGCAGGCCGGCACCACGCCAGCCGTGGAGATCAGCCCTTTACTGGCTTTCATGCCGACCAGATTGTTCAGCGCAGCAGGCACCCGGCCCGAGCCTGCGGTGTCGGTGCCCAGCGAGAAGCTGCTGACACCCAATGCCACGGCCAGTGACGAACCGGAGCTCGACCCGCCGGACGGGTACTCCTTGAGTACGCTGTTGGGGCATGCGCCATAGGGTGAACGGCTGCCGTTCAGGCCGGTGGCGAACTGATCGAGGTTGGTCTTGCCCATGGGCACGGCACCCAGGGCGATCAGTTGCTCGACAATGGTTGCCGAACGTTGTGGCACATACGCATAGGACGGGCAGGCTGCGGTAGTAGCAATGCCTGCCAGGTCGATATTGTCCTTGATCGAAAACGGGATGCCGTACAGCGGCAGGTCTTTGATATCGCGGTTTTCCAGTGCAGCGAGGTAAGGCTCCAGTTCTGCCGGGCTGAGCAAGTGGATGTACAGATGAAAGTCAGGATTCAGCGCGGCGGCCTTTTCATGGAGGGCCAGGATCAGTTGCCGGGGTGTCAGTCTGCCGGCCTGGTACGCGTCACGCAGGGTATCCAGTTGCAGGTCGCTTGGGAGTGCGTTGTGGTTCATGGCGAATTCCGTCGAAAGAGTTAAAGACACAAGGTTTCAGTCCGTTTCCAGAACGACCACACGTTGCCCGGCTCGCACCGCCGAGCCAGGTTGCACCCGCACATCGCGAACAATGCCGCTCACGGGAGCCAGCAGCGGGATTTCCATTTTCATGGACTCCAGAATCACCAGCACATCTCCTGCCGAAACTCGCTCACCCGGCTGGACCTGCACTTGCCAGAGGTTGCCGGCGATATGGCTGTCGACCCCTTGCTGGCCGGTTTCGAGCGCGGGTTCATCGGTGAGCGGGGCCGCACTTTCCTCACTCTCGAAATTGGCTTGCCCGCTGGCGATCCAGCGCTCGCGTTCGGCCTGGAAAGCAGCTTGCTGCTGGCCGCGAAAGGCGGCGATGCCCTCGGCTTCCTTGGCTAGAAACGCTTGATAGTCGGCCAGGTTCAGGGTGCTGTGTTCGATCTCCAGCGGGTAACGGCCCAGCGGGAAATCCCGGCGGATGCGCAGTAACTCATCGGCACTGACCGGGTAAAAACGGATCTGGTCGAAGAAGCGCAGCAGCCAGGGCTTGCCGTCAAAGGCGGCGACTTCGCGATAGCGGTTCCACATCTGCAACGTACGGCCCACGAACTGATAACCGCCGGGGCCTTCCATGCCGTACACGCACATGTAGGCCCCGCCGATGCCCACCGAGTTTTCGGCGGTCCAGGTACGTGCCGGGTTGTACTTGGTGGTGACCAGGCGATGACGCGGGTCCAGAGGTGTTGCCACAGGTGCGCCGAGATAGACGTCGCCCAGGCCCATGACCAGATAGCTGGCGTCGAACACCGTGCGTTGCACTTCATCCAGATTGGGCAGGTCATTGATGCGCCGGATGAACTCCAGATTGCTCGGGCACCAGGGCGCGTCCTTGCGCACGGTGGTCATGTATTTCTCGATTGCCAACTGACAGGCCGGATCGTCCCAGGACAAGGGCAGATGCACGATGCGCGACGGGACTTGCAGGTCCTGGGTGGCGCAGACGGCATCCCATTCACCGGCGACGATATCCAGCAGTGTTGTGAGAGGCAGTTGTTCGGGGTGGTAATGCACTTGCAGGGAGCGAATGCCCGGTGTCAGATCGATCACGCCCGGCAGTGCCTTGCTTTCCAGTGCCTGCATCAAGGCGTGCCCGCGGAATCGCAGCACCAGATCCAGTTCGGGAGCCCCGATTTCCAGCAACACATGGGTGTCGCCTGATAGCCGGGCGACCAGTCGTTTGTCGTCCTGACCAATATCCAGCACAACCGGGTTCTGTAGGAGTGGATTCATCCGCGAAGGGGGTGTGTCTGGACCATTGCTTTCGCGACTGAAGTCGCTCCTACGGATTAGGGCGCGGGCTGTTTCCAGGCTGACCGGGCTGAAACGCACTTTATCTCCGGCCTTGAGCTGCCCCAACTGCCACAGATCCGCTTCGATGATGGTCACCGGGCAGACGAATCCACCAAGACTCGGGCCGTCGGGGCCGAGGATGACAGGCATGTCGCCGGTAAAATCCACCGCGCCGATGGCGTAGGGATTGTCATGGATATTGGAAGGGTGCAAACCCGCTTCGCCACCATCGGCGCGCACCCATTCCGGCTTTGGTCCTATCAGGCGCACGCCGGTTCGGCTGGAGTTGAAATGCACTTCCCAGTCGGTGGCAAAGAACGTATTGATGTAACCCTCGGTGAAATACTCCGGCGCACCATGCGGCCCATAAATCACGCGAATCTGACGCACATCTGCCAGGGGCTCGATCTGTTCATCCGGCACACGCTGCCCGGCGCTGCGATCAGCAAGGGCCGTGATATGCAGCACATCACCAGCGCGCAATGCCCGTCCACCATGCCCGCCGAACTGGCCGAGGGTGAAGGTGCTTTTGCTGCCCAGATAGTCCGGCACATCCAGCCCGCCGCGTACGCACAGGTAACTGCGTGCCCCGGCACCGGCAATGGTGCCCAGCGCCAGGGTCGAACCTGCAGCAACCAGCAGCGCCGTATTCATGTTTTGCGATTCACCATCAAGGGTGATCGGGATCAGCGCGCCGGTAATGGCCACCACCGCATCGGTATTGAACCGTAGCAGCGGGCCGCTCATGGTGATTTCCAGTGCCGCGCAACCTTCGGCATTACCCAGCAGGCGATTGCCCTGGCGCAAGGCCCGGCTGTCCATCGGCCCTGAAGGCGGTACACCAACGGCCCAGTAACCGAGACGGCCCGGATAGTCCTGCACAGTGGTCTGGGTGCCGCCGCTGAGCACTTCAAAGGTGTCGGCGTGATAGATCAGGTTTTCCAGGCAACGGGTCCACGGCTGGCCGCTGGCAAAGGGCGCATCGACGATGATCTGCTGTAAATAGCCGCGGTTGGTTTCCACGCCATACAGGCGCGTGTTGCTCAAGGCTTCGGCCAATGCGTCACTGGCTTGCTGACGATCGGGTGCCCAACTGATGAGCTTGGCGATCATCGGATCGAAAAACGGCGGAATCTCACAACCGGCTTCAACCCAGGTATCGATGCGCAAGCTTTTGCCATCGGCAGCCGGAAAGTCCACGGCGGTCAGCAGACCGGGGCAGGGCTGGAAGTCGCGTCCCGGATCTTCGGCATACAACCGCGCCTGAATGGCATGGCCGGTGGGTTTCAGCGTGGCTTGCAACTCGCTGAGCGGCGGCAGATCCCCGGCTGCCAGTTGCACCATCCAGCCCACCAGATCGACCCCCCACACTTGTTCGGTGACACCGTGTTCGACCTGCAGGCGGGTATTCACTTCCAGAAAGTAGAAACTCTGATCCTCGCTGTCGAAGACAAACTCTACGGTCCCCGCGCTGCGATAGTTGACCGCCTTGGCCAGCTTGATGGCCGCTGTGCAGAGTTCGTCAGCCATGCCGTCCGGCAGGTTCGGGGCCGGGGTTTCTTCCAGGACTTTCTGGTTGCGACGCTGCACCGAGCAGTCGCGTACACCCAGCGCCAGCACTTCGCCCTGGCCGTCACCGAAAACCTGCACTTCAAGGTGGCGAGCGCGCTGAATGTATTTCTCGATGAAGACGCCCGCGTCGCTGAAATTGTTCTGGCCCAGGCGCTTCACGGCTTCAAAGGATTCGCTCAGCTCTTCGGCGCTCCGGCACACGCGCATGCCGATCCCGCCACCGCCTGCGGTGCTTTTGAGCATTACCGGGTAGCCGATGCCACGTGCGGCTGTGAGTGCCGACTCAAGGCTGTCGAGCAATTCGGTGCCTTCGAGCATGGGCACACCATGTTCTTTGGCCAGTGCGCGAGCGGTGTGCTTAAGACCGAAGACGCGCAGTTGCTCGGGCGTCGGGCCGACGAAGGCAATGTTGGCGTCTTCGCAGGCCTGGGCGAACGCCGCGTTTTCAGACAGAAAACCGTAGCCGGGATGAATCGCTTTGGCGCCACTGTCTTTGGCAATGGCGAGAATCTTGTCTACCGCCAGATAAGTACCCGCCGCGCCGCCTTCACCCAGGCTATGGGCTTCGTCGGCCTGCATCAGGTGCAGGCTGGCGGCATCGGCTTCGGAATAGACCGCAATACCCTTGACCTTCAAGGTGCGCAGGGTTCGCAGGATGCGGCAGGCAATGGCGCCACGGTTGGCGATCAGCAGTTTGTCGAACATGGCATAAACCCCGGAAACCCAGATTCGCTGGGTTTCGTGATGGGAAGCGGGCCGTCCCGCTATGGGTCGTTGCGCACAACGGTCGTCCGTTGTGGAGGGCTCGATTGGCTGGATTCAGTCGCGAATCAGCAGCTGGGCCGGAGTCGGGTTGTAGCCGTTGCAGGGGTTGTTCAGTTGCGGGCAGTTGGAGATCAGCACGATCACATCCATCTCGGCGCGCAGTTCGACGTACTTGCCGGGCGCGGAAATGCCGTCCTCGAAGGTCAGGCCACCCTCGGCGGTCACCGGGACGTTCATGAAGAAGTTGATGTTCGGGCCGATGTCGCCTTTGCCCAGACGTCCGTCATGGACACAGGCACGCAGGTAGTTGTCCCGGCAACTGTGCATGTGGCGTTTGTCCAGGGCATAGCGCACGGTATTGCTTTCCTGGGCACAGGCTCCGCCGACGGTGTCGTGACGTCCGCAGGTGTCATCGACGATGGTCAGCATCGGCTTGCCGAGGTTGGAATACAGTACGCTGCCGGTAGTCAGGTAGACATTGTTCTGGCGGCGCAGCGTGCGTTGTACGTCATAACGCTCGCGAGGGTTGGCCAGGCTGTAGAACAGGGTATCGACGGCCTGATTGCCTTCCAGGTCGAGAATGCGCACGGTCTGTCCGGCCTTGACCTCGGCCAGGAACGGTTCGCCAGCCGCAATAGTGGCGTCGCAGCAGTGTTGGGTCGAATGCATGACAAGGCCTCCTCAGGCGAACAGACGGTCGGTATTGATAAAACCACGCTCGTTTTCCGGGCGCGAGGTACGGCAGTGTTCGGCCACGCTGGCGTCGGCTTTCATCCAGCTCAGCTTCACAGGCTGCGGGGCGTACTTGGGGGTGGGGTCCATAGGGTGTTGCAGGGCAGTGAGGACCA
Source organism: Pseudomonas sp. Irchel 3A18 (assembly GCF_900187465.1). Lineage (NCBI taxonomy): Bacteria > Pseudomonadati > Pseudomonadota > Gammaproteobacteria > Pseudomonadales > Pseudomonadaceae > Pseudomonas > Pseudomonas sp. Irchel 3A18. The sequence continues at coordinate 16,577 of NZ_FYDI01000022.1, forward strand.
CCAGGGTGTCCATCGGCGCATACAGCTCGATGTAGTCGCCAGCTTTCGAGTTGTCCGGCACGAAATGCAGGCTGCCAGCCTCGTCCACATTGACCCTGCTGAACAGGTTCAGGGTCATCAGCAGGTCGGACAGGCCCAACCCCCATTTGCCCAGCTCTACCAGCAGGTTGTCGACGCCATTGCGGAAGAAACCATTGCGCAGTTCCTGATAGCGGCCCATGCCGTATTTCTCTTCGACTTCCGCCGCGTTGAGTACGCCGCCGAGGCTGTCGCTCCAGCCGCAGGTGTCAGCAGTGATCGCTGCCAGCACACGACCCATGTCCGAGTACAGGCAGTGGCCGCTGGTGAGCTTGGCGGTGTGTTGGCACTTGAGGCTGTCGGGCAGGTTCAGGCGTTCGGTCTTTTCATGGGCATTGAGCAGCGTCAGGCTGACATTGGCATTGCCGTTCAGGTCTGTAAGGCGTAGCAGCTCGCCGCGCTTGAGCACGAATGAGCGATGGGCTCCGCCAGGCAGAAGTTCTTCGGCGAACACGGGAAAGAGGGTGGTTGAGTCAGTCATGAGTCGGTCTCCTTTCAAGCCGGTAGCATCGAGTCGAGAGCCGCGCGAGCTGCACGGCGGTCGCTGTTCAAGGGGATGTCGTAAGTGATGCGTGCGCCATAGGCGCCGGGGGCGTGCGGGTCGTGGCGCACTTTGTCGAAGACCATCAGGCGGGTGCCGAGGTTGAAGCCTTCGGACAGGTCGTGGGTGACCATGAACACGGTCAGCTTGGTTTCCTGCCAAAGCTCCAGCAGCAGGTTGTGCATGTCCTTGCGAATGCCGGGGTCCAGCGCGCCGAACGGCTCGTCCAGCAGCAGGACACGAGGCTTCATGATCAACGCCTGAGCAATGGCCAGCCGTTGTTGCATGCCGCCGGACAGTTGGGTCGGGTATTTGTCCAGCGCGTGGCCCAGCCCGACTTTGTGCAGCAGCACGGCCGCCTGTTCCCGGGCATCGCGCTTGGCCTGCCCGAACAGACGACCGAGCCAGGGCGCATTCGGCAGTTCCAGGCCCAGCGCTACGTTGTCCAGCACGCTCAGGTGCGGGAACACCGAGTAGCGCTGGAAGACCACGCCACGGCTTGGATCCGGCTCGCTGGCCAGAGCCTTGCCGTCCAGGGTGATAACGCCACGACTGGGGATTTCCTGGCCCAGCAGCAGGCGCAGAAAAGTGGACTTGCCACAGCCCGAGGCTCCGACCAGGGTGCAGAACTCACCCTCGGCCACGTCCAGGTTCAAGCCTTCAAGCACCACCTGATCGTCGTACTGCTGCCAGACATTGCGCACACTGATAAAGCTCATCCTCGTGCTCCTTCATACCAGGGGAATGCACGACGGGTCAGGGCTTTCAGGCCCCAGTCCATCAGCCAGGCGAGCAGGGTGATCCAGATCACGTAAGGCAGAATCACGTCCATCGCCAGATAGCGGCGTACCAGGAAAATCCGGTAGCCCAGCCCGTCAGTGGACGCGATGGCTTCGGCCGCGATCAGGAACAGCCAGGCAGATCCCAGTACCAGCCGCAAGGCGATCAACAGGCGTGGCAGCAGTTGCGGCAGGATCACCCTCAGGATCAGCGTCCAGGTCGAGGCGCCGAGGGTTTGCGCTTTGATCAGCAATTCCACGGGGATTTCCCGTGCGCGCTGTTCCAGATCCCGGGCCAGGATCGGCGTGATGCCGATAACAATCAGCATCACTTTCGATAACTCTCCCAGCCCGAAAACAATGAACAGAATCGGTAGAATCGCCAGCGGCGGCACCATCGACAACACTGTCAGTAACGGCGAGAGTGGCGCGCCGAAGAGCGGCAGAATGCCCGACGCAATCCCCAGGCACAGGCCCAGCAAGGCGCTGACTCCCAGCCCGATGGCCAGCCGTTGCAGGCTGGAACCGGTGTCCTGCCAAAGCAGGTAGCTGCCGGTGCGCGCGTCCTCGGTGAAGGCCATACGCTTGACCGCATCGGCCATCTGCACCGCGCTGGGCAGCAGTTTGTCGTTGGGGTTTTCCATCAGCCGCGTCGCCGAGCCTGTGAAATAGGCGAACAGCAGCAGGGCGAATGGCAGGATCACCAGAATCAGGCGACCTGCCCGATCCGGATGTCGATTTATCAAGCGCATGGCAATGACCTTTGGACTGGGTGCGTTTTACAGCTTGTTGTCGACGGCCATCTGCACGTAGCTGGGGTCGAAGTGCAGCTTGAGGTTGGCCTTGTCGCCTTCAGTCACGCCATTGGCGAACGACATGCCCACGGCGCCTGCATCTCGGGCACCTTCGCCCAGCAAGCCATGATCGAAGGAGAAACTGGCGACCTTGCGCATGGTGTCTGGCAGTTGCGCGCTGGTGGCGAACGTCAGTGCTTCCTGTGGCGTGGCAAACAGCCGGGTGGTGTCGAGCTGCGACTGGAAGCCCGCCAGGTCGGTGCCCGACGCCTTGGCCATGTGCTCCAGTGCCGCCTTGCTGGCCGCCGACTTGGCGTTCATCAGGGCAACCACTTCAAACCATGCGCCGGTCAGAGCTTTGCCCAGGGCCGGGTTGTCTTTCAGGGTCTGGGTGTTGACCACCATCATGTCCATGATTTCGCCAGGGATCTTGCTCGAATCGAAGACTTGCGTGACGCCGGGCCTGGCCTTGATATCCGAAAGCATCGGGTTCCAGGTGGTGACGGCTTTCACTTCATCGGTGTTGAAGGCTGCCGAGATATCGGCGTCCGAGGTGTTGACCACCTTGAGGTCTTTTTCGGTGAGGTTTGCGCTGTCCAGCGCACGGGCCAGCAGGTAGTGGGAAACCGACAGCTCGACCAGATTGACGTCCATGCCTTTGAGGTCGGCGACGGTCTTGCCTTCGCCCTTGATCACGATGCCGTCATTGCCGTTTGAAAAGTCGCTGACGATCAGCGCTGTGCTTTCAACGCCTCCGGCAGCCGGAATGGTCAGGGCATCCATGTTGGTCATGGTGCAGCCGTCGAACTGACCGGCGGTGTACTGATTGATCGATTCGACGTAATCGTTGAGCTGGGTGATATCGATCTTGATGCCGTATTTCTTCGCCCATTTGTCGACGATGCCTTGAGTGCCGGCGTATTCCCACGGCATCCAGCCCGCGTAAATGGTCCAGCAGACGTTGAAGTGATCTTTGGGGGCGGCTTGTGCCGAGAGGCTCAATGCAGCGATGAGGCCTGCTGCGAGCAGACCGGACAGGCGGGACTTGGGCTTGTGCATGCTGAATAAACCTCCAGTAGTGAAAGGGGCGGCCAGGAGCAACTCGACACCACTGGTGTCCTGTCTCCCGGGCTTTTATCCCGCCGTGTAACCTCTACTGGAGGTCGCCAACTCTCGGACCAGCCACTTACCTGTCGGCAAGCCGGAACCCTAGTCGGCTATTGCAAATTGTGGTGCCGCGAAGCTGTGTTGACTCCTGCACATCAATCGTTAAGCGAGAGTTGTGCCAACTTGCTACAAGCCTTGTTTCTCCATGGGTGTTGGAAAAAGGACACGATTTTCCTGCCCGGGATTGCCTTGTGCTGGTGCGGGTTTGCACCGTGATGAGGCGTCCGGGGTTGAAATGTTTTGTAGCATCTTTGTGCCGAAGGGGTGCGGGGCCCCGTGGCCTTGTTTATCAAGGGCTTGCGAGCCATTTTGCTACTATCTGATGGGACGGGTGGACAGGGGGAGTCTCGCACTAGATGGCCTTTTTGCTGTCTGATTAATCGTCTGCTGACCCAATGTGCAGACGCCGACCAGCGTCGCTGGTTGTGCCCAATCGCGGTCCAAGGAGGCCGCCATGTATCGAAGACCCTTGCTCATCGCTTTTCTGGCTCTGTTCATGACAGGTTGCTATGCAGGTCCTGGTTACTACGAATCCGAGGTGTACACACAACCGACGACGGTCGTCGCTGGAGGGTATGCTTATGACAACGGTTACCGCTCTTCCTATTATCAGGAGCGGCGCATTTATGTAGCGCCTCAGCCACGCTATTACTACAGCCAGCCACCGCGTTATTACGCGCCACCGCCTCAGCCGCGCTACTACGGTCCTCCACCGCAACCGCGCTATTACAACCCCGGTCGGCCACCGGGCCACGGATGGCGTGACAACAGGTTCCGTGGCAATGACGGTTACCGGAACAACTACCGTAACGACTATCGCAATGACTACCGCGGAGGCGGCCGGTCATGGGATCGAGGCCGGGGTGATGGCCGTTATTGATTGCTAACCCCCCAGGAGCGAATTCATTCGCGAATGAATTCGCTCCTGCCTGGCGATACCTGGATAGTTATGACAAATCCGCCAGCGGATGCCTTCCCTCCCAAGCCTTTGAGAAGTGAGCATCAATCACTGCTCTCGGTATCCTGGCCACATCTTGCCAGTGCCAATGTGGCGCGTGGTCCTTGTCGATCAGTCGCGCCCGCACACCTTCGTTGAACTCCGGATGACTGCAGCAGTTGAGGCTCATGGCGTATTCCATCTGGAACACCTGGGCCAGTGACAGATACCTGCCTCGACGGATCTGTTCCCAGATCAGATGAGCGGTCAACGGGCAGCCCTCCAGTAGGTTTTTCGCGCAATGAGCCAGCAGCGCGTCGTCCTGATGTTGCAGATGTCCGATGGCATTCCAGGCACCGGGCAGATTCCCGACATCCAGTAATTCATCGATCTGTTCCCTGCGCGGCAGCCACTGGGCGGCTGGCAAGCGGGGGAGGGCTTCCTGTTGCAGGGCCTTGAGCAGGCTGTTGAGCTGTACGTCGGTCTGTTCCTGCCAGTTCAGTTGCAGCAGGCTTTCGATCAGCACGTCTTGCTGTTCGTCGAGCAGGAAACGATCGGCCAGGTCCAGATCCAGCGCGTCACGGCCATTGATGTGAGCGCCGGTCAGTCCCAGAAACAGGCCCAGCTTCCCTGGCAGTTGAGACAGAAACCAGCTGGCACCTACATCCGGATACAGGCCGATGCTGATTTCGGGCATCGCCAGACGGCTGCTCGGGGTTACGATGCGAATGCTGGCACCTTGCAGCAATCCCATGCCGCCCCCCAGAACATAGCCATGGCCCCAGCAAATCAAGGGTTTGGGGTAGGTGTGGAGGCTGTAGTCCAGGCGATATTCCGCCGCAAAGAAGCTGGCCGCCAGAGGTGGCACGGTGCCCGGAGCCTCGCGACAGGCTTCGGCCAGTGAGCGCACCTCGCCGCCGGCACAAAAGGCTTTCGGCCCGTTGCCGCGCAGCAGGACGCACACGATCTGCGGGTCGTCTGCCCAGGCCGCGAGCTTGTCCTGAAGGGCTAGAATCATTGGCAGCGACAGGGCATTGAGCGATGTTTCGGCATCCAGGCTGGCGATGCCGATCCGGGCGCCATCTTGCCCGTGCAGCTCTTCAAATTGCAGATTCATCATGACTCTCTCGTAGGCAGTTACAAACGACGTTCTGCCATCCAGTGTAGAAAACTGCTGGTTTGCTGCTGCGCATTTGACATTGGCAGCCAGCTTTCCTAGTGTCGCGCAGTGTTTTTACCGGGTATGACCATGACAAGCGATGACCGTATCAAACTTGAGCCCAGCTGGAAGCAGGCGCTGCGCGATGAGTTCGAAAAACCTTACATGTCGCAACTGCGTGAGTTCCTGCGCCAGGAACATGTCGAAGGCAAGGAAATCTATCCGCCGGGGCCGCTGATCTTCAATGCGCTCAACTCGACGCCGCTGGATCAGGTGAAAGTCGTGATTCTCGGCCAGGACCCGTATCACGGCCCGGGTCAGGCCCATGGCTTGTGTTTTTCGGTACAACCCGGCGTGCCTGCGCCGCCTTCGCTGGTGAATATCTTCAAGGAGTTGAAGCGCGACTTGAACATTGATATCCCCAACCACGGCTGCCTGCAAGCCTGGGCCGATCAGGGCGTGCTGATGCTCAACACCACCCTGACTGTGCAGCGGGCCAATGCGGCTTCTCATGCTGGCAAGGGCTGGCAGCATTTCACCGACAAGGTCATCGAAGTCGTCAGCGCCCATCAGCCGAATCTGGTCTTCCTGTTGTGGGGTTCCCATGCGCAGAGCAAGCAGAAGCTGGTGGACGCCACCAAGCATCTGGTACTGACTTCGGTTCACCCGTCGCCGTTGTCGGCCTATAAAGGCTTCCTGGGTAACGGGCATTTTGGTCGCGCCAACAAGTATCTGGAGCAGAATGGGCTGGCGCCGATTGATTGGAGGCTGTCGGATATTTGAGTAGGGAAGGCCGCAAGCCTCAAGTCAAAAGCTTGCAGCTCCTATCTCCTATCCCAGCGCCGATACAACGGCTCTGCCAGAAACATCACAAACAATAACCGCATGACCTGCATTGCTGTCACCAGTGGCACCGAGAGTTGCAGCACCTCGGCTGTCAGGCTCATTTCGGCGATGCCGCCTGGCATCATGCCCAGGGTCAGGGAGCGCAGGTCCAGGTGGGTGAGGGTGCTCAAGCCCAGTGCGGCGAGGGCTGCGATCAGCATGGTCAGGGCTGTCCCCACTAGCGTGCGTCCGAGAAAGGACGGTGCCCGCCTGAAGAACTCACGATTGAAGTGACAGCCCAGGCCGCTGCCGATCAGCAGTTGACCAAGCTGGCTGGCCCCGTTGGGCAGTCCGATTTTCAAGTCCCAGGCGACACTGACCACTGAACTGAGCAGCAGAGGCCCGAATAGCCAGGGATTGGGTTGTTTGAGGCGTTGCCAGAGAAAAGCCAGTACCGCGCCCGCGGGCAGCAGAAACAACAACCATCGCCAGTCCACCGTTGTGGCATGCAGCGCTGGAGTGCCGTCACCCAGCAGGTATTTGAAGATCGCCGGTACACACAGCACCACCGCCAGCACCCGCAGGCTTTGAGCGGCAGCAACACTGCTGAGGGTCGCACCATTGCGTGCGCCGAGATTGACCATCTCCCCCGAGCCGCCCGGCATGCTTGAGAAAAACGCCGTAGGACGATCTTCCCCGGTACGTAGCATCAGCCAGACGCTGACCACGCTGGAAAGACTGGTCACCAGCGCCCCGAGCACAATCAGACCGAAGTGTTCCAGTACTTGCTCGATGACTACCGGGGTAAAGTGCAGGCCAATCCCGATGCCGATGATCAGTTGCCCGACTTTGCGTCCGCCGGGGATTTGCGTCAGTTGCCAGGGTGTCAGACAGCGGACCAGGATGATCGCCAGCAACGAGCCGATCATCCATGGCAAAGGCCAGCCGACCTGGCTGGCGAGGTATCCGCCAAGCAGGCCGACCAGCGGGGTTCCCCACCAGCTACGAAAGGACCGGTCAGACATCGGCCAGTGCGCGCGACTGCCTGGAGCGCTTGCGCCAGATCCGGTACAGCGGGAACAGCAGCATGAAAATCGTCACGATCCAGACACCGATGCTGATCGGGCTGGCCCACAGGATTTCCAGCGCGCCATTGGAGATCGACAGCGCACGTCGCAGATTCTGCTCCATCAAACCACCCAGAATGAAACCGAGCAGGATCGGCGACAGCGGGAAGTCCAGTTTGCGCAGGATGTAGCCGAAGATACCGATACCCACCATCAGGAACAGGTCGAAGGTCGTGGCATGCACGGCATAGACGCCAATCGCGGTAATGATCGCGATCACCGGCACCAGCGCCCAGTTCGGTACGGCAAGGATGCGGGTGAAGATGCGGATCATCGGGATGTTGAGAATCACCAGCATGATGTTGGCGATGAACAACGAGGCGATCAAGCCCCAGACAATGTCCGGTTGCTGCTGGAACAGCATCGGGCCGGGCGTGATGTTGTACAGCGACAGGGCGCCGATCATCACCGCCGTGGTGCCGGAACCCGGAACACCCAGAGTCAGCATCGGCACCAGCGCGCCGCAAGCGGTTGCACCGATGGCGGTTTCCGGGGCTGCGAGGCCGCGCATGTCGCCCTGGCCGAACTTGCCGCTTGGGCCGGCAATGCGTTTTTCGGTCATGTAGGCCACGGCGCTGGCCAGCGTTGCACCGGCGCCCGGCAATACGCCCAGGCCGAAACCGAGCAGGCCGCAACGAATGTTCACGATGAACACCGCCGAAGCTTCCTTGAAGTTGAACAGCATGCGCCCGGTGGCTTTCACGGCTTCCTGGCCGCGATGGGTTTTCTCCAGCAGCAACAGAATCTCGCTGATGGAAAACAGGCCCAGCACCAGCACCACGAACTGAATGCCGTCAGTCAGGTGAATGTTGTCACCGGTGAAACGGTACACGCCGCTGTTGGCATCGATACCGACGGCTGACAGGAACAGGCCGATCAGTGCCGCAATAAAGGTCTTGAGCGGCCTATCACCCGCCATACCGCCCAGGCAGACAATCGCAAAGACCATCAGCACGAAGTATTCCGCCGGGCCGAAGGCTATCGCCCACTTGGCCAGCAATGGCGCAAACAGCACCATGCCGCAGGTGGCGATGAACGCCCCGATGAATGAACTCCAGGCCGACAGCGACAAGGCGACACCTGCCAGTCCCTTGCGGGCCATGGGATAACCGTCCAGCGTGGTCATCACGGTAGAGGCTTCGCCGGGGATGTTCAGCAGGATCGAGCTGATGCGGCCGCCGTATTCACAACCCAGATACACCGCAGCCAGGAGAATCAGTGCCGATTCAGGTGGCAGGCCCAGTGCGAATGCGATGGGAATCAACAGCGCGACGCCGTTGATCGGGCCAAGGCCCGGCAGCAGGCCGACGACGGTGCCGATCAAGGTGCCGGACAGTGCCGTGATCAGGTTGTAAGGCGTGAGGGCGACACCGAATCCCTGACCCAGATAGCTGAAAGTATCCATATCAATTCTCCAGAACGCTGAGCAGGCCCAAAGGCAAGGGGACGTCCATGGCTTTATCGAACAGCAGATAAAGGCCGACGCTCATCAGGGTCACGACGACGATGCCGGGCACCCAGCGACCGCCATACAGGCGCGCCATGGGAATGCCGATCAGGATGCTGCTGAGGATGAAACCCAGAGGCTCGAACAGACCGGCGAACACCAGCAACAGTGCGATGCAGGTGCCGATCTTGATCAGGGTTTCGCGATCCAGAGGCGGTTCGTCTTCGGAATGCACGATGGGCGTCGGGCGAAACAGCAGGTACAGCAACGCCAGGCCCATCAGCCCGAGCATCAACAGCGGGAAGGCGCGAGGGCCTACAGGTTCATAGGAAAACGGGGCCTGATACGGCCAGGCCATCAGCGTCAGGCCTGCGCATACCAGTAACAGTGCAGCAGCGAAAATGCGTTGCAAGACCATGGGAAGCTCCTGTTTTGCGCCTGCCGGGCAGGCGCAACGGGTCGTCAGTCAATTGAGTTCAACAATCACTGAATCAGGCCGAATTCCTTGGCCAGCATCTTGTAGTCCGCAACCTGTTTCTTGACGTAGGTGTCCAGCTCCGCGCCGGTCATGGCGAAGGGGAACAGCTCGCGCTGGTCGCGCAGCTTGGCGAAATCCTCCGAGGCCAGGATCTTGTCGAAGGAGGCTTTCCACCATTCGTAGGCTTCATCGCTGACTTTGGGGCCGACATAGAAACCGCGAACAACAGGCCAGACGATGTCGTAGCCTTGTTCCTTGGCGGTCGGAATGTCTTTCATTTCCGGCTCGTCGATGCGCTTCTCGGCGAACACTGCCAGCAGGCGCATGTCACCGCTCAGGATGTGGGGCATGGAGTCGGAAATATCGGTACTGCCCACCTGAATGTGGCCGCCGAGCAGGGCGGTCGCAATTTCACCTCCGCCTTCCAGCGCAACATAGCGCAGGGCGCGAGGGTTGATGCCGGCGGCTTTGGCGATCAGTGCGGTCTGCATCCAGTCCTGGCTGCCGACGGTGCCGCCGGAACCGATCACCACTTTGCTCGGGTCGGTCTTGAGGGCTTGCACCAAGTCATCGAGGTTTTTGTAAGGCGAATCGCTCTTGACCGCGATGGCGCCATAACTGGTGCCTACTGCCGCGAGCCAGCGCACGGCATTTTCATCGAAACGGCCGAACTTGCCTTGTGCCAGATTGAGCAGCGAGCCGCTGGACCATGCCACCAGTGTTCCCGCATCGGCTGGACGCTGGGCGACCACTGCGTTGTAGGCCACGGCACCAACACCGCCAGGCATGTACGTCACACGCATCGGGGTGCTCAGGATTTTTTCGTTGATCAGGGCGCTTTGCACCAGCTTGCAGGTCAGGTCGAAGCCACCGCCCGGCGAGGCCGGCGCGATGCATTCCGGGCGCTTGGGCTCTGCGGCGAACAATTGGGTAGCAACCAGCATGCAACCGGCGGCCAGGCTCAAATGACGCAAGGATAAAATCATGGTCAGTCTCCTGAAACGTTTTTTGTTTTTGGATTAGAGAAGCTGTTCAGTACGATTTGTGTCGAATGTACTGCTGAGCGACACGTTTTATCGTTGACGCAAATGAGTGCATCGCAAGCGGGATGTGGGTTCGCAGGGCTGGAGTGAGGTGGTCGAGGGCTCTACACGGTAGACGGTTTGCAAAGCCTGGGATGGCTTGGACATTGTTGACTCCGTTTATTGTTTTTATTTTACAGACGCATCCGGGCGCCTTTATTTACGTACCCATTTTTGCGGGTCGTATCGCGATGCTAAATGGTGAACCTTTCATAAACCTTTCAACTATCTTTCAGGTGTCTACTCAATAGCCTCCAGTTGTTTCAATGCTTCACAGGTTGTGGCACGCCTGTACACTTCGTCTTCGTGCCCTCATTACAACATTCATGATTCAGGAGACGGCGATGCGTGTTCTTCTCGTCGAAGACCATCTGCAATTGGCTGAAAGTATCGCCCAGGCGCTCAAGAACGCGGGTTTGAACGTTGATGTACTGCACGATGGCGTGGCCGCCGACCTGGCCTTGAGCAGTGAGGAATATGCAGTGGCAATCCTCGATGTAGGGCTGCCGCGTCTGGACGGGTTTGAAGTGCTGGGTCGTCTGCGGGCGCGGGGCAAGAACCTGCCGGTGCTGATGCTGACCGCACGCAGCGATGTGAAGGATCGGGTCCACGGCCTCAATCTGGGGGCCGATGACTATCTGGCCAAACCATTCGAGCTTTCGGAGCTGGAGGCGCGGGTCAAGGCTCTGCTGCGTCGCAGTGTTCTGGGTGGTGAGCGGCAGCAGCGCTGTGGTGTGCTGGCCTATGACCTGGACACCAGACGCTTCACTCTGGGCAGCGACCTGCTGACGCTGACCTCCCGTGAGCAGGCCGTGCTCGAAGTGCTGATTGCCAGGCCGGGCCGGGTGATGAGCAAGGAGCAACTGGCGGCCCAGGTGTTTGGTCTTGATGAAGAAGCCAGCCCGGATGCCATCGAAATCTACGTGCATCGCCTGCGCAAGAAACTCGATGGCCATCCCATCGCGATCGTGACTTTCCGTGGCCTGGGTTACCTGCTGGAAAATCGCGATGCATAACGACAGCCTGCGTTGGCGACTGTTATGGAACCTGGCATTGCTGCTGATCGTGCTGATGCTGGCCAGCGGCATGAGTGCCTACTGGAATGGGCGGGAAGTAGCCGACACGGCCTACGACCGCACGTTGCTGGCTTCGGCAAGAACCATCGCGGCCGGCCTGACCCAGCGTGACGGCACGCTGAGTGCCGATGTGCCTTATGTGGCCCTCGATACCTTTGCCTACGACAGCGAAGGTCGTATTTATTACCTGGTCAACGACATCAACAAGACGTTGATTTCAGGCTATGAAAACCTGCCTTCTCCGCCTCCCGGAACCTTGCGCACCGACGATTACCCGGCACTCGCCAAGTTCTACAACGGGGTTTACCTGGGCCAGGATGTGCGGGTGGTCAGCCTGCTCAAGCCGGTCAGCGAACCCGGTATGAACGGGATGGCGGAAATTCGCGTGGCTGAAACCCAGGAGGCCAGGGTGCGCATGGCCCGAAGCCTGATGGCGGACACCTTGCTGCGCCTCGGCATGCTGGGCGGTGGGGCCTTGCTGTTAGTCTGGATCACGGTCAGCTCTACCTTGCGTCCGCTGGAACGATTGCGTACGGCAGTGGAAGAGCGACAACCCGATGACCTGCGCGCGTTGCCCATGGTTGAGGTGCAGCGTGAACTGCGTCCACTGGTGAGTGCGCTCAACCACTTCACTGAGCGCCTGCGTTTGCAGTTCGAGCGTCAGGCGCAGTTTATTGCCGATGCGGCCCATGAGTTGCGCACACCACTGGCTGCGCTCAAGGCGCGGGTCGAGTTGGGTTTACGTGATTCCGACCCGGTGCAGTGGCGTTCAACCCTTGAAGCGGCTGCTCAGGGCACAGATCGACTGACGTCTCTGGCCAACCAGTTGTTGTCGCTGGCGCGCATCGAGAACGGTGCTCGTGCGATTGCCGAAGGCGGCGTGCAGAAGCTGGATCTGAGCCAGCTGGCGCGTGAACTGGGCATGGCCATGGCCCCACTGGCCCATTCCCGTGGCGTGGCGCTGGCGCTTGAGGCTGATGAGCCGGTCTGGTTACGGGGCGAGCCGACGTTGCTCAATGAGTTGCTGAGTAACCTGATCGACAATGCCCTGGCGCATACGCCGGTGGGCGGCAACGTTGTGCTGCGAGTCTATGCGCCATGCGTTCTTGAGGTCGAAGACGATGGCTCGGGCATTCCGCAAGAAGACCGTGAGCGGGTCTTCGAGCGTTTCTACCGCCGCAATCAGCAGGGCAGCGGTTCAGGCCTGGGGCTGGCGATAGTCGGTGAGATCTGCCGCGCCCATCTGGCGCAGATATCCCTGCATGACGGGGCGCAGCGTGGTCTTAAGGTCCGGGTCAGCTTTGCGGCCTATCAGTAAAGCATGCCCATGGCTTCGTCCATTTCCGCACTCAGCAGTCCGCCTGCCACATTCAGTTCCAATTGATGAAAGGCTGGCAGGTCGACAATGTCGATCTGGCTGAAGGGGTGAGTGGTGTTCTTGTGGATATGGATAGTCGCGACCTGCACCAGGTCGATGTAGTCGGCACTTTTGGACACGCGTGTGAAGTCCTGGAACTGCGCAGGGACGGCCGCCAGCGGTTCCGGGAAGTCCCATGAGCGCAGCAGGCGCTCGCCAATGATCGGGTGAATGTTGTCGATCACATGGTTGAGACTGATTGCGTCGGACAGCAGGTCGAAATGGTCCTCGGCATACGTCAGGATCGGCAGGATGCCGATCAGGTGAATCAGTCCGGCGAGCGTCGCCTGATCCGGCTTCAGGTTGGTGTGACGATGACAGAGGGTGTAGCTGATCCCGGCCACTTGCAGGCTCTGTTTCCAGATTTCCCGCATCTTCTGTTCGACGACTTCCGACTTGGCGTGAAACATCTGCTCGACCACAAGCCCGATGGCCAGGTTACAGGTGTAATTGACCCCCAGGCGACGGATCGCGGTGTTCACGTCGCTGACTTCAAAGTTGGCACGCAGCAGCGGGCTGTTTGCAACCTTGATCAGGCGTGCGGACAGGGCGGTGTCACTGCCGATGACTCTGCTCAGTTCGGCAATGCTTATTTCGGTGTTCTCGGCAGCCATACGGATCTTCAAGGCTACCTCTGGCAGGGTAGGCAGAAACAAGGCATCTCTATCGATTGCCTTGATCAGGTTTCTCTGCACCTCGTCAGCCATCTTGCTCATGTTGCATCTCGCAGCCGTTAGGGGTGTTCAGACCGCCTGGCGCCGGGTGAGCGTCAGGAGGCCTGATAACTTTTGTGACAGTTGTAGCGCGCGGGTGTTCGCTGCGTGACTTAACGCTGGGTTTCGAGCTTGCTGTCCAGGGTATAGGGCAGTTCGCTCAATTGCAGGGTGGGTCCGTCTGGCGAGCCGAGATGAAGGTTGCCGCTTTCAGCAGCATCGGCCTGCAGCACCGCTAGCAACTCGATGCCTTGTTCGGCACTGGCCGCGATAACGACATTGCCCACGGCGCTGTTGTGTACAGGTGAGAACAGCGACGTGCCGGGTTCAGGAAGCTCGCTGGCTTCAAGTGTCAGGCGATAAAGCCTGCGCTTGAGTTTGCCAAGATACTGCATGCGGGCGACGATTTCCTGGCCGGTGTAACAGCCTTTCTTGAAGCTGACGCCGCCGACTGCCTGCAGATTGATCATCTGCGGGATGAATTCTTCGCGAGTGGTGCCCACGACCTGACCGATACCGGCGCGGATCTGGCCCAGCAGCCAGTCATTGAGCGGGCCTTCAGGCAGTTGGGCGGCCAGTCGCGACTTCACCTCTTCTGCCTGTTCGGCACGAACCCAGAGTTCGGCCCGGGCAGGGGAGACACGAATGGCAAGCAAATCGTTGGCGCGCACCAGTGCGTCAGTGTCCTGAGGCAGGTCCAGCCCGAGGCTGACCAGGGTGCCATCGCCATCCTGCAGGCCGAAACGCACCCAGGCGGCGCTCTCGTCGGTCAGCTTGGATTTGGAGAAGACCGCATATTTTTTCAGGTCCAGCAGTTGCGGTTCGATCAGCTCGCTGGCCATTGCCAGCAGGCAGCCATCGCCTTCAAGCACGATGCGGAAACTCGACTGCATGCGGCCTTTTTGTGTGCAGCGGGCACCCAGGCTGGATTTGCCGTCGTTCAGGTAGTTGAGGTTGCAGGTCAATTGACCTTGCAGGAATTTGCTGGCATCCACGCCGCGAACGGCAAGAATGCCCTCATGGGATAGCGTGCTGAAGAAAGCTGAGTGGGCCATGGTCATCGCAAGAGGAAAAAGTCTGGGGCACATCATAGTGCCGAGTCGTGAATATGGGTATATGAAAACTGCTGCGACCATTGGGCAATTCGCTCAACCGGCTCGCGCCTGTATACTCGCGGCCTACTTTGAGGAGCGCTCCATGGTCGAAGACGTCGAACTCAACCGCCTTTATTGGCACAGCCGCCGCGGCATGCTTGAACTGGACGTGCTGCTGGTGCCGTTTGTCCGGGAAGTCTACCCGCAATTGAATCAGGAAGATCGTGACCTTTATCGTCGCCTGCTCACTTGCGAGGATCAGGACATGTTCGGCTGGTTCATGCAGCGCGCCGAGTCCGAAGATCCCGAATTGCAGCGCATGGTTCGCATGATTCTGGACCGTGTCCAGCCCAAGTGATGGTTTCGAGTGCCACTGGCAGGCCTCGCGCCTGCTGTTGGTCGGGTATCTGAGCGTTCAGTTACTGGCGCTCATTGCCCTGTATTGGCTTGATATCCCCGGCTGGGCGTCTGCGCTCGGCGCCCTGTTTTGCCTGGCTCATGGTTTTTGGGTCATTCCCGGATCGATCCTGCTTGCGCGCCGTTCGGCAGTCACCGCCTTGCGGCGTGATCGCAAGGGCTGGCAAGTGTGGAGCGAACAGGGCAGCTGGCAGCCTGTGCAGCTCTGTCGTGACAGCCTGGCTTTGCCATGGATCGTCATTTTGCGCTTTCGTCCCGTAAAAGAGGGGCGAGCCGGGCGCTGCATAAAAAGCATCTGCATTCCCCGCGACGCGCTGACGCCGGATACCCACCGACGCCTGCGTGTCCGCCTGAAGTTCAGCCCGCGTAGGTGGGCGGTACCAGAATAGTGTCCAGCGCCTGAGGCAACATGTCCGGGTAATCCAGGGTGTAATGCAGGCCTCGGCTTTCCTTGCGCTCCATCGCCGAGCGGATCATCAATTCGGCCACCTGCGCCAGATTGCGCAGCTCGATCAGGTCGCGGCTGACCTTGTAGTTACTGTAGAACTCATCGATTTCATCGAGCAGCAGACGAACCCGGTGCTGGGCGCGCTGCAAGCGCTTGTTGGTGCGCACGATGCCGACATAGTCCCACATGAAGCGCCGTAGTTCGTCCCAGTTGTGCGCAATGATCACGTCTTCGTCCGAGTCGGTGACCTGGCTGGCGTCCCAGGCGGGCAGGTTGTCCGGCATCGGGATATTGGTCAGTTGCTCCTTGATGTCCGCAGCCGCCGAGCGTGCGTAGACAAAGCATTCAAGCAGCGAGTTACTGGCCATGCGGTTGGCGCCGTGCAAGCCGGTGAAGCTGGTCTCGCCAATGGCGTACAGGCCGGGTACGTCGGTGCGCCCCTTGTTGTCGACCATCACGCCGCCGCATGTGTAATGCGCGGCCGGCACCACCGGAATCGGCTGTCGGGTGATGTCGATGGAGAATTCCAGGCAGCGCTCGTAGACCGTCGGGAAGTGGGTCTTGATGAAGGCTTCAGGCTTGTGACTGATGTCCAGATAGACGCAATCGATGCCCAGACGCTTCATTTCATGGTCGATGGCCCGGGCAACGATGTCCCGTGGGGCCAGTTCGGCGCGCTCATCGAAGCGGGGCATGAAGCGCTCGCCGTTGGGCAGCTTGAGATATGCGCCTTCGCCACGTAATGCTTCGGTAATCAGAAAGCTCTTGGCCTGCGGGTGATACAGGCAGGTCGGGTGGAACTGGTTGAACTCCAGATTGGCGACCCGGCAGCCGGAACGCCATGCCATGGCAATGCCGTCGCCACAGGCGCCGTCCGGGTTGCTGGTATAGAGGTAAACCTTTGCTGCGCCGCCGGAGGCCAGAATGGTGAAGCGCGCGCCGTAGGTGTCGACTTCTCCGGTCTTGCGGTTGAGTACGTAGGCGCCCAGGCAGCGCTGGCCTGTCAGGCCCAGGCGTCGCTCGGTGATCAGGTCGATGGCGGCGCGCTGATCCAGCAGTTCGATATTCGGGCGCTTGCTGGCCTGCTCGAACAGGGTCTTGAAAATGGCGGCGCCGGTCGCGTCGGCCGCGTGGATGATCCGGCGATGGCTGTGGCCGCCTTCGCGGGTCAGGTGGAATTCAAAACTGCTTTCTTCGGTGTCCGAATGTTCGCCACGGGTAAAGGGTACGCCCTGGTCGATCAGCCACTGGATGGATTCACGGCTATGTTCGACCGTGAAACGCACCGCTTCTTCATTGCACAGACCGCCGCCGGCATTGAGGGTGTCTTCGACATGGGACTGCACGGTGTCAGTGTCGTCGAGCACGGCTGCTACGCCGCCCTGGGCCCAGAATGTAGAGCCATTGGACAAGTCGCCCTTGCTCAGGACTGCAATGCGCAAATGTCCGGGAAGGGTCAGCGCCAGACTCAACCCTGCCGCGCCGCTGCCAATCACCAGTACATCGTGCTGAAAATGTTGACTCATCTATGAATTCTGCCTTTGGCGGCCATCAGGTTCTGTGATTTCAGCATGGTTTTGCTCGGTGCCACGGATCGGGTGGACATGCTTTATTTTGCGCAGTCATGGAGTTCGTGCTGAAACGGCAACAGGCCCTAGTATAAGTAAGGGGGTATCGGCACAATAGCCTCGCCTTTATGGCAATCTGAGACTATTGCGGCACAGGATTGTGCGCCAGTCCCTGATGTCATGCATACCGTTTTCCATTGAGTCGCTTATCAGGGCTGAGGCCTTGGCCTGATTCCAGGGGGAAAGGTGTCTTGCGCCTGTTAATGACGCCCGGGAACTTTTAATCGGGCCTATGCTCAATAGCGGGTTGCCTATAAAGGAACAGCGCCGGTCTGCACGAAGTCGATCGATCATCGACAGTGGAGCTGGCGACAAGACTATTCACGCAGCCGACCCTGGTCGAGCTGCGTTTTTCGTGCAGGCCTAATCACTGCCTGCAGGAAACTTGCTTGGAGGGGGAGAACTTTTGCGAAAAGCCCGAGTCTATGTTTGCAAGCCTGAACAATGGCTGATGCAACACCCCTCTATGCTCAACGAGGAGTGTTCATGCTAACCCAGGAAGAGGATCAGCAGCTTGTCGAGCGCGTTCAGCGCGGTGACACGCGAGCATTTGATCTGTTGGTGCTGAAGTATCAGCACAAGATTCTAGGGTTGATCGTGCGATTCGTGCACGACACCCATGAGGCTCAAGATGTTGCACAGGAAGCCTTTATCAAGGCCTATCGTGCACTCGGCAATTTTCGCGGTGACAGCGCCTTCTATACATGGCTGTACCGTATCGCCATCAACACGGCGAAAAACTATTTGGTGTCGCGCGGTCGGCGACCACCAGATAGCGATGTAAGGTCTGAAGATGCGGAGTTCTACGATGGCGATCATGGCCTCAAGGACATCGAATCGCCAGAGCGTGCATTGTTGAGGGATGAGATCGAGGGCACTGTCCATCGGACCATCCAGCTTCTCCCGGAAGATTTGCGCACTGCACTAACTTTGCGTGAATTCGACGGTCTGAGTTACGAAGACATTGCGAGCGTCATGCAATGTCCCGTTGGTACCGTGCGCTCCCGGATCTTCCGCGCTCGGGAAGCCATCGACAAAGCCCTGCAGCCGTTGTTGCAGGAATCCTGAGACAGCGGCGATAGCCAAGAGAGGAAACCGCCATGAGTCGTGAAGCCCTGCAGGAATCGCTGTCCGCAGTGATGGATAACGAAGCGGATGAGTTGGAATTACGTCGGGTACTGAATGCCATTGACGACGCCGAGACACGTGCAACGTGGTCGCGTTATCAGGTAGCCCGTGCAGCCATGCATAAAGAGTTGCTGGTGCCTCATCTGGATATTTCGGCTGCTGTATCTGCCGCAATCGCCGATGAAGTCAGCCCGCTGAAGGTCGCTCGTGGCCCGTGGCGCACTCTGGGCCGTCTGGCCGTTGCCGCTTCGGTAACTGTCGCCGTTCTGGCAGGTGTTCGTCTCTATAACCAGGACGAAATCGCCGGTGCCCAGTTGGCCCAGCAGGTTCAGCAGCCAGCTAACCTGTCCGTGCCGCAAGTGAAAGGCCCGGCAGTACTGGCCGGCTATACCGAACCGACCGAGCAGACCGGCCCTATGGCCAATGGCGTCTTGCAGGGTCAGGCCGGTGAAGGCGATCAGCGTCTGCCAGGTTATCTGCGTCAGCACGCTCAGGAAGCAGCGTTGAAGGGCACTGAAAGCGCGCTGCCATACGCACGTGCTGCAAGTCTGGAAAACCGTTAAGGAAGAGCATGCGAGCCGTCCCGCTATTACCGCTTCTGCTAGGTGGATGGCTTGCCCTTCCCGCGCATGCCGATGATGCGCAAGACATGTTCAAGCGTCTTGCGCAAGCCAATCAGCAACAGAGCTACCAGGGTACTTTCGTTTACGAACGTAACGGCAGCTTCTCCACTCACCGTATCTGGCACAGTGTTGGTAACGGTAAGGTCAGTGAGAGGCTGCTACAGCTCGATGGCTCTGCCCAGGAAGTCTTGCGTGTTGATGGTCTGACGCAATGTGTCAGTGGCACGCTTGTTTCAGGCGTTGCCAATCCTTCCGATTCGACTGCGCGTATTTTCGATACCCAAAAACTCTCGGCCTGGTACGACATGACGATTGTCGGCAAGTCCAGAGTTGCAGGTCGGGCGGCTACCATTGTGGCCATTACGCCCAAGGACCAGCATCGCTACGGTATCGAGTTGCATGTTGATAAAGAAACCGGCCTGCCTCTGAAGTCTCTTCTGTTGAGCGAGAAAGGGCAGTTGCTGGAGCGTTTCCAGTTTACCGAACTCGATACGTCCGCACCTTCCGCAGCGTCGCTGCAACCCAGTTCCGATTGCAAGGCGGTGAGTGCCGCCAAGGCCAAGGCCGAGCCTGCGAGCGCGCCTGTGGCATGGCGCTCCGAGTGGCTGCCGCCCGGTTTCGATCTCAGTAGCAGTGCAGCCCGCAAGGATCCTGCTTCGAAAGCGTTGGTCTCCAGCCTGATGTACAGCGATGGCCTGGCGCGTTTCTCGGTATTCATCGAGTCGGTGAGCGATGGCTTGACTACGGATATTCGTACCCAGCTTGGGCCTACGGTTGCCGTGTCGCGCAGGCTTACCACGCCGCGTGGTGTGGTCATGGTGACAGTGGTTGGCGAGATTCCCATGGGGACCGCCGAGCATGTGGCTTTGTCCATGCGCAGTACCGACATGCAGGCCAGCAAGTAGTCCTGAGCTATGCAGGCAGCGTTGGAAATGATGTCAATGCCCAGGATGTATAAAAGGTTTCATCTTGGGCTCGATAACACGCCAGACCGCAGTTCATCTGGCCTTGGGCAGAGGCACTGAAATGTTTGGTGAGGTTTGCAAGTTGCAAAAACTCTCGTTTTTTTCTATAGGTCACAGCCTTGCAGCTCTGGCCTTTGTCGTTTCTGGGGCCGGAAAGCTGGTCCAGGTGTCGCATCCTATGCGGCGCATGAGTCTTTGAGCCAGTCGCTCTGTACTGCTTAACTTTGCTCGTTGTTAACGGGAGCCGTATGTCGATACCACGTTTGAAATCTTATGTTTCGCTGATTGCCGCCGTGATGATGCTCGGCCAGGTCGCTGTGGCTCAGGCCGAGGACTTGCCGGATTTCACCGTACTGGTTGAGCAGGCTTCGCCTGCGGTAGTGAATATCAGCACCCGTCAGAAAATGCCTGATCGTGCAGTCGCCGGTCAGATTCCGGATATGGAAGGCTTGCCGCCCATGCTGCGCGAGTTTCTTGAGCGCAGCATGCCGCCTGGGTCGCGTGCTCCTGGAAAGGGTGATCGCCAGCGCGAAGCTCAGTCCTTGGGGTCGGGCTTCATCATTTCCGGTGACGGCTATGTCCTGACCAACAACCACGTGATCGATGGTGCCGATGAAATCATCGTTCGTCTTTCCGATCGCAGTGAATTGAAGGCCAAGCTGGTCGGCACCGATCCGCGTACCGACGTTGCTGTCCTGAAGATCGATGGCAAGAACCTGCCTACCGCCAAGCTGGGTAACTCCAACAAGCTGAAAGTGGGTGAGTGGGTGCTGGCCATCGGCTCGCCGTTCGGCTTTGATCATTCGGTAACCAAAGGCATAGTCAGTGCCAAGGGCCGCAGTCTGCCGAACGATACCTATGTGCCGTTCATTCAGACCGACGTAGCGATCAACCCGGGTAACTCCGGTGGTCCGTTGTTCAACATGGCCGGTGAAGTCGTGGGTATCAACTCGCAGATATTCACCCGCTCTGGCGGGTTCATGGGCCTGTCGTTCGCGATCCCTATCGATGTGGCCATGGATGTCGCCAATCAGCTCAAGGCCAGCGGCAAGGTCAATCGTGGCTGGCTGGGTGTAGTGATCCAGGAGGTCAACAAGGACCTGGCCGAGTCTTTCGGTCTGGACAAGCCTGCTGGCGCCCTGGTTGCCCAGGTGCTTGAAGATGGCCCGGCAGCAAAAGGTGGTCTGCAGGTTGGTGATGTGATCCTCAGCGCCAACGGTCAACCGATTGTCATGTCCGCAGACCTTCCGCACCTGATCGGCAATCTCAAGGACGGCAGCAAGGCCGAGCTTGAAGTGATCCGTGATGGCAAGCGTCAGAATCTGACTGTCACCGTCGGTGCACTGCCGGACGAAGGTCAGGAAATGGGCGCTACAGGTCCGGGAGCCGAGCGCAGCAGTAATCGCCTGGGTGTTTCGGTGATCGAGCTGACCGCCGAGCAGAAGAAGAGCTTCGACCTCAAGGGCGGTGTGGTCATCAAGGAAGTGCAGGGTGGTCCGGCAGCCTTGATCGGTCTGCAGGCGGGTGATGTCATCACTCACCTGAACAATCAGGCCATCGTTTCGGCGAAGCAATTCACTGAGGTCGCCAAGAGCCTTCCGAAGGATCGTTCCGTCTCCATGCGCGTTCTGCGTCAGGGGCGGGCAAGTTTCATTACCTTCAAACTGGCTGAGTAATCGGCAGGTTTGACGAAAAAGGGCGGTCGATACCGCCCTTTTTTGTGGATGTCTGCCGGATGGGTATTGTTCTGTATACCTCTGGGCGTGACGCCTCTTGCTTCCTTCAGGTACAATTCCCGGCTATTTTTCGGCGGGCAATCTGCCTGCAACCTTTTTGAGTGTTGATCCGTGAGTGATTTGAGTCATATCCGCAATTTCTCCATCATCGCCCACATTGACCATGGCAAGTCGACGCTGGCCGACCGCTTCATTCAAATGTGCGGTGGCCTGTCCGAGCGCGAAATGGAAGCGCAGGTCCTTGACTCCATGGATCTTGAGCGCGAGCGCGGTATCACCATCAAGGCCCACAGCGTAACCCTGTACTACAAGGCCAAAGACGGTAAGACCTACCAGCTGAACTTCATTGACACCCCGGGCCACGTGGACTTCACCTATGAAGTCAGCCGTTCCCTGGCAGCCTGTGAAGGCGCGCTTCTGGTCGTCGATGCCGGTCAGGGTGTGGAGGCACAGTCGGTTGCCAACTGCTACACCGCTATCGAGCAAGGCCTTGAGGTCATGCCGGTACTGAACAAGATGGACTTGCCGCAGGCCGATCCCGACCGCGTCAAGGAAGAGATCGAGAAGATCATCGGTATCGATGCCACCGATGCAGTGGCATGCAGCGCCAAGAGCGGCATGGGTGTCGACGAAGTGCTTGAGCGTCTGGTTGCGACCATTCCGGCACCCGAAGGCAATATCGAAGATCCGCTGCAGGCGTTGATCATCGACTCGTGGTTCGATAACTACCTGGGCGTTGTTTCCCTGGTGCGTGTGCGCCATGGCCGTGTCAAGAAAGGCGACAAGATCCTCGTCAAGTCCACCGGCAAGGTGCATCTGGTCGACAGCGTGGGTGTGTTCAACCCCAAGCACACTGCGACCGTTGACCTCAAAGCCGGTGAAGTAGGCTTCATCATCGCGGGCATCAAGGACATTCATGGTGCTCCGGTCGGTGACACCCTGACCCTGAGTTCCACTCCCGATGTCGACGTGCTGCCAGGCTTCAAGCGCATTCAGCCTCAGGTCTACGCCGGCCTGTTCCCGGTCAGTTCGGACGATTTCGAAGATTTCCGTGAAGCGCTGCAAAAGCTGACGCTCAACGACTCTTCGCTGCAATACCTGCCGGAAAGCTCCGATGCCCTGGGCTTCGGTTTCCGCTGCGGCTTCCTGGGTATGCTCCACATGGAGATCATCCAGGAGCGTCTGGAGCGTGAATACGATCTGGACCTGATTACCACTGCGCCAACGGTAATTTTTGAGCTATTGCTCAAGAACGGTGAAACGATTTACGTCGACAACCCGTCCAAGCTTCCTGACCTGTCCGCTATCGAGGACATGCGCGAGCCGATCGTGCGGGCCAATATTCTTGTGCCTCAGGAGCACTTGGGCAACGTCATTACGCTGTGCATCGAGAAGCGTGGCGTGCAGCACGACATGTTGTTCCTCGGTACCCAGGTTCAGGTGAGCTATGACCTGCCGATGAACGAAGTGGTCCTGGACTTCTTCGATCGTCTCAAGTCTGTCAGCCGTGGTTATGCTTCGCTGGATTATCATTTCGATCGTTACCAGTCAGCCAATCTGGTGAAACTCGATGTGTTGATCAACGGCGAGAAGGTCGACGCCCTGGCGTTGATCGTGCATCGTGACAACGCGCACTACAAAGGTCGTGCGTTGACCGAAAAAATGAAAGAGCTGATTCCGCGGCAGATGTTCGATGTGGCAATCCAGGCCGCCATTGGTGGTCAGATTGTGGCGCGTACAACCGTCAAGGCACTTAGAAAGAACGTACTGGCCAAATGTTATGGCGGCGACGTAAGCCGTAAGCGCAAGTTGCTGGAGAAGCAAAAGGCCGGTAAGAAACGCATGAAGCAGGTCGGCAACGTGGAAATTCCACAGGAAGCTTTCCTTGCAGTGCTCAGGTTGGAATAGTCAGGTCCTATGTCACTAAATTTCCCGCTGTTGTTGGTCATCGCAGTCTTTGTCTGTGGCTTGCTCGCACTGATCGATCTGGTTTTCCTGGCGCCTCGTCGCCGGGCTGCCATTTCGACCTATCAGGGTAGTGTCAGTCAGCCGGACATCGCGGTTGTTGAGCAATTGAACAAAGAACCTTTGCTGGTCGAATACGGCAAATCGTTCTTTCCGGTGCTGTTTCTCGTGCTGGTGCTCCGTTCGTTTCTGGTCGAACCCTTCCAGATTCCTTCGGGCTCCATGAAACCGACACTGGAGGTGGGTGATTTCATCCTGGTCAACAAGTTCTCCTACGGCATCCGTCTGCCGGTGCTGGATCAGAAAGTGATCCAGATCGGCGACCCGAAGCGTGGCGACGTCATGGTGTTTCGCTACCCCAGCGACCCGAGCGTCAACTACATCAAGCGTGTAGTGGGCCTGCCGGGCGACCATATCCGCTACACCAGCGACAAGCGTCTGTTCGTCAATGGTGAGCTGGTTGCCAAGAAGCTGATCGGCAGCGAGCCGGGCACTCTGGGCAGTGCCGAGCTGTATGAAGAGCTGCTGGGCGATGTCGAGCACCAGATCCGTCAGGAAATGAGCCGCTACCGTGCGCCGCCTGACAGCGAGTGGACCGTGCCAGCCGCGCATTACTTCATGATGGGTGACAACCGCGACAACTCCAATGACAGCCGTTACTGGGACGATCCGAACATTCCCAAGAACGAGCTGGGCATGGTTCCTGACAAGAACATCGTCGGCAAGGCGTTTGCTGTCTGGATGAGCTGGCCGGAGCCCAAGCTCAGTCACTTCCCTAACTTTTCACGGGTAGGGCTGATCAAGTAATCAATGCGGCGCTGCTAGAACAGCGCCGTATCTCATTTGGGCTGGTCCGAAACGTTTCTGATCGACAAGTCATGTCGGTTACGTGAACGGGCTATCCTTGGGGTCGAGGTCGAAACATGACGTTTTCCGCTTCTCAGAAAGGTTTGTCGTTCGTGGGGTGGCTGATTGCGCTGGCGTTTGTCGCATTTGTGACGAGCACGGCTTTCAAGCTGATCCCGCACTATCTTGACTACATGTCGATGAAGAAGATCATCGAGTCGGTCGAGAGCAATCAGGCCCTGGAGATCACCACGGTCGACGATTTTTACAGTTATGTCGGTAAAAACATGCAGGTCAACAATATTCGGGATGTGGATTTGAACAAGGCTTTAAAGGTGGCGGTGCAGAACGGCAAGTTCAGCGCCCATTTGAACTATGAACAGCGTGAGCCGTTGATCCGGAATATCGATCTGGTGATGAAGTTCGATCAGCAATTCAGCGTGGGTAAACTGTGAGCGTATCCTTGAGCCGCCTGGAGCGTCAGCTCGGCTATACCTTCAAGGATCAGGAACTGATGATCCTGGCCCTGACTCACCGCAGCTTTGCTGGTCGCAACAATGAGCGTCTGGAGTTTCTCGGTGATGCGATCCTCAACTTCGTAGCCGGTGAAGCCCTGTTCGAGCGCTTTCCCCAGGCCCGCGAAGGCCAGTTGTCGCGTTTGCGCGCACGTCTGGTGAAAGGGGAAACCCTGGCATTGCTGGCCCGTGGTTTCGATCTGGGCGAATATCTGCGTCTGGGTTCCGGCGAATTGAAGAGCGGCGGTTTCCGTCGCGAGTCGATCCTGGCCGATGCCCTTGAGGCATTGATCGGTGCCATCTATCTCGATTCGGGCATGGAGGTTGCGCGTGAGCGTGTCCTGGCCTGGCTGACCAACGAGTTCGACAGCCTGACCCTGGTCGATACCAACAAGGACCCGAAAACCCGACTGCAGGAATTCCTCCAGTCCCGTGCCTGTGAATTGCCGCGCTACGAAGTGGTGGATATCCAGGGCGAACCGCATTGCCGGACATTTTTCGTCGAGTGCGAGATCACCTTACTGAATGAAAAGAGTCGAGGTCAGGGTGTCAGCCGTCGCATTGCCGAACAGGTCGCCGCGGCCGCAGCACTCATTGCCCTGGGCGTGGAGAACGGTCATGACTGATACAACTGCAACTCGCTGTGGCTATGTTGCCATCGTCGGCCGCCCCAACGTAGGCAAGTCCACGCTGCTCAACCACATTCTTGGCCAGAAGCTGGCGATCACCTCGCGCAAGCCGCAGACCACTCGTCACAACATGCTGGGTATCAAGACCGAAGGCGCCGTGCAGGCGATCTATGTCGATACCCCAGGCATGCACAAGAACAGCGAAAAAGCGCTCAACCGCTACATGAACAAGACCGCTTCGGCTGCCTTGAAAGATGTCGATGTCGTGATCTTCGTGGTTGACCGTACCCGCTGGACCGACGAGGACCAGATGGTTCTGGAACGTGTCCAGTATGTGCAGGGCCCTGTCATCCTGGCGATCAACAAGACCGATCGCATCGAAGACAAGGGCGAGCTGATGCCGCATCTGGAATGGCTGCAAGGCCAGTTGCCCAATGCGTCCATCGTGCCGATTTCTGCGCAGCACGGGCACAACCTCGATGCGCTGGAAGGCCTGATCGCTTCCCACCTGCCGGAAAACGATCACTTCTTCCCGGAAGACCAGATCACCGACCGCAGCAGCCGCTTCCTGGCTGCGGAGCTGGTTCGCGAGAAAATCATGCGCCAGCTGGGTGCCGAGCTTCCGTACCAGATCACCGTCGAAATCGAAGAGTTCAAGCAGCAGGGACGTACCTTGCATATCCATGCCCTGATTCTTGTCGAGCGTGACGGCCAGAAGAAAATCATCATTGGCGACAAGGGTGAGCGGATCAAGCGCATCGGCAGCGATGCCCGTCGCGACATGGAGCTGCTGTTCGATTCCAAGGTCATGCTCAACCTGTGGGTCAAGGTCAAAGGCGGCTGGTCCGATGATGAGCGCGCCTTGCGTTCATTGGGCTACGGCGACCTGTAAGTGTCCTGTCACCCGGTCATGAATCTTCGTGACCGGGTGAATCTCCTTTCTTGCGAGCCACCCCGATGAGCACGCCAACCGGCCAACCTGCTTATGTGCTTCACAGCCGGGCCTATCGCGAAAACAGCGCTCTGGTCGATTTCCTCACACCTCAAGGCCGTTTGCGCGCTGTGCTGCGTAATGCTCGCGGCAAGGCCGGTACGCTGGCGCGTCCTTTCGTGCCTCTTGAGGCAGAGTTTCGCGGGCGTGGCGAGCTCAAGAATGTCGGGCGCATGGAAGGTGTCGGCGTTGCCATCTGGTTGTCCGGCGAGGCCTTGTTCAGTGGCATGTACCTCAACGAACTGCTGATTCGCCTGTTGCCATCCGAAGATCCTCATCCCGCCGTCTTCGACCACTATGCCGCGACCCTGACAGCCTTGGCGCAAGGTCGTCCTCTTGAGCCTCTGTTGCGTTCATTCGAATGGCGACTGCTGGACGATCTGGGCTATGGCTTTGCGCTGGACGTGGATATCAATGGCGAGCCGCTT
The DNA here is from genome assembly GCF_900187465.1 of Pseudomonas sp. Irchel 3A18. Classification (NCBI taxonomy): domain Bacteria; kingdom Pseudomonadati; phylum Pseudomonadota; class Gammaproteobacteria; order Pseudomonadales; family Pseudomonadaceae; genus Pseudomonas; species Pseudomonas sp. Irchel 3A18. Next base: position 43,610 of record NZ_FYDI01000022.1, read on the forward strand.
GCTGCCGATGGTTTGTATCGCCTGCAAGTGGATGCAGGGCTTGAGCGGGTCTATCTGTTGCAGCCCGGACTGTTTCAAGGCGTTGAGCTACTGGCCATGGCCGAGGCCGACTGGAGTGCTCCGGGTGCGCTGTCTGCCGCCAAGCGTCTGATGCGTCAGGCACTGGCCGTGCATCTGGGCGGACGTCCATTAGTGAGCCGTGAACTGTTTCGCAAGCCGTGAACAGGCTTTATGCTCTGCGGCCTGCTTCGATCAAATTTCAGGAGACACCCGTGACCCAAAGCACTCGCATCCTTCTTGGCGTTAACATCGACCACGTTGCCACCTTGCGTCAGGCTCGCGGTACACGTTATCCGGATCCGGTGAAAGCCGCGCTGGATGCCGAAGAGGCGGGCGCGGATGGCATCACCGTGCATTTGCGTGAAGACCGTCGTCACATCCAGGAGCGCGACGTCCTGCTGCTCAAGGACGTGTTGCAGACCCGCATGAATTTCGAGATGGGCGTGACCGAAGAAATGCTCGCCTTTGCCGAGCGCATTCGCCCGGCCCACGTATGCCTGGTTCCGGAAACCCGTCAGGAACTCACCACCGAAGGCGGCCTGGATGTCGCCGGTCAGGAAGAGCGTATCAAGGCGGCGGTGGAGCGGCTGTCGAAGATCGGCTGCGAAGTCTCGCTGTTCATCGATGCCGACGAACAGCAGATCGCCGCTTCCAGGCGCATCGGTGCTCCGGCCATCGAACTGCATACTGGCCGCTACGCCGATGCGCAGACGCCAGCTGAAGTCGCAGAAGAGCTCAAGCGCATTGCCGATGGTGTGGCGTTCGGGGTGGCTCAGGGGTTGATCGTCAATGCCGGTCACGGCCTGCATTACCACAACGTCGAAGCGGTAGCAGCGATCAAAGGCATCAATGAGCTGAACATCGGTCATGCGCTGGTGGCGCATGCCTTGTTCGTAGGCTTCAAGGCTGCCGTGGCAGAAATGAAGGCGTTGATCGTGGCAGCAGCGAAATAATCACCGTCCTGCGCGGATGAATTCTCTCCTGGCGGGATTCATCCGCGAAGACTCAAGGCTTGCGCCCGACAATCACGGCACGCATCGGTGCAGGCAGGCCTTCCACGGTACGGCTGTGGTCCTCGGGGTCGAGGAAGTCGCCCAGTGACTGATAGCGCATCCATTCGGTGCTGCGTTGTTCCTGCACGGTGGTGGTGCTGACATCCACGCAACGTACATCGACGAATCCGGCGCGGCGCAGCCACAGTTCCAGTGCCGGTACTGACGGCAGGAACCACACATTGCGCATCTGCGCATAGCGATCTTCCGGGACCAGCACTTGCTGCGCATCACCCGGCACCACCAGGGTTTCCATGACCAGCTCACCGCCTTTGACCAGGCAGTCTTTCAAGGCCAGCAAATGGTCGACAGGCGATTTGCGGTGATACAGCACGCCCATGGAAAACACGGTATCGAAGCCTTCAAGATTGGCAGGCAGATCTTCCAGGGCAAACGGCAAGTGCCAGGCGGGCAGGTCCGGCAGGTAGCGCTGCATGGCCTGGAACTGGCAGAAGAACAGCCAGTTCGGGTCCACACCAATCACGCTCTCGGCTCCGGCACCCAGCATGCGCCACTGGTAATAGCCGTTGCCGCAGCCTACATCCAGGATGCGTTTGCCTTTGAGATCCAGGTGCGGCGAGACGCGGGACCATTTCCAGTCCGAGCGCCATTCGGTATCGATATGCACGCCGAATACATCGAACGGCCCCTTGCGCCAGGGTGACAGGCCCATCAAGGCCTGACGCAGCCGTGTGCGGGTTTCGGCGTCACACTCGACTTCCAGGGTAAAGCTGTCGGCCAGCTCGACACGTTCCGCTGTCAGCGGGGGCAAGGCATCCAGCGCACTTTGCCAGCGTTGCAGGTCGCCGTGCCCCTTGGCCATCTTGGTGTCGAGTTGTGCCTGCAGGCCGTTGGCCCATTCAGCGAGTGGCGTGCCTGCAAGGCGGCGGACAAGTGGAGCGAGATCAATCATGGCAGGGCAATCAACGAGGCAAAGTTAAGGCATTGGAACCATGGGACGACCTTTGAAAAACCGGCGGCCAACAGGCGTTGGCGGTGTTCTTCGAGGCTGTCGGGTTTCATGACGTTTTCGATGGCGCTGCGCTTCTGGGCTATTTCCAGATCGCTGTAGCCGTTGGCGCGCTTGAATGCGATATGCAGGTCGGTCAGCAGGGCATGCTCCTGCTCGTCGATGAAACGCAGCTTTTCCGAGAGGATCAAGGCGCCACCAGGCACCAGTGCCTGACGAATGCGGGTCAGCAGCGCGAGTCGCTGCTGCGGGGCAATGAATTGCAGGGTGAAGTTCAAGGCCACCACCGAAGAGGGCTGGAACTGCAACGCCAGAATGTCGTCTTCGATCACTTCCACTGGCAGCAACTCCTGAAACATCGAGTTCTGCGCATTGAGGTATTCACGGCAGCGCTCGACCATCGCGGCCGAGTTGTCCACGGCGATGACCTTGCAGCCTTCGCTGCGCACATGGCGGCGCAGGGCTTGAGTCACGGCGCCGAGGGAGCTGCCCAGGTCATAAAGAACCGTATCGGGTCTGGCGAACTGTGCCGCGAGCACACCCAGGTTCTCGACAATCGTCGGGTAGCCGGGGACCGAGCGCTTGATCATGTCCGGAAAGACCCGCACCACATCCTCGTTGAAGGCGAAGTCAGGCACCTGAGCCAATGGCTGGGCGAAAATGCGGTCGGGTTCTTTGCTCACGGCGGTTCCGGCGAAGGCTTTGAAAGGCGGGCATTCTAGCCAAGTTGTCGCCGGGATGCATGAGGCAGAGCGTGTTGTCTGACAGAGCGCGCAAAACGCCTCAGTTCACGGTGATTGCACACTCGAAAGTCTGTTCGGGAGCCGCTTCCGGTGTCCAGGGCTGCTGGTAGATCATCACCAGTTGCCCCGTGCCAGCATCGGTCGCCTTGTAACGCCATACCGATTGCCCGCCACTGCCCACCATTTCCGTGTTTTGCGAGTTTTTATAAACCTCGGGGCCCAGGCTGCGCAGCACGCTCTGTGCCGGATTCTGGATCAGCCAGCGAAAGCCGGTGGTGGGGTTGCTGGGCAGAGTGAGGATCAGGGTTTGTCCACTCTTGAGTGTCAGCGGACAGTCGCTCTGGGCTTCCACAGAAACGATGGTCTTCGGTGTTTGCGCGCAGGCGGTCAGCAGGGCAAGGCCCAAGGGGGCGAGGAGACGGGTGTGGGTCATGGCAAGTTCCGGTTTTGCGTGACGATGCTGGAGCATAACGCATTGATGTGTGGGCACGATGAAGAACTGTGCTGCCTGGCAATTGGCGTTAGGGTCGGCAAAGTGGGAAGTTTTGTGAGCTTCGGAAAATTCATACAGCATTCATCGAACATTGCTGGTTTTGTTCCTGTTCTGGATAGCGTATTCAGGCTCCCGATATAAAACATGGACTTACGAGTAGATTGCAGTCGTCGAGAGCGTAATTGTTTTGTGTCATTCCAGTGTCGCTGACAGGGGATTCTGATGTTCCTTGAGCCTGTTTTATCAGCCAATACAGGGTGAATTGGATCTGCCTTGAATGCGTGTACGGCAAAAGAAGGGGGTTGCAGGCAGCGTAAAGTCTAGAATGAGGTGGCATTTCGATAGGGAAGTGGCACAATCGCCAAGGTTTTTTGTATGGCAGTCCATTTACGGTTTAATCGACCGCAGATGGCGGCTGCCTTGCAAGCCGCAGCCAGTCGGTTGCGAGCGGTCGCGAGCACTGGATCTGGCTCACGACTCTCGACGACGGTTCGTTGGACAATATGCACAGGATGGTCGCAGCGTGGACGTAGCAGGCGTTGCTGCGGGCGGCTTTTTTGTTTTCAGGGCGTTGATCGGGCTTTATCGATCAGTTATCCCGGCGCTCAGCAGTAAGACAAATTGGTTTTTTCGACCTTGAAGTCTCGTTAATCCCAGGACAGCCTGCCTCATTTTCAGGAATTATTATGTTTAGCGGAAAAAAACTTCTCATCTCCGGCGGTACCGGTTCTTTTGGCAACGCTGTCCTCAAGCGCTTCCTCGACAGTGATATTGCGGAAATCCGTATTTTCAGTCGTGACGAGAAGAAACAGGACGACATGCGCAAGCGCTATGCCAATAGCAAGCTGAAGTTCTATATTGGCGATGTGCGTGATTACCAGAGCGTGCTCAATGCCACCCGCGGGGTCGATTACATTTTCCACGCCGCAGCCCTGAAACAGGTTCCGTCCTGCGAATTCCACCCGATGGAAGCGGTCAAGACCAACGTCATCGGTACCGAAAACCTGCTGGAAGCGGCTATCCAGAACGAAGTTCGTCGCGTTGTCTGCCTCAGCACCGACAAGGCCGTCTATCCAATCAACGCCATGGGTATTTCCAAGGCGATGATGGAAAAGGTCATGGTCGCCAAGTCGCGCAATGTCGACGATAACAAGACCGTCATCTGCGGTACCCGCTATGGCAACGTCATGGCTTCGCGCGGATCTGTGATTCCTCTGTTCATCGATCAGATTCGTGCCGGTAAAGAGCTGACCCTGACCGACCCGAACATGACCCGCTTCATGATGACCCTGGGCGACGCTGTCGACCTGGTGCTCTATGCGTTCGAACATGGCAACAACGGTGATCTGTTCGTGCAGAAGGCTCCGGCAGCGACCGTCGAAGTCCTGGCCAAGGCGCTGACTGCACTGGTTGGCAAGCCTGATCACCCGATTCAGGTGATCGGCACACGCCATGGCGAAAAACTGTATGAAGCGCTGCTGAGCCGTGAAGAAATGGCCTGCGCCGAAGACAAGGGCGACTATTTCCGCATTCCGCCAGACTTGCGCGACCTCAACTACGCCAAGTTCGTCGAACAGGGCGAAACCAAGATTTCCCGCACCGAAGACTACAACTCGCACAATACCGAGCGCCTGGATGTTGAAGGCATGCAGCGTCTGTTGCTCAAACTGGACTTCATGCGCGCCATCCAGCGTGGCGAGCACGCTACGCCGGAGGAGTGAAGATGAAGGTTCTGATTACGGGCGCCAATGGTTTCGTTGGCCAGAATCTTGTTTCCCATCTCGGGGAACGGGCCGATGTGCAGGTTCTGCGCTTTACCCGTGACGACTCTCTGGAAAGCCTGCCAGCGCTGGTTGCACAGGTGGATTTCATCTTTCACCTGGCGGGTGTCAATCGTCCACAGGATCCGCAGGAGTTCCAGACCGGCAATACCGATCTGACTCGTGCCCTGTGCGATGCCATCGTGAGCAGTGGTCGTCAGGTGCCGATTCTGTACACCTCTTCGAGCCAGGCCGAGCTGGACAATGCCTATGGCAGCAGCAAGCGCGGTGCCGAAGACGCACTCCTGGCTCTGAATGCCAGCCATGGCGTGCCGGTTCACCTGTTTCGCCTGCCGAACGTTTTCGGCAAATGGGCGCGGCCGAACTATAACTCGGCTGTCGCGACGTTCTGCCACAACGTCTCCCGCGGCTTGCCGATCAGCATCAACGATCCACAGGCGCGTATCAGTCTGGTTTACATCGATGACGTGGTCAGGCATTTCCTGGCCGTCATGGATGGCAAGCAGGCGGGTACGCCTTTTGTGAATGTCGAGCCGCAATACGCGATCTCTGTGGGTGAACTGGCCGAGCAGCTGTATGTGTTCCGCGACAGTCGCCAGACGATGATCACCGAGCCGGTCGGCACGGGTCTGGTGCGAGCCTTGTACTCGACTTACCTGAGCTACCTGCCACCGGACCGCTTCACTTATGAAGTGCCCAAGCATGGCGACCCGCGTGGCGTGTTCGTGGAAATGCTCAAGACCCGGGACTCCGGGCAGTTTTCCTATTTCACTGCGCATCCGGGCATTACCCGTGGCGGTCACTACCACCACTCCAAGACCGAGAAGTTTCTGGTCATCAAGGGCAAGGCCTGTTTCCGCTTCCGCCATATTGTTTCCGGCGAGTTCTATGAGTTGTTCACTACCGGTGAACAGCCGCAGATCGTTGAAACCGTACCCGGCTGGACCCACGACATCACCAATGTCGGTGAGGACGAGATGATCGTCATGCTCTGGGCCAATGAAATCTTTGACCGGGAACACCCGGACACTTATGCGCGCCCCGTCGGTACTGAAGCCTGAGCCGCTGTTGACAGGATATTGAAATGAAAAAGCTGAAAATTGTAACTGTCGTGGGTACGCGGCCGGAGATCATTCGTCTGTCGCGGGTCATGGCTGCACTGGACGAGCATTGCGATCACATTCTGGTCCACACGGGCCAGAACTACGATTACGAACTGAACGAAATCTTCTTTCAGGACCTGGGCATCCGCAAGCCGGACCACTTCCTGAATGCCGCCGGTGCCAGTGGTGCAGAAACCATCGGTAACGTGATCATCGCTGTCGACCGCGTGCTGGCTGAAATCCAGCCTGAAGCTCTGCTGGTGCTGGGTGATACCAACAGCTGCATGGCCGTGTTGCCAGCCAAGCGTCGCAAGATCCCGACATTCCACATGGAAGCGGGCAACCGTTGCTTCGATATGCGGGTTCCGGAAGAAATCAACCGTCGCATCGTCGACCATACGGCCGACATCAACCTTACTTACAGCACCATCGCCCGGGATTACCTGTTGCGCGAAGGTCTGCCTGCGGATCGCGTGATCAAGACCGGCAGCCCGATGTTCGAAGTGCTGGGTCATTACCGTGAAGGTATCGACAATTCGGACGTTCTTACCCGTCTGGGGCTTGAGCCTGGCAAGTTCTTCGTCGTCAGTGCGCACCGTGAAGAGAACGTCGACTCGGACAAGAACTTCCTCAAGCTGGTGGACGTGCTCAATACCGTGGCGGAGCAGTTCGACCTGCCGGTGATTGTCTCCACCCACCCGCGTACCCAGAAGCGGGTTGACGCCATGGGTGTGACTTTCCATGCCAATGTGCGCCTGCTCAAGCCACTGGGCTTCAAGGATTACAACAAGCTCCAGCTCGAATCGAAAGCCGTACTGTCCGACAGCGGCACGATCAACGAAGAAGCTTCCATCCTGAACTTCCCTGCACTGAACCTGCGTGAAGCTCATGAGCGTCCTGAAGGCATGGAAGAAGCTGCGGCCATGATGGTCGGGCTGGAAACCGAGCGCGTACTGCAGGGCTTGAACATTCTCGACAGTCAGTCTCGTGGTGACGAACGCAGTCTGCGTCTGGTGGGCGATTACAGCATGCCCAACGTCTCGGACAAGGTCGTGCGTATCCTGCACAGTTACACCGACTACGTGAACCGTGTTGTCTGGAAGCGTTACTGATCCGAGTGGTAGAAATGGCTGAAAAAGCGTTAAAAGTTCTTGTCGTAACGCAGTATTTTTGGCCGGAGAACATGCGGATCAATGATCTGGTCCGCGATCTTTCGGCAAAGGGGCATGAAGTCACCGTCTTGACGGGGTTGCCGAATTACCCTGAAGGCAAGGTATTTGAAAGCTACCGCGAGAAGCCTGAAGGATTCAGTCAGTATTGCGGTGCCGAAGTCATCAGGGTGCCGCTTGTCCCGCGTGGCAAGCGCAGTCTGACTCTGGTGCTCAACTACCTGTCGTTCTTCATCAGCGCTTCGACGCTGGGTGCTTTCAAGCTGCGTGGGCGCAAGTTCGATACGATCTTCGTGTATGCCGTCTCGCCTGTCATGGCCGCCATTCCGGCGCTGGTGATTGGGCGGTTGAAGCGTGCGCCGGTGTTTGTATGGGTGCTGGATCTGTGGCCCGAAACCCTGCGTGCAGTCGGTGTGCTCAAGCAGCCTTTGCTGCTGGGGTTGATCGGCAAGGTCGTTTCGTGGATCTACAACCGCACCGATTATCTGTTGCTGCAATCCCATGGCTTTCTGGACAATGTCAGGCGCTACTGCACCCGACCGATTACCGATGATCGCCTGGTTTACTTTCCAAGCTGGGCCGAAGACGATTTTTCATCTTCATCGCCGCCATTGTGTGATTTGATCAAGCCGGACCCGAATGTATTCACGGTCGTCTTTGCCGGCAATCTGGGCGAGGCTCAGGATTTCCCTGCCGTACTGGATGCTGCCGAGTCGCTACGGGCCAGTAATGTCGTGCGCTGGGTCATTGTCGGGGATGGCCGCATGAGCGAGTGGATTGCCGAGCAGATTGCGAGCAGACAACTGGACAATGTGCACCTTCTGGGACGTCATCCACTGGAAGCCATGCCAGGGCTGTTTGCCCAGGCCGATGCCTTGCTGGTGTCGCTGAAAACCAATGATGTGTTTGAAAAGACCATTCCGGGGAAGGTTCAGGCATACCTGGCGTCAGGAAGACCCATACTGGGAATGATCAATGGTGAGGCTGCACGTGTGATCAACGAATCCGGTGCCGGTTTCGCCTGTGATTCCGGTGATGCCCTGGGGCTGGCAGCGATTACCCGCGCACTTGTAGATGCCGGCCAGACCCAGCGCGAAAGCATGGGCCGGGCAGGGCGCAACTATTACGAGCAGCACTACGCCAAGGGCAACCTTCTGATGCGTCTGGAAACCCTTTTCCGTCAAGCTACCCTTCGCAAAGTGAGTCAGTCATGAGTTCCTCTTCTGTGTTACTGACAGGTGCAACCGGTTTTGTCGGTAAGGCACTGCTCGCCAGTCTGCTCAAGCGAGGCGATAAAGTGACTGCCGCCGTGCGCGACTCTTCGGCACAGGTCGATCCGCGTGCCACGCTTTGCCAGGTTTCCAGCCTGGATGGACAGACGCAGTGGCAGGACAGTCTCCGGGACGTGCAGGTGGTGATCCATGCTGCAGCCCGCGTGCATGTCATGAACGACACCGAAGCCGATCCGCTGGCAGCATTTCGCAAGGTCAATGTTGAAGGGACATTGAATCTTGCGCGTCAGGCGGCAGAGGCAGGCGTACGCCGTTTTGTCTTCATCAGCTCCATCAAGGTCAACGGTGAGGGCACCTTGCCTGGCCAGCCTTACCGGGCTGACGATACGCCTGCTCCGATCGATCCGTACGGGATCTCCAAGATGGAAGCCGAACAGGGATTGCGGGCTCTGGCCGAGCAGACGGGGCTGGAGGTGGTGATCATCCGGCCGGTGCTGGTCTACGGTCCTGGAGTGAAGGCCAACTTTCTGTCGATGATGCGCTGGCTGGACAAAGGCGTTCCGTTGCCTTTCGGAGCCATCGACAATCGACGCAGCCTGGTCGCCCTCGACAATCTGGTCGATCTGATCGTTACCTGCACATCGCATCCGGCCGCTGCCAACCAGACATTCCTGGTCAGCGATGGCGAGGACCTGTCGACGACCATGCTGCTCAAGCGCATGGCCAGTGCACTCGGCAAGTCGGCGCGTCTGCTGCCCATACCGTCTGCCTTGCTCGTGCTGGCCGCCAGATCGCTGGGCAAGCGTGCGTTGTCCCAGCGTCTTTGCGGTTTCTTGCAGGTCGATATCGAGAAAACGCGCTCGTTACTGGGCTGGACGCCTGTGACAAGCGTTGATCAGGCCTTGTCGGCGGTCGCCCGTCACTATCAGGAACATCAAGGCAAATAGCCCTGTACCGGCTTTTGTCGGGGAGTAGTATTCAAATTCAGTGCGGTAGCAGGCAAAGCGCCTTGTAGCCAAATTGCGATAAATGGTTTTCAACGACGCCGCACACCATGAAGTCCGCACATTGCGACATGGAGTCAGGTGGAGGTAGAGGGATGATGATGAAATTACGCTCGCGAATGCTGGGTCTTTCGCGCAAGAACAAGCGAATCGTGCAGGTCGGCGCCGACATTGTGCTGGTCTGGGGCGCCTTGCTGCTCGCTTTTGTCGTGCGGCTGGGGTTTGACGCGACCTTCTCCTCCCTCTTCGATCACCTCTGGTTGTTCGCCGCAGCGCCGGTGTTGACCATCCCCATCTTCATCCGCTTTGGCATGTACCGCGCCGTCATGCGCTTTTTCGGCAACGATGCGCTGATCACCATCATCAAGGCCGTCAGCCTGTCTGCGTTGCTGGTATCGCTTGTGGTGTATTGGTATGGCGACCATGAAGTGGTGGTCCCGCGTTCGGTCATTTTCAATTACTGGTGGTTGAGCCTGATCATGATCGGCGGCTTGCGCCTGATCATGCGCCAGTACTTTCTGGGTGACTGGTTCATGGCTTCCCAGCATGTACCCTTTACGTCACGAGACAACGGATTGCCCAAAGTCGCCATCTACGGTGCTGGCGCAGCGGGCAATCAACTGGTCGCAGCCTTGCGTCTGGGGCGCATGATGCGTCCGGTGGCTTTCATCGATGATGACAGCAGCGTGACCAAGCGCACCATCGCCGGGCTGGTGGTTTACAAACCCCGGCATATTCAGCAAATGATCGATGCCACCGGTGCCCAGGAGATTCTGCTGGCTATTCCGTCAGCGACCCGTGCGCGTCGTCGCGAGATCCTCGAGTACCTGGAAGGCTATCCGCTGCATGTGCGCAGCGTTCCCGGCTTCATGGATCTGGCCAGCGGCAGGGTCAAGGTCGATGACATCCAGGAAGTGGGCATCGCCGACTTGCTGGGTCGCGATTCGGTATCGGCTCAGGATGACCTGTTGGAGCACTGCATTACCGGCAAGGTCGTGATGGTCACCGGCGCAGGCGGTTCGATCGGCTCCGAGCTGTGCCGTCAGATCCTGATGCTCAAGCCCTCCCGGCTGCTGCTGGTCGAGCACAGCGAGTTCAACCTCTACAGCATTTTCGGCGAGTTGGAAAAGCAGGTTCAGCAAGAGGCACTGGAGGTTGAAGTCCTGCCCATTCTCGGGTCAGTGCGCTACTTCGAGAAGATGGTCGATCTGATGCGGACCTGGAAGGTCGAGACGGTCTATCACGCTGCCGCCTACAAGCATGTGCCGATCGTCGAACACAACAGTGCCGAAGGTGTGCTGAACAATGTCATGGGAACCTTGCACACCGCTCAGGCTGCGGTTCAGGTTGGCGTGGCCAATTTCGTATTGATCTCCACTGACAAGGCGGTTCGTCCCACCAACGTCATGGGCAGTACCAAGCGACTTGCGGAAATGATCCTGCAGGCGCTCAGTCGCGAGGTTGCACCGGTCCTGTTCAGTGGCAGCAACAAGGTTGCTCACGTCAACAAGACACGCTTTACGATGGTGCGCTTCGGCAATGTGCTGGGGTCTTCCGGCTCGGTGATTCCGCTGTTCCACAAGCAGATCAAGAGCGGTGGCCCGCTGACGGTGACACACCCGAATATCACCCGTTACTTCATGACTATCCCCGAGGCGGCTCAACTGGTGATTCAGGCGGGTTCCATGGGGCAGGGCGGCGATGTCTTCGTGCTCGATATGGGCGCACCGGTCAAGATCGTCGAACTGGCAGAGCGCATGATCAATCTGTCGGGTCTGAGCATGCGTTCCGAACGCAATCCCCATGGCGATATCGCCATCGAGTTCACAGGCCTGCGTCCTGGGGAAAAACTCTATGAGGAGCTGTTGATCGGCGATAACGTGGTGCCAACCCGTCACCCCATGATCATGAGCGCTGACGAAGACTTCCTGCCGTGGGAGGTTCTCAAGGACAAGCTGGCGTTGCTTCTGGATGCGGTGTCCTCGGACGACTATCCCCGCGTCAGGCAAATGCTCGGCGAACTGGTCGCCGGTTATACCCCAGAGGGCGAGATTGTCGACTGGAAGCATATTGAACAACGCGCCAATCAATAGCGCGGGTTGAACTTCGTGAAGGGGGCAAACCCTTCACGAAGGCAAACCTTCAGAACAACACTTTCGCCACATCCGCAAAGCGCTTGGCGAAGTGAACGGTCAGTCCTTCCTTCAGGTAATCGGGTAGCTCCTCGAAGTTTCCGCGATTGGGTTCCGGCAGGATCAGTTCGTTGATCTTCTGGCGCCGTGCCGCAATGACCTTCTCACGCACGCCACCAATCGGCAGGACATGCCCTGTCAGTGTCAGCTCGCCGGTCATGGCCACGCCTTTCTTAGGTGGCTGATTGCGTGCCAGAGACAGCAGGGCACTGGCCATGGTCACGCCGGCACTCGGGCCGTCCTTGGGCGTTGCGCCTTCCGGAACGTGGAGATGGACAAAGGCCTCGTCGAAGAACTTCGCATCGCCGCCGAAGCTTTTCAGGTTGGAACTGACGTAGCTGTAGGCTATTTCTGCAGACTCTTTCATCACATCACCCAGTTGCCCGGTCAGCTTGAAGCCGCGGTTCAGGGTGTGGATGCGTGTCGCTTCGATAGGCAGAGTGGCGCCGCCCATGCTGGTCCAGGCCAGGCCTGTAATGACGCCGGTGCCGGACAAGACCTGTTCGCTGCGGAACACCGGCATGCCCAGTGAAGCCTCCAGATCCTTGTTGCCGATCTTGATGACTGAGTCGGGTTCGTCCAGCAGCTTGACCACCGCCTTGCGCACCAGCTTGCCCAGTTGCTTCTCCAGTTGCCTCACACCGGCTTCGCGGGCGTAGCCTTCGATGACTGCGCGCAGGGCGCTGTCGCTGATCGACAGTTTGTTCTTGGTGACACCGGCCTTGTCCAGTTGCTTGGGCCACAGGTGGCGTTTGGCAATGGCGAGTTTTTCTTCGGTGATATAGCCGGACAGGCGGATCACTTCCATCCGGTCCAGCAGGGGGCCTGGAATCGAGTCCAGTGTGTTGGCGGTGCAGACGAACAGCACCTTGGACAGGTCCAGGCGCAGGTCCAGGTAGTGGTCGAGGAATTCGACGTTCTGTTCCGGATCCAGGGTTTCCAGCAGCGCGGAAGCCGGGTCGCCCTGGTAGCTCTGGCCCATCTTGTCGATTTCATCGAGCATGATGACCGGGTTCATCACTTCCACATCCTTGAGTGCCTGCACCAGCTTGCCCGGTTGGGCGCCGATGTAGGTACGGCGGTGGCCCTTGATTTCGGCCTCGTCGCGCATGCCGCCTACGCTCAGGCGATAGAAAGGACGGCCAAGGGATTCGGCAATCGAACGTCCGACGCTGGTCTTGCCCACGCCCGGCGGGCCGACCAGGAGGACAATCGAGCCGCTGATTTCGCCTTTATAGGCTCCCACGGCGAGAAATTCGAGAATACGTGCCTTGATGTCGTCGAGCCCGGCATGGTGCTGGTCGAGCACCTTGCGGGCGTGCTTGAGGTCCAGTTTGTCTTCGCCGTAGACGCCCCAGGGCAAAGAGCTGGCCCAGTCCAGATAGTTGCGGGTCACGGCGTATTCGGGGGAGCCGGTTTCCAGGACCTTGAGCTTGCCGATTTCCTCGTCGATTTTCTTGCGGGCCTGGGGCGGCAGGGTCTTGCCTTCCAGGCGCTGCTCGAACTGTTCGATATCGGCGCTGCGATCGTCCTTGCTCAGCCCCAGTTCCTGCTGGATGACCTTGAGTTGTTCTTTCAGGAAGAACTGGCGCTGATGTTCGCCGATCTTGCGATTGACCTCGGCGGAGATCTCTTTTTGCAGGCGCGCGACTTCGACTTCCTTGCGCAGCATCGGCAGGACTTTCTCCATGCGCTTGAGCATGGGGACGCAATCGAGTACTTCCTGCAGTTCGACGCCGGTGGCTGATGTCAGGGCGGCGGCGAAGTCAGTGAGGGGCGAGGGATCGTTGGGGCTGAAACGGTTGAGGTAATTCTTCAGCTCTTCGCTGTAAAGCGGGTTGAGGGGCAGCAGTTCCTTGATCGCGTTGATCAGGGCCATGCCGTAGGCCTTGACCTCGTCGGTGGGCTCGTTGGGCTGCTGCGGATATTCGATTTCTACCAGATAAGGCGGGCGATGGTGCTTGAGCCAGGTACGGATACGAACGCGGCTCAAACCCTGGGCCACGAACTGTAATCGACCATTTTCGCGGCTGGCATGGTGAACCTTGACCAAAGTGCCATACTCGGGAAGCGCCTTGGTATTGAAGTGGCGAGGATCCTCCTGGGGAGTGTCCATGAAAAACAGCGCAAGCGAGTGATGTTCGGACTTGCTGACCAGCTCCAGGGTTTCGGCCCACGGCTCTTCATTGACGATCACAGGCAGAACCTGTGCCGGAAAGAAGGGACGGTTGTGGATCGGAATGATGTAGACCTTGTCCGGCAGGTTCTGGCCTGGAAGAGCAAGGGACGTGCTGTCGGAGCTCAGATGAATCGTGTGTTCGGCTGCGTCATCAGGCAAATCTTGTGAGTCTTTCTGCTGGTCACTCATAGGGCACCTGCGAAATTGAACATGATGCTTAGATGGGGCAAGTGCCCTCAGGTTTCAATGGGGGCGGTCGATAGCGTGAGTAGGAGGCAATCAGTCAATGATATGCAGGGCATTGCCCTGTGTTTTTTTAAGGTTTGATTGCTTGATGGCAAATGCCTGATGTTGCGTGCTCTTAATGGGTCGACAGTTCATCTGCATGCAAAACCATGCCAAGGCTGGCGTTCTTGTTATCAGTACTGCCGTTTTGGATTGAATCGAGTATGACCAGAGTATTTTCTTCAGTTGTCCTGACTGGATTATTGGCGTTGTCCGCTGCACATGCATCTGCTGCGGCATTGACTGCCCAGGTATTCGACAAGCAAGGCAAACCGCTTGCCGATGCGGTCCTGACGCTCAAAGGACCTGCCGCAGGTGCTGTCAGCGGTGGCAAGGCTGAAATGGACCAGCGCGACCAGGAGTTTTCGCCGCGCGTGCTGGCTGTGCACACCGGCGCGCAAGTCAAATTCCCCAACAGTGACAACATTCGTCACCAGGTCTATTCCTTCTCCCCCGCAAAACGCTTCGAGCTGCGTCTCTATGAAGGCACACCTTCCGAGCCGTTGCTGTTCGACAAGGCGGGTGTCGTGGTGCTTGGCTGCAATATCCATGACTGGATGGTCGGCTACATCTATGTCACTGACGAACCATGGTTCGGTGTGACCGACAGCAATGGCACCCTCAAGCTTGACCTGTTACCTGCCGGTCATTACGTGGCAACGCTCTGGCATCCTCAGGCTGAAGACATGCAGCCGGTTTCGGGGGGCGAGTTCGATATTCCTGCTTCGGGCCTGACCCAGCGCTTCAACCTCGATGTCGAGGTCAAGAATGAAGACAAACCTGCCAGGCCCGCTCCGGGAGCGTTTGGCGAAGCTTTCCACAAGGCTGCTCATTGATGAATCTTCGTAACAGCTTTCAGGCGCGCATTGCCTGCGTATTGATCGCTTTGTTGCTTATCGTGGTCAGCGCGGTGTTTTTTGCCGTCAAGATCGCGACGGGCGATGCGGTCCGTACTCAGGCTCAGGCGCAACTGGAAGTGGGCAGTCGGGTTTTTGAACGCCTGATCGAGCTGCGTGGCAAGCGCTTGCGCGATACGGTGCAATTACTCTCTGCCGATTTCGGCTTCCGCGACGCGGTAGCCAGCGAGGACTCATCGACCATCCGCTCGGTGCTGTTGAACCATGGTGCGCGGATCAATGCCAGCGACATGTTTCTGCTGGGCATGGACGGTACGGTGATCTCCAGTACCGAATCCAACGTGCCTGAAGGCTCGAAGTTCGTCTACGACCAGGCATTGCGTAATGCCAAGCGCAATAAACAGTCGGTGCTGATCGTCCCGGGCGGCGGCATACCGCACTTGCTGGTTGAGAGTACGGTCCTGGCTCCCTTGCCCATCGGACGTGTCGTGATGGGGTTTGCCATCGATAACGATATCGCTCAGGAGCTGCGCTCCCTCAGTGGACTCGAAGTGTCGTTCCTGACCGTGGAGCACGGCCAGCCTGGCGAGTTGATCAGTACCCAGCCTGAGGCGTTGCGCCCCGGCATGGTCGAGTTGATGCGTAGTTTGTCCGAGGGGCAGATGCGCGTCACCGAGCAGTTGAATCAGAACTTTCTCAGCCAGTCACTGATGCTGGCCAACACCGGCCAGGCCAGCGACGGGCAAGTGATCGCTTTGCTGCAAAGCCCGCTGGACAAGGCCTTGCAGGCCTTTGCGCCTCTGGATGAAAAGATCTTCTGGATATCCCTGGCGGCACTGTTTGGCTCTTTGTTAGGTACGCTGGCACTGGCGCGCAGCGTGTCCACTCCGGTTCGGGAACTGGCACTGGCGGCCCAGCGTATCGGTGATGGTGATTATGAAACGCCGGTGGTGATGACGCGCAGCGACGAACTGGGCATGCTCGCAGGCGCCATCAACGCCATGCAGCAGGGTATTGCAGAGCGTGAAGGGCAACTGGCGCACAACGCCTTGCATGATGCGGTGACCGGTCTGCCTAACCGGGCGCTGGTCATGGAGCGTCTGGGCAGTGCGATTGCTGCGGAGCGCCCGGTGGCCTTGATGTACCTGGGCATCGAGAACATGGCGTCGATCAACGAAAGCAGTGGCGCCGAAGGTGTGGATCAATTGTTGCGCCAGGTGAGCAGGCAACTGCAGGATGCCCTGGGCTCCGGTGATACCGTGGCCCGCCTGGCGGTCGATGAGTTCCTGTTGTTGCTGGATAACACCACCAGCGATGGTGCCGTGGCCATGGGCGATACCCTGCAGCGTATCCTCAGCGAACCGCATCGTGTGGATAACCAGGATGTCTCCCTTGAGTGCTGTATCGGTATCACTACCTATCCCGAAAACGGTGATGCCCCCAAAGAACTGCTCAGCCGTGCAGCAATTGCCCGTAAAGATGCGGCAAGCCTGCCGGGGCGCATGCAGATCTATGAAGATGGTCGCGACCTGGCTCACCAGCGCCAGATCAGCTTGATCCGCGACTTGCGCAAGGCTGCGCAGAATGGCGAGCTGATGCTGCATTACCAACCCAAGCTGGATATCAGCAAAGGTCATGTGTGTCAGGCCGAAGCCTTGTTGCGCTGGAGTCATCCGCAGTTCGGCAATGTATCGCCTGCCGAGTTCATCGTGCTGGCCGAGCGTACCGGCAGCATCCAGTTGCTGACCAACTGGGTGATTGAGGAAGCCATGCGCCAGTTGGCCGAGTGGAACAAGCGTGGCCTGGTCATCCAGCTGTCGGTCAATATTTCTGCCGATGACCTGCTCAGTGGCGATCTGGTCGGACACGTTGTAACGCTGCTCAACCTTTATGGCGTACCGGCCGAGCAACTGATTTTCGAGATCACGGAAAGCGCCGTGATGAGCGAGCCTGAGAAAGCCCTGCTCGTGCTCAACCGTTTGCGCGATTGCGGCATCAGTCTTTCGGTGGACGACTTCGGCACCGGCTACTCTTCATTGGCACACCTCAAACGATTGCCGGTACAGGAGTTGAAAATCGACCAGTCCTTTGTTCGCAACCTGGATGAAACCAGTGAGGACGCTGTGATCGTGCGTTCCACCATCGAGATGAGTCACAACCTGGGACTCAAGGTGGTTGCCGAGGGTGTCGAGTATCAGCACAGCCTGGATTTGCTTGAGCGTTGGCATTGCGATACGGCTCAGGGCTACCTCATCAGTCGCCCTTTGACCGCCTCCGCGTTCGAGGCATGGATTGCCACGTCTCTGACTCCCCCCAGCCTGATGGTTAATTGAGCTATGACCTACAGAATTTCGTTGTTGTTGGGTTGCTTTCTGGGGGCTTTCTCGTCCCTTGCCATGGCCGATAACGGTCGTTTGATCGCTACGGGAGGCGCCAGCAGCATAGAAGGTGCAGCGGGCGGCGGGATCACGCCGTGGGCGGTGATTACCGGTTATGGCGAACAGGGTGAGTGGGGCGCAAGCGCGTTTGCCACGCATATCGATTTGCCCGACTACACCCTGGATGTGGCCGGTATGGCGGTGGCCTACGGTAACCGTGTCGAGTTGTCCTATGCCCACCAGCGTTTCGATCTGGGCACCTTGCAGCACAAGTTGAGTCTGCCTGAAGACAACCTGACCCAGGATGTCTTCGGTATTAAAGTGCGCTTGTTCGGCGACCTGATCTACGATTCCCTACCTCAGGTTTCTCTGGGGGTTCAGTACAAACACCAGAACGACTTCCTGATTCCGAGCCTCATCGGCTCAAAGCGTGATTCTGACGTCGAGGGTTATCTGACCGCCAGCCGCCTGTTGATGGGGGCGGCCTTTGGTTACAACGTGGTGGTCAACGGTGGCGTGCGTTACAGCCGCGCCAATGAAACCGGTTTGCTGGGCTTTGGTGGCGACCGTCGCGACAGTCGCAGCGTCCTCAAGGAAGGTTCGGTGGCTGTTCTGTTCAATCCACGCTGGGCCATGGGGGTTGAGTATCGCGAAAAACCGGACAACCTGTCGTTTGCCGGAGAAAGCGACTGGGCTGATATCTTTGTCGGCTATTTCCCCAACAAGCACTTGTCGATTGTCCTTGCCTACGCACGACTGGGCGAAATCGCCACGCTGGATAACCAGAACGGCACTTATCTGTCTATTCAGGGGAGTTTCTGATGAAACGTCTGTTGATGGGTCTGATGATTGCCTTGCTAGTGGGCTGTGCCCAACAGCCACCCAAGGATGACAGCCTTTATCAAGACCTCGGGCAGCGCGCCGGTATTCAGCGCATTGTCGAGGGCATGTTGATGAACGTTGCCCAGGATGAACGTATCGTCGAGCGCTTCAAGCGGGTCAATATTGTTTTGTTGCGCGACAGGCTGGTGGAAAAACTCTGTGTCGAGGCCGGAGGCCCCTGCGAATACAAAGGTGACAGCATGGCTGAATCCCACAAGGGGCAGAACCTGACCCGCAGTGATTTCAATGCGCTGGTGGAGAACCTCATCAAGTCCATGGATGCCGAGAAAATCCCGGTGCCGGTGCAAAACCGCCTGATCGCCCGGCTGGCGCCGATGCGTGGGGAAGTGATCGAGAAGTAATCTTCTTGCAGGCCTGCTCACAATCAAGTCGTTCACGTTGCCGACTTGATTGTGAAACGGGTCAAACCGCTGTTCCCCTTCCGAAGTCTATTTATCTTTTGATTTTTTCTGTGAAAGCAGAGGTTCTGCTTTTGTGAAGAAATATTAACTTGTGGTTTTACCGGCTGATGCAATTCAACTGCCCGGATAAAATCGATGCGCCAAAGCCTCATGGAATAGAAATAAAGAAATACGCCTCAGAACATATTTCTAAATTTTCAGGGATATGGTATTTCCTTCAGACGCTCAAGACAGGCTATCCCCTGTCCTCAGGCCACGGCGTTATAAACAGCTACCCGTATGTGCATAACGTTTTTGTATCGAGTTTTATACGCAGTTGTACATGTGTAAGACGAACTGCGCGTCTTCAAAAACAGCAGTGTCTATTCAAGCCTTTTTTGCTTTGGTCATCTGTCCGGATAACCAGGGCCGTTTTCAGTGTGTTTTTCATTCCCAGGGAAGTTATATGCTGCAGAAACAAAATGTGCTGTTGAAAAATGTTATCGCTCGTCAACTTGAGCTGATTCGCGTACTGGGCACCGGAGTCGCCATGGCGGCTGTGGTCATGCTGCCTCTGGGTACCGCCCACGCGGCAATACCGACCACGGAGGTTGCGCAGCAGGGGATAAGGGCGTTCAAGTTGTGCACAGGCACTGACAACCGTGCTCATATCCAGGAAGGTACAGTCGATCAGAAGTTTCGTACCAATGTGGACATCATCCACTTCAAGGAAACGGCACCTCATTCGTCCTACGACTGGCATCCCGCTCCCGAAGAGCAATACGTGATCACTCTGAGCGGCACGCTCGAGTTCTTCACTACCGGCGGCGAAACCTTTGTCCTGCACCCGGGCGATGTGCTGGTTGCCCAGGACACCACAGGCGAAGGGCACCGCTGGCAGATGGTCGGCGACGAGCCATGGCGTCGGGCCTACATCACCCTCAAGCCGGGGGTGAAAACCGCATTCGTGCCCAAGGCTGGCTCCAAGGGCTGCTGACCGGTTTGACGGCGGATGTAAAAAGGCGGCTCCCCCTCAGGGGAAGCCGCCTTTTTTTGCTGCACGAAGTATCACTTCGGCAGTTTGAACGCCATCACGTAGTCGCCTTGTTTGGTCCCCAGTGAGCCGTGACCACCGGCTACCACCAGCACATATTGCTGGCCGTCCTTGCCGGTATAAGTCATCGGGGTGGTCTGGGCACCTGCGGGCAGGCGTGCTTCCCACAACTGCTTGCCGTTACGGACGTCGTAGGCGCGCAGGTACTGGTCCAGCGTACCGCTCAGGAAAGCCACGCCGCTGGCGGTGGTGAAGGTGCCGCCCAGGCTTGGAACGCCCATGGTCAGGGGAATCGGGACCGGCGAGCTGTCACGCACGGTACCGTTCTTGTGCATCCAGATGGTCTTATGGTTGGTCAGGTCCACGGCTGCCACATAACCCCATGCTGGCGCCTGGCAAGGCAGGCCCATTGGCGAGAGCAACGCTTCGAGGATCACGCCATAAGGTGCGCCCTTGTTGGGTTGCACGCCTTCGGTTTCGCTCTTGCGACCCGGCCCGGCTTCAACCTCGGCGGCCGGCACCAGTTTCGAGCGGAACGCCATGTAGCTCGGGTTGACGAACGCGATCTGACGAACCGGGTCAACCGAGATACCACCCCAGTCGAACACGCCGAAGTTGCCTGGATAAACGATCGAGCCCTGCAGCGATGGCGGCGTGAAGGGACCTTCGTAGCGCAAGGATTTGAAATCGATCCGGCACAGCATCTGATCGAATGGCGTCACGCCCCACATGTCACGCTCCTTGAGGGGCGGTGGCATGAAGTTCAGGTCGGACTTGGGCTGGGTCGGCGAGGTGTGATCCCCTTCGACTGCGCCTTGCGGTACTGGTACTTCATTGATCGGCACGATGGGCTGGCCGTTGCTGCGGTCCAGCACATAGATGCTGCCTTGCTTGGTCGAAGCCAGCACCGCCGGTTTGACGCCATCGGCGGTTTTCATGTCCATGAGGGTCGGTTGACCGCCCACATCCATGTCCCACAAATCGTGATGGGTAAACTGGTAATTCCAGCGCACTTTACCGGTGGCGATGTCCAGCGCTACCAGACCTGCGCTGTATTTCTCCGAGGCTGGCGTGCGGTTGCCGCCCCACTGATCAGGCATCTGATTGCCCATCGGCAGGTAGAGCATGCCCAGCTTTTCATCGACGCTGAACATGGACCACATGTTCGGCGAGTTGCGGGTGTAGGTCTTGCCTTCGGCGATAGGCGTCGTATCGTCCGGATTGCCGCTGTCCCAGTTCCAGACCAGGCGGCCGGTGTGAACGTCGTAGGCACGGATGACGCCCGAAGGCTCGTCGATGGAAACGTTATCGGTGACATGGCCGCCAATCACCACCAGATCCCTGGTCACGGCCGGTGGCGACGTGGAGTAGTAGCCGCCCGGCGCGAAGGTACCGATATTGGCGCTCAGATCGATCGAGCCTTTGTTGCCGAAGTCTTCACACATCTTGCCGGTATCGGCGTTCAGAGCGATCAGACGGGTGTCGGCAGTAGGCAGGAAGATACGGCGCGGGCATGCATTGCCGGCAGTGCTTTCGGCAGCCGGTGTGGCCGGGCTTTGAGCAGGGCTGCTCGCGGCATAGGCGGCGTCATCGTGATACGAGACGCCACGGCAGGTCATGTGCGCCCAGCCTTTGAAGTTTTCTGCATTCTGGGTGCTGATCTTCGGATCGAAGCGCCAGATTTCCTTGCCGCTGTCCGGGTCCAGGGCGATCACCTGGCTATGCGGTGTACACACGTACAACATGCCGTTGACTTTGAGCGGTGTATTTTCGGCTGTGGTTTCTCCCGGATCGTTCGGTCCTGGGATGTCGCCGGTGCGATAGGTCCAGGCGGGCACCAGGGTGTTGACGTTCTGTGGCGTGATCTGGGCCAGTGGCGAGTAGCGGTCGCCGAAGCCGGTACGGCCATAGGACTGCCAGTCGCCATCGGGCATGGCAGGAGCCGTGTTGGTGGTGCCTGCGGTTTCGCGGTCCAGTTGTCCTTCGATACGACCGGGATTTGTGAACTGGCTGGCCAGTGCGGTCAGGCCTGCTAGCACGACCGCGACCGTCAGGGCTCCTGTGCCCAGGCGGGCAGGTTCGCCACGCAGCAGAGGCCGACGAAACCATGGCAACAGCAGGACGATACCCAGTGCGAACCAGAGCGCCAGACGTGGCACCAGTTGCCACCAGTCGAGGCCGACTTCCCACAAGGACCAGACCGTGCTCGCAAACAACAGAAGCGCATACAGGCCAAGGGCGGAGCGATGTCCCAGGATGAGCAGCACGCCGGTGACTGTAAAACCGATGCCTGCCAGCAGGTAGTAGAGCGAACCATCCAGTTGCATCAGTCTGAGGCCGCCAACCAAGAGGACCAGTCCCATCAGCGCGATCACCAGACCGAGCAATGTGGGTAACAGGCGATTTCTACTCAAAGCACCTTCAGTGCTCATAATGCGAATCTCCGTGACGATTGAATGTTTTATTGACGCTGTTGTGCGCATCGCACATTGGCGTCATGTTTTTGAACGCTAGTTCTTGAAACGAATTTCCGACAGCCGATATCAACCATTGGTCAGAAAACGGGCGTTGAGGCGTAGACCGCCATGGCTGGCGTTCGTGCATTGAAATGGGATGACACCTACTGCTCGATGGCGTACGACGTCAGGCCAGGGTAGAGAATGATAGGGAGCTAACTAATTTTTGACCAGACGCAAACCTGACAGGCACTGTTGCGCCATTGGCAACAGTGCTGCTCGCAAGCCCCCGCGCATTGCACGCTGGGGCTTTTCAAGGCGATCAGAAAGTGGTGCGTAAACCGACTTGTACGCTACGGCCCTGGGCCGGTGCGATATCCCGCAGGATCGAGCTGGCGTAGCGCACGGTCTGGTTGGTCAGGTTCTCGCCATTGACGAAAGCCAGCCATTGGCTGCTGCCCAGATTGAAGCGGTAACCGGCACTGGCCCCCAGCGTGGTGTAACCATCGGTCGTGGATTCGTTATCCGGGACTCGACGCTGAGCGCTGGCATGCTCGATATCGAGGCGAGCCTGCCACTTGTCCAGTTCCCACAGCAGGCCACTGTTCAGACGCAAGGGTGCGATACGGGGCAAGGCTTCGCCGGTATCCAGATTTGTGGCGCGGGTGTAGTCACCGGACAGTTCCAGTGCCAGGCTGCCGTAGCGGTTTTCACCCAGCTTCCAGTGGTCCTGGGCCTCGAAACCGCTGAAGCGCGCACGAACGCCAGCGTAGTTGAATTCTGGGATGCCGCTGGCATCGTCCTGTCCGTCTTCATCGACGGTACGACCACTGCCCAGCAAGCCGATGTAGTTGGAGAAGTGGCTGTAGAAAACACCCGCACTGCCTTTGTGGGTGCCATTGTCGAAGCGCAGGGCCAGATCGCTGGAAACCGCTTTTTCTTTCGAGAGGTCGGCATTGCCGCGCTCGTAAGTGCCGGTGGCCACGTGAGCGCCATTGGCATACAGCTCATAGAAGGTTGGAGCGCGTTCGGTATAACCCAGCGTCGCAGCCAGGGACCAGACGGGTGTCAGAGTGTAGACCGCGCCCGACGACAGGCTGCCCGCCGTGAACTTGCTGGAGTTGTCGGCTGCGGCGAAACGATCCTTGCCCTGAGCATCGGGATTGACCGTGGTGTGTTCGATGCGTCCGCCCAGGCTCAGCTTCAAGCGCTCGGTGGCTTGCAGTTCTTCAAGAATGAACAGCGCGCCAGCATCGGTATCGGTCTGCGGCACGAAGGCTTCTTCACCCAAGGCAGAAAACTCGCTGCGGGTTATCTGTGCGCCCACCACGCCATTGACTGGCCCTATGGGTTGATGACGGGCTTCGATGCGGGCTTCGTAACCCTTGTTCTTGAAGGTGGTGCCGACTTCGCCGCCTTCGATCTCGCGGTGTTCATAGTCGGTGTAGCCCGCGTCCAGTTTGACCGACGTGAAAGGCCCGGACAGATTGCGGATCTCGGAGGCGAAAGCGTAATGCTCCTGCTGCATGCGGATACGCACGTCCTGCTCGGCGGGTGAGCCGTAGTTGGAGTCGTAGTTGCTGTACGACACGCCCGCATAGCCGTCATCCCAGGTGTAGGAGCCGCCGACGGCGCCGCCGTCCTGACGTCCATCGCTGTTGCTCAGGCGGTTTTTCTTGTCACCGTCTTCGCTGCCCTGGGCGCGCAGCTCGCGGGTGCGGGCGTAGCCGGGGATGTGCAGGTCATTGAACTCACGGGCGTTGGCATCGATGTGCAAGGCGAACTGACCGTTACCGGCTTCCAGTTTGCCCGCGCTGCTACGGGTCGTATCTGCTCCGCCGTAACGAAGTTCGCCTGCACCGTGAATGCCTTCGATGGCTTCGGTGGGGATGCGGTTATCGAAGGTGTTGACCACGCCGCCGATGGCGCTGCCGCCATAGAGCAGGGCGGCCGGGCCTCGAACGATTTCGACGCGGTCGACATTCACCGGGTCCAGCGGGACGGCGTGGTCGTAGGACAGGGACGAAGCATCCAGCGCGCCTACGCCATTGCGCAGGATACGAATCCGGTCACCGTCCATGCCGCGAATGATCGGGCGGCTGGCGCCCGGGCCGAAATAGGACGAAGAAACTCCCGGCTGCTTGTTCAGGGTTTCACCCAGGCTGCCTTTCTGCTCAAGGGTCAGGGCATCGCCTTCCAGAACCGTTGTCGGCGTTGCCAGTTGATCGCTGCCCAGCGGGTTGGCTGTGATGACCTGAGGTTGCAGCTCAAGGCTTTCTGCTGCATGGGCTGGCGCGGCCAGCAGCAGAGCGGTTGCCAATGGCGTCAGGCGCCAGAGCAGGTTGCGGTGCATCGGTGACATATCGGTTTCCTTGGCAGGGCGCATGGCAGAGCCCCAAGTCGAGAGTTAAGCGGGTAGGTACGTAATTTATTGTTACACTATAACATCTCTTTTTGTCGTGAAAAGGGGAACTTTTCCGTGTCTTCCATGAAGGCTTCTTGTGGGCGGAGCTGGCGAAACTTCACTCATCTCACGCTAAGCTCTTCCTACCTTCTGATGGCTCGGCTAAGGTGCGCACCTTCGCATTCATCAAGCTTCAAGGTCAGTCATGACAACAACCCAGAACGACCCTCTGCACGGCGTCACGCTGGAACAGATCCTCAAGGCTCTGGTCGAGCACTATCAATGGTCCGGTTTGTCTGAGCGCATCGATATTCGCTGCTTCAAGAGTGATCCGAGTATCAAGTCCAGCCTGACTTTTCTGCGCAAGACGCCCTGGGCTCGCGAGAAAGTGGAAGCGCTGTACGTGAAGCTGCATCGCAGCAAGGGTTGGTAAGACACTCGGCATGGACGCTGGCCTTCAAGGATCAAAAGATGCACAGCGAACATCCGCAACTGACGCAGGGACAGCGTCGCTACACGCTGGTTGCCGCCTGCCTGGGCTGGTCTGGCCTGGCTATCCAGATGTATCTGATTTTCTGGGCGCGCTGGGCCGATCAGGCCAGCCTGCTGGGCGGTCTGGTTCGTTTCTTCAGCTTCTTTACGGTCTTGAGCAACACGCTGGTCGCGGTGGCGCTCACCTGTGCATTGAGTCATCGCCAGTCCCGCGGGCATGATTTCTTTCGCCATCCGGTCGTGTGCGGCGGCATTGCTGCCAGCATTGCGCTGGTAGGTATCGCCTATAACCTGCTGCTGCGCCATCTGTGGCAACCACAAGGCTGGCAGTGGATCGCGGACGAATTGTTGCACGACGTCATGCCGCTGATCTTCGTGGTGTATTGGTGGCTGTATGTGCCCAGAGGCAGGCTTCGTTTTAACCATGTGCTGCTGTGGACGCTGTACCCGATCCTCTACTTCGGCTATGTCCTGCTGCGCGGCGATGCATTGGGGGATTACATGTACCCCTTCATCGATGTCGGCACGCTCGGGTATGCGCAGTCCTTTATCAATGCGGGTGGCGTGCTGTTGGGGTTTGTGGTGATTGCGCTGGTTTTGCTGGGGATTGATAAAGGGTTTCGCGAAAGAACGCCTCGATGAGTGCGTTCATTCGCGAAGAAGCAGCCTGATCAGCCTTCGTCATTCTCATCCAGACGCCAGTAACCAGCCGCCTTGACGAACCCCTCATCAAGCCCGAATTCGTCCAGCAGCACACGGCGGATCTTGCGTGACAAGGCCGCTTCGGTGGCGACCCAGGCGTAGAGCTTGCCGGCAGGCACTTCCAGACGGCGCGTAACATCCACCAGATTCTGTTCGCCGCGAACGACCCAGGTGACGTTGATCTGTGCCTGGCTTGTGAAAACCTGCTGCTCATCCTTGTTCGCAATCTCGACCACCACCTGTGCGATACGATTCGCCGCCAGCGACTCCAGGCGTCGGGCAATGGCCGGGATGGCGGTTTCGTCGCCGATCAGCAGATAGCTGTCGAAGATATCCGGCACCACCATCGAGCCACGGGGACCGGCAATATGCAGGAATTGTCCAGGCTCGGCCTGAGCCGCCCATGTGGCAGCAGGGCCGTCACCGTGCAGGACGAAATCGATATCCAGCTCGCCTGTGGCTTCGTCGTAACGACGCGGCGTGTAGTCACGCATCGCCGGACGCGGGCCATCGCCGCTGCTGCCGGGTGTGAAGTTGTCCAGCGCCGCCTGCTCTTCGGGAGTCTGGGCGAACAACAGCTTTACGTGGTCATCGGTGCCCAGGCTGATGAAGCCCGCCAGTTGCGGCCCGTGCAGGGTGACGCGACGCATCAGCGGCGTCAGCTCGGCGACACGCAGGACTTCAAGCTTGCGCACTCGGATTTCATGGTTGACGCGATGGATCGATTGTTGCGAATTCATACGGACTTCTCCGACGCAGATTGTGGGCCATCGACGATGGATTTGGCGGTCTCGTTGAGCAGGTCGCGAACACGAAGAATTTCTTCCGGGCTCCAGCGACCGTGGTGCATCTGCAGCGCATGACGCAGGTTATGCACCGCTTCATGGATTTCCGGTGGACGGTCATGGCCGCGCAGGGAGCGTTTGCTGACTTCGATCCGCATTCTTACGCCATCAAGGGCGACAGCCTGTTCGGTCAGCGATTCCAGACCGGCAGCAGTAATGGTGTAAAGCTTCTTGCCGCCCTGGGCATCGCCCAGAATCAGTTCGCTTTCTTCAAGAAAGGTCAGGGTGGGATAGATCACGCCAGGACTTGGGCTATAGGCGCCATCGAACATGCCTTCGATCTGGCGGATCAGGTCATAGCCATGGCAAGGCTGCTCGGCAATCAAGGCCAGCAGCAACAGCTTCAGGTCACCCGGAGCGAACACCCGAGGGCCACGTCCGCCGCGTTCACGGCCAGGGCGTTTTTCAAAACCGTCGCGGCCATCGCCATATTCGCGAAGCAGGGGACGGTCGTGGGGACGGTGAGGGTCATCACGCATTCTCTTCATCTCTCGTTCCGATTTAGATATACCTTAAGATATATCTTAAATGTTTCGCAAAGAGATACGGACGAACGGTCTCATGCGCTTGGAGAGGGCGCGCCGCACATGGCATGCCCGCCATTTTCCAGATAGGGCACAAGAATGGGAGCCATACCCTTGAGCACTTGCACTGGCAAGGCCGAGGTAAACCTGAAGCCTTCTGCGGCGCGGCCAGGGACAAAAGCGGTCAGGGTGCCGAAGTGGTTTTCACCGAGGTAGAACACAAAAGTGGCTGTGCGGTTGATGGCGCGCGAACTGATCACCCGTCCACCCGCACCAATGCTTTCGATACGGTTGTCCCCGGTGCCCGTCTTGCCTCCCATGGCCAGGATGCTGCCGTCCTGCAGTTTGAAAGTGCCTTGCACACGCTTTGCCGTACCGCCATCCACCACCTGCGACAGCGCTTCGCGCATGGCGGCTGCCACTTCGGAAGGCAGCACGCGCTTGCCCAGCTCCGGATTGCTGGCCAGCACGGTTTCATAAGGCGTGCCAGCAGCAAAATGCAGGCTGTCGATGCGCAGGGCAGGCAGGCGGATGCCATCGTTCTGGATGATGCCGATCAGCTCGGCCAATGCCGCAGGACGGTCGCCCGAGCTGCCGATGGCCGTCGCCAGTGAGGGCACCAGATGATCGAACGGATAACCCACCCGCTGCCAGCGCTGTTCGATATCCAGAAACGCCTCGACTTCCATCATCGTGCGGATGCGGCTGTCCCGAGCGCTCTTGTGTCGGCTCTTGAACAGCCAGCCATAGACTTCCTGGCGCTCATGACGGCTGGCTGCAACTGCATCCTTGAACTGGGCGTCGGGGTATTTCAACAGGTAACCGAGCAACCACAGGTCCAGAGGGTGGACACGCGCGATATAACCCTGATCCGGCAAGTCGTAGGCGCCAGGCCCGTAGTTTTTGTAAAGCTCTGTCAGGCGTTTTTCGGTGAGTTTCGGGCGGGTTCCGGTTTCGACCAGATGGGCGCGGACGAAGGCATTGAACGTATCCTGATCGGCACCTGGCAACAGGTAGCGATGCACTGCCGCCAAACGGACAGCCGTGGGATTGATGCCATCGAGAAAGGTGTCCAGCCGTTCCTGGGTGGACTTGTCCTTGTAGCGTTTCCAGAACTTCAGCAGGAAAACCGTGCCTTCTCGGTCGGCAAACTGGCTCAGGTATTCCTGGCGACGGGGGTTGTCATCATCCTTGAGCAACGCGGCGCTGTTGTTGGGTGCCTGATAAGTGCTGTAGCGCACCAGATCACGCATCAGGCGAATGAAGGGCAGGTTGATCGACTCGCGCAGGGACTCGCGCAGCGTCGGAATCCGCTCATTGTCTTCGCGACGGAAATTGTTGAAGCGATGCAGGCCGCCACCGGTAAAAAAGCTTTCGCCAGGGCTGGCCGAATATTGTCGATCCAGGGCCGCAGAGAGCATTTTCGCCAGGTCACGGTCCTTGTTTTGTATCAGGTAATCCAGAGCCCAGCGGGTCAGCCGGTCAGGTTCTTCGACCGGGGTTTTTCTCAACGCTGTAACACTCATGTCGGCGTAGCGTGCGTGCAGCTCGGCGATGATTTCCAGATAAGTGGTCAGCACTCGCATCTTGGCAGTGGAGCCCAGCTCCAGCTTGCTGCCCTCGTTGATGTCGAACGGCTGGTCGGTGCTGTCGGTTTGCACCCGTACCCGCGAACCGTCCGGCCCGCGCTCGAACAGAGTGAAGCTGTAACGCACCTGAGCTGTGCTGGCCGGTGACAGTAGCCGTTCGCCGAACAGGCCGATTTTCTCCGCGAAGGCCGGGTTCGCCAGATCGCGCAGGTATTGGCTGACACTGTTTTGCAGCTCGCCTTGCAGCGTACTGGTGGCTGACAGATCGAGCCGGTCCAGATCATAGAGCGGGCGATTGAGCAGGTTGGACAGCCGGCTGCGCGCCACACTGATGCCCTTGTTGGTTTCAATGGGCTGGATTGTCGGTTGCTGTACCCAGTCACGGTAAGTGACCGCGCTGGCCAGTGCCGCGTTGGCCAGCGGTTGATCGATGACCTGTGCCTGTGCGAGCAAGCGAATATGGCTGTCAGTGAGATCCGCCAGTTCCAGTCGGCCTTTGGTCAGGTAATAGGACGGACGACGCTGGGCAATCACCAGCGATAACACCTCGCGCAGCGCCAGACCTTTTTCGCCCAGGCCCTTTGCGTCTTTCGGGTCTGAGGCGAGTACCTGATTGGTCCTTGCAAAGTCGGCACCGAACCAGACTCGCAAGCCTTCAGCCATGCCATGAACTTCGCCATGACCGGGCACCGCGGACAATGGCACGCTGTTCAGGTAATCACGCACCACATGCTGACGTGCCTGCAAGGTCTGCTCGCCCGGCAGATAGGCCCGGACACTGGCAGAAATCATCTGACGCAGTTTCTCTGAGCCCGATTGCGTCAGGCCGTCCGGAGAGTGGCGATATTTCTCCAGTTGCGTCGCCAGGGTACTGCCGCCTGCTGACTGGCCAGGGATCGCAAATATCTTGGCCACCTGAGACAGTGCCGCCTTGGCGAAGCGCGGCCAGTCCACGGCCGGGTTGGCCAGTGGCTGCTGCTCATCGAGCAGATCACGGTTCTCGATAAACAAAAGACTGTTCACCACCAGGGGCGGGATGGAGGCAAAGTCGGCGTAGAGTTGCTGCGGATAGCGAAACTCATAAAGCGGTTCACTGCGGCAGTCGGTAATCGACAGGCCCGCCTGGATTTTCTCCTCGTAAGGCACGAAAAAGCCGTGTTGGCTGTAGCGCAACAGCTCGGGTGAAAAGCGTGTCTGCCGGGTAATCAGGTAATCGCGTTTGAGCAGGCGCGACAGGAATTCATCCATCGACGAATAGCCCAGGCGTTTATCGAAAGGCCCCTCACCGGGATAAACCACTGCATCGCTCGGGCCGGGTTCGAGCGAATAGCTCAAGCTGGCGGCAAAGCGGCTGAACTCCTTTGCCTGAAGCCTTGAACTGCGGCTTTCGACGGCAATGGCTGCTCCCAATGCAATGCCGCCCATCGTCACCACGACCCAGAACACCCTCCACCCGTAACGCTTGCGGCGGGGTGGAGTGGACATGGGAGGGTCATCCTGACGCTCAGCAGAAATCACACCTTGCCTGGTATCGGAATGCCGTAATACGCCCATGATCGATTGGCCCGGTCACCCTGTTAGTCGCACTTGTCTCAAGCTTAGACGCTGGCCGCAGTTGCGGGAAAAATTGTCTTGTGGCGTGGGAGATTTCAGGCAGGCAGGGGCGTTTGGTGGGCTACCAGGCGACTTCATTGTGCTGGTATTTGTTAGCAAGAGATATTGCCCGGAAAAACGTAAGGGGTTTCTGAAATTAAAAAGTGTAGGACATTTCCTTTTATTTTATTCGGGATTGAACATGATGGGCCTGAGTGATTATGTCCGGCTTGTCAGTGGCAAGGGTGCCCTGCATAAAATCAATAATAAGGAAGTTATCATGAACAAGCGCTGGAACTGGTTTTACCCGGCATTCTTATGCGGGTGTTTATGGGCGTTTTCAGGTCATGCACTTGCGCAGGCCCAGGGGGCATTCCAGCTTCCCGTTTCGACTGCCGGGCAGGAACAACAGGTGCAAGAGATCGACGGCGAAGCGTTCACTGTACTGAGCGACCGCATTCATCAGATCGAGCAGACATTACAGAGCGACACCTCGGTGGACCGTTATAGTTTTACAGCCATTCGCGGGCAGGATGTATTGCTCGCAACGCCGGGGCTCAGTGTATTGAATCGCGTATGGAAGGTTGAATATCAGGTCGATGGTGGAGAGTGGAAGCTCAAGAAATACAACGGGCCTGAGGCTTTTCGTAGCCTGACACCGGGAGCGCGGATCAATATTCGGGTGATGGCCGCTGACGGCGCCAGATTTGATAAAGCGGGTTACCGCATCGTGTTCGGCTCGTACCCCCATATGCGCTATGACCTTCATGATGAAGAGGGTTTGCTGAAAATACCTTATGGTTTGACCGATCCTCCTTTTCTGGCCACACAGGCTTTTACGAAGGCATTGCTTGAGGGGACATTTACCGATAGCAAGGCTTATCCGTTGGAAGGTGGTGTGATGAATTTTGAGTTGGAGCCCCATCGCGGGCTGAAAAAAATTACTAAAATTTTTACCTCTGATGCAACGGGCAGGATTTCGGAACTTATGGAGTTTGATCGTTGCGAGAGTGGTAAATATGCCGGTAATTTTGTTCATAAGCATAATGGTCGCAATACCTGGAGCACTCAGTATTTAGTGGGGAAATACAGTGCGGTCAATGTGTTACTGGGGAGTATGGCGGATAAAACCCTGAATCGCCCCGGGTTTCGTAGACACCTCCATGCCTTAAAATGAGGCCAATCAGGAGGTGCCATGAGCAACCCGCGTTATCCCGAAGAATTCAAAACCCAAGCGGTCAATCAAGTGACCGAAAAGAAGCTTCCCGTCGCTGACGTAGCGGCCCGTCTTGGTGTGTCGACGCATAGCCTCTATGCGTGGATAAAGCGCTACAGCAAACCTCAAGAAGAACGGCAG